>LNDR01000276.1 GCA_001464755.1 Rhizobiales bacterium Ga0077524
GAGGGCCAGGATGGCACCGGTCGCCTTGACGGTTCGAAGCATTCTCTCGGGCTCCCTCGATGGATGCGGCAACCGCCGCGCTCCCCGCCTCCCGGGGAGTGCCCAAGATATCCGCCGCCAGTCCGTCGCCCGCCAGCGGAACCTATTGCAAAACTAGAGGAAAATACTGGCGCCGTGCCTGATTATCCGGCGTCCAGCCGATGCTCGGCGAACTTGGCACGAAGATCCTTCTTGGAGATCTTGCCCGTCGCCGTCAGCGGCAGGCTGTCCACGAATACGACGTCGTCGGGGACCTGCCATTTGGCGAGCTTGGCGGCGACGTGGGCCAGCACCTGCTCCTTGCTCGGATTGGCGCCGGGGGCTTTCACCACAACGAGCAGCGGCCGCTCGGTCCATTTTGGATGCGGTACGGCGATCACCGCGGCCTCGACGTCTATCGAGGAGATCCATTCACCTCCGGACTTGACGAGATCCTTGGTCCGGTCGACCAGCACCAGCCAGCCATCGGCCGTAATGGTGGCAACGTCCCCGGTCCCGAACCAGCCTTCTTTGTCGATCGCAGCCTTGGTTGCGGCCTCGTTTCCGTAATAGCCGGAAATGACCGCGGCACCCCGGACGTAGAGTTCGCCCTGCGCGGCGCCGTCGTGTGGCAGCCGTTTCCCGTCGGCATCGACGATCTTCATCTCGACGCCGTACATGCGCCGGCCCTGGCGGCTCTTGATGTTCATCTGCTCGTCGAACGGCTGCGCGCGCTCCTCCGGAGTCATCTGCGTCACGGTGCCGACCGGACTCATCTCCGTCATGCCCCACCCGTGCACGATATCGATTTCATAATCCCGCTCGTAGGTCTCCAGGGTAGCCCGCGCGATGGCCGAGCCGCCGGTCAGGATGCGGGAGAGACTGTGAGGCTTGCGGCCGCGCTTCTTCATCTCGTCGAGCAACCCGAGCCAAACGGTCGGCACGCCCCATCCGCCCCAGACATTCTCGCTGTCCATCAGCTCGAACAGGCTCGCGCCGTCGAGCTTCGGGCCCGGCATCACGAATGGTGCGCCAGTGAGCGTGACGATGAACGGCAGGCCCCAGGCGTTGGCGTGAAACATCGGCACGACCGGAAGGATGGGGCGCGTCGGCATGAACGAGCCCTGCGCCGCGGCCAGCACGAAGAATGAATGCAGCAGGTTCGAGCGGTGCGAGTAGAGCGCGCCCTTCGGGTCGCCGGTCGTGCCGGATGTGTAGCAGAGTGCGCAGGCCGTATTCTCGTCGAGGTCGGGCCAGACGATGTCGGGTGCTCCATCCGCCAGTATCTCCTCGTAGCAGAGGATACCAGCGATCGCCTCGGCGCTCGGCATGTGCGCGCGGTCGGTCATCGCGACGTATGTCCGGATCGGCATGAACGTCGGCTTGAGCTTCTCCACCAGCGGCACGAACGTCGTATCCAAGAACAGCATGGTGTCCTGGGCGTGGTTGACGATGTAGGTCATCTGCTCGGGAAACAGCCGCGGATTGATCGTGTGGCAGACCGCGCCGATGCTGGAGATGGCGAAGTAGAGTTCGAAGTGCCGATGTGTGTTCCAGGCCATGGTCGCGATCCGGTCGCCGGGCTTGGCGCCGAGCTTCAGCAGGGCGTTGGCGAGCCGTGCGATCCGGGTGCGGGTCTCGGCATAAGTCTGGCGATGGATCGGCCCCTCGACCGTTGCCGAGACGATCGGGCTCGTGGCATGCACCTCGGCTGCGTAGTCGATCAGGCTCGAGACCAGCAGCGGCCGGTCCATCATCTGGCCCTTGAGCATTGTCGTGTCCTCCCGGATAAGCTTTGGCCCGAAGCCTAGCGGTGAGGGCCGTTCGCGCCAAGCGCCGGGACGTACATGGACTTTGGCCGCGGTCCGCCGGTCGATGATCAGGGAGCAATTCAGATGGCCAAGGTCGACGTTGAATCGCGGGGCGATGTGGTGTTGATCCGCCTCGCAAATCCTCCAGTGAACGCGCTGGCGCATGGCGTGCGCACCGGCTTGCAGGCTGCGGTGAGGGCAGCCAACGCTGATCCCGCGGTGAAAGCCATCGTCGTCACGGGCGAGGGGCGTGCGTTCTCGGCCGGTGCCGATATCGCAGAGTTCGCGGCTGGTCTGAAGCCGCCGGGGCTCCCGGAGGTGATCGATGAGATGGAAGCCTCGCCGAAGCCGGTGGTGGCGGCCGTGAACGGGCTGGCGCTGGGCGGCGGTCTCGAGGTGGCGCTCGGCTGCCATTACCGGGTTATGGATCGCGCTGTCGGCCAACTCGGCCTGCCCGAGGTCAAGATCGGCATCCTGCCCGGTGCGGGCGGGACACAACGTCTGCCGCGCCTCGTCGGTGTCGAGGCCGCCTTGGACATGATCGTGTCCGGCAATTTCATCAACGCAGCGACCGCAGAGAAGAACGGCCTGGCCGACAAGGTCGTCGACGGCAATGTGGTCGATGCCGCGGTCGCCTACGCGCGAGAGCTGGTTGCCGCAGGCAAGGGCGCCCGGCCGCTTTCGGCCAAGCGCATCGAGGCCACCTCCGTGCCGTCCGACCTGTTCGACAAGCGCCGCGCAGCGCTCGCAAAGCACTCTTCGGGACCGATGGCGGCGAAGCACTGCATCGCAGCTGTCGAGGCCGCCGTGGGGAGCGACTACAAGTCAGGCGTCGCCCGCGAGAGCGCGCTGTTCGCCGAGCTGGCCGCCAGCCCCTATGCCAAGGCCCTGCAGTACGCGTTCTTCGCCGAGCGCAAGGCCGCCGACATTCCCGATATCGGCAAAGGCGTGAAGCCGCGGCCGGTCGAGAAGATCGGCGTTCTCGGTGCAGGCACGATGGGGGTCGGCATCTCGCTCGCGTTCCTGCAGGCGGGCTTTCCGGTCACGGTCGTGGAAACGAAGCCGGAAGCGCTCGAGCGGGGACTTGGCCGCATCCGCGAGACGATCGAGTCCAACGTCAAGCGCGGTCGCATGACGCGAGACAAGGCTGACGCGGTGCTGGCCGTTCTGCGGGGCTCGCTCGACCTCGCCGATCTCCGGGATGCCGACTTCATCGTCGAGGCGGTGTTCGAGAAAATGGCGGTGAAGCAGGAGGTCTTCCGCAAGCTCGATGCTGTAGCCAAAAAAGGAGCCGTGCTCGCGTCGAATACGTCGACCCTCGACGTGGACCAGATCGCGGCCGTCACCAGCCGGCCCGAAGACGTGCTCGGCACGCACTTCTTCTCGCCCGCCAACATCATGCGCCTGCTCGAGGTCGTCCGTGGCGCGAGAACGGCGAAGGACACGCTCGCCACGGCGATGTCGGTCGCCAAGCGCATCAATAAGGTCGGCGTCGTCGCCGGAGTGTGCTTCGGTTTCATCGGCAACCGCATGGTCGAGGCCTACCTGGAGGAGGTCCAGGCGATGCTTCTCGAAGGCGCGACGCCTGTCGAGATCGACGGCGCGCTCGAGACCTGGGGCCTCGCCATGGGGCCGAATGCCATGATGGACCTTGCCGGCATCGATGTCGGCTACATGATCCGCCGAGAGCACCCACTGACCGAGGAGCGCCGCCGCCTCTACCGTGTCACCGACAAGATCTCCGAGATGGGCCGGCACGGACAGAAGACGGGCGCCGGCTACTACCGTTACGACGGCCGGACGCGCATTCCCGACGAGGCCGTCGTCGCCATGTTCGAGGAGGAGGCGCGTGCTCTCAAGATCAACCGGCGCACGTTGCCGCCAGACGAGATCGTCGAGCGCTGCCTCTTGCGGCTGGCCAACGAGGGCGCCCAACTGCTCGACGAAGGAATTGCGCTGCGCGCCTCCGATATCGATACGATCTATCTCGCAGGCTATGGCTTTCCGGCGTGGCGGGGCGGTCCGATGTGGCAGATCGAGAACGCCATCGGTCTGAAAGAGACGGCGGAGAAGGTGCGCGCCTACCAGGCCAAGTACGGCCCGCGCTGGGCGCTCTCGCCGTTGATCGAGCGGCTGGCGAAGGATGGCGGATTGCTGGCCGCGGCGGGGAAGGGGTAGGAGAGCGATTGCAGCGATACCTGCGCGATCCGTGCGAGGCGAACCCGTCATTCGGGGGATTATATTGCCTCGGGCGGCGCACCACCGGTGCCCAGGATGCGCTCGATCTCGTCCGGTTCATAGCCGATCTCGGCCAGCACGTCGGCGGTGTGCTGGCCCAGAAGCGGCGCCGATAGCTTGTTCTCGCGCATCCCGCCCGAGAACGTGTTGGCGATTTTCGTGCGCCGGATGGTGCCTTCGCTCGGGTGCTCCTCCGTCTCGAAGAATCCGACGTCGGCGAGGTGCGGATCGTCGAACAGGTCGTCGATGGAATTGTAGCGGGCCGCCGGAATCTGCATCTCGTCGAAAACGGCGATCCATGCGGCCGTCGTCTTCTTCAGCAATCCGGCCGCGCGCACCTCGAAATAGGCGTCGGCATGCTCGCTACGCAGTTGCGCGTTCCGAAAGCGTGGATCGTCCTTCAGTTCGGGACGGCCGATCGCGCGGAAGAACGCGAATGCCTGCGCGTCGGTGTTCGGGCTGATCGTGATGTAGCCGTCCTTTGTCGGAAGCGGCCGATAGTCCGGCGACAGCAGCCGGTTGTCGCCGCTCTCGCCCGTCGGTGGAACGAAGGTCGCCGCGCCCATGTGCTCGGACGTCACGAAGGAGGCCATGTTCTCGAGCATCGGCACTAGGATCGCCTCGCCGCGGCCGGTCTTCTCGCGGCGGTAGAGTGCAAAGCCGATCGCCTGGGCGGCGATCAGGCCCGAGACGTGGTCCGTCATCACCATCGGCACGAAGCGGGGTTCGCCAACCGCGCGCTCGAATGTGCCCGCTACACCCGAAAGGCTCTGGATGATCGGATCGTAGGCCGGCTTGTCGTAGTAGCGGCCGCCCGGCCCGAACGCGAGAATCGAGCAATGAATCAGCCGCGGATTGCGCGCCAGGAGCGAGGCCGCATCGAGCCCTGCCCTTTCCAGTGCTTTCGGTCGGACATTCGAGACGAACACGTCCGCACCCTCGATCAGTCGCAGCATGGCAGCGTGACCTGCTGGCGCCTTGAGGTCGAGCACGACCGAGCGTTTGTTGCGATTGAAATTCAGGAATTTGCCAGACATTCCCGGATTGCGCGTGCCCCGCGCCATCGTGCGCAGGAGATCGCCGCCGCCCGGCGCCTCGATCTTGATCACATCCGCGCCTTGGTCGGCGAGCGTGCGCGTGCAGATCGGCCCGACCACGACCGACGTCTGGTCGATCACGCGTATGCCGTCCAGTGGTCCGCCGCTCATCTAATGTCCTCGTGCATCTGGGTCACCCCCGCCGCTTCATCGCGCGCAGATCGATCATTCCCGGTGCCAGGCGAGGATCGGAGTGGTCGGGGAACATGACGTGCTTCTGGATCTTCTGGGTGCCCGTGGTCGGCAGCGTGTCGGCAAACCAGATCCATCCCGGAGCCTTGTAGTAGGCGAGGCGCTCGTTGCAGTGGCGAAAAATGGCGTCGGCCATCTCTCGACCCGGACGACCCGAGCGCGTCACGACGCAGGCCAGCACCTCCTCCTCGCGCACCTCGTCCCTGACCGCGAGAACGGCTGCCTGCGCCACATCCGGATGCGTCAGCAATGTTGCCTCCACCTCGGCCGCCGCGATGTTCTCGCCCGAGCGGCGGATGATATTCTTCTTGCGGTCGACGAAGTGGTGCATTCCGTCCGCCCCGCGCCAGACGGTGTCGCCCGTGTGGAACCAGCCGCCGCGCCAAGCCTTCTCCGTCTCGTCGTCACTGTTCAGGTAGCCAGAGTATGCGCCACGGCGAGGCGTCGCTGCCGAATGGCGCACGATCATCTCGCCGGGGGTACCTTCCGGTACATCCATGTCGTTGTCGTCGACCACGCGCACGTCGAAGCCGGGCACGGCCTTGCCGAACGCGCGCGTGCCGATCTGGCGCGGATGATGATTGTCGCCGAGCACGCGGCAGAACTCCGTCATGCCCCAGATCTCGATCAGCGGAAATCCGAACCGGGCTTCGAAGGCGCTATGCAACCCGGGCTCGATGCCGGCACCGATGCCGAGGCGGACCACATGATCGCGGTCGGCCTCGGCTGGCGGTTGGTTCAGCAGCATCGGGGCCACGATACCGAGGTAGTGCACGATCGTCGCCCGCGTGGCGGCCACCTCGCGCCACCAGCGCGCTGGCGCGAAGCGGTCGGTCTGCACCTGGCAGCAGCCCGACGCGACAGCGCCGAACAGCGAGACGACGCCGGCATTCAAATGATATAGCGGAAGCGGATTATAGATGCGGTCCTTGCCGGGCAGGAGTGCCGCCATGCCTCCGAGCCGCGCATACCAGTCGCCGCAGCTCACCTCGTAGCCATGCGAGAGAATGCATCCCTTCGGCCGTCCGGTCGTGCCTGACGTGTAGAGGATCTGCGCCTCCGTCGCGGGCGTCGGCAGTCCTGGTTTGGCGGGAGTGTGGGCGGCAGGGAGAGGGGAGCCATCCTCCGGCAGATGCACGGTTGGCCGGTGTCGGCTAAGGGCCAGTGCCGCCTCGATCTGCTGCAACCGCTGGCTGAGCGACAGGATCAACGACGGCTGCGAATGCTCCAGCAGATATGCGGTCTCGGCGGGCCGGTAGTCTGGATTGATCGGGACCACCGCGGCGCCGAGGGAATTCAGTGCGAGCCGATGCAACACGTGCTCGGGGCGGTTCTCCAGGAGCATCGCAACCCGATGTCCGAGGCCGTACCCGGCGGCCTGGTAGCTGTCGGCCAGCCGCCGGATCTCGCGGTCGGCCTCCCTGTAGGTGATTTCGTAGCCGTCCCGCAGATAGCTCCGGTCGGCATTCGGGGGCACGGCGAGAAACGGCCGGTCCGGCCAGCGTGCAACCGCTTCCGCCCAGAATGCGCTGATCGTAATGTCGTCGCGAACGTCGGCCATGCCCGCGCTGCTCCTGCTTCGTTGATCGACGTGCCAGCTCCTTGGTTGGTCATGGTAGAGTCTTCCGGCCCCCCACCGCAAACGATGCCGAGGCATGCGCACCGATCTCTTCGATTTCGACCTGCCGGACGAGCTGATCGCGCTCCGGCCCGCCGAGCCCCGCGACGCCGCCCGTATGCTCGTGGTGCGCCCGCCTTATCGCGTCCCAGGCCAGGGCTGGGTCTCACCACCCGTGCTGGAAGACCGCATCGTGCGCGACCTGCCATCGTTGTTGGCGACCGGCGATGCATTGGTCGTCAACGACACCAAGGTGATCCCCGCTGCCCTCGAAGGCATGCGCAAGCGGAACGGCCATGTGGCCCGCGTCGCTTTCAACCTGATCAAGCGGGTCGACGAGAGCCGCTGGCGCGCGTTCGCCCGGCCGGCCAAGCGGCTCGAGGTCGGCGATCGTGTCGTGTTCCAGGCCGAAGGCCGCGTCTGTCTCGCCGGCAGTTTGTCGGCTACCGTCACGGAGAAGCTCGACGCTGGCGAGGTCGAGCTGGCGTTCTCGCTGCATAGCGCCTTCCTCGACGAGGCCATCGCCGTGCTGGGCGACATGCCGCTGCCGCCCTACATCGCGCTGAAGCGCGCGCCCGACGACAGTGACCGGGCGAGCTACCAGACCATGTTCGCCGCCCGGGAAGGTGCCGTCGCCGCGCCGACCGCTGCGCTCCATTTCACGCCCGCCCTGATGGCGTCCCTCGAAGCTCGAGGGATCACGCGGCACACGATCACGCTCCACGTCGGCGCCGGTACCTTCCTGCCCGTGAAAGCCGACGATACGGACGCCCACAAAATGCATTCGGAATGGGGTGAGATCACAGAGGAGACGGCTGCCGCTCTCAACGATGTGAAGAGGCGCGGCAACCGGATCGTCGCCATCGGCACCACCGCGCTGCGCGTCCTCGAGAGCGCCGCTGATCCGCACGGCCAGATCCGGCCCTTCAGCGACGAGACCGCGATTTTCATCACTCCCGGCTATCGGTTCCGCGCGGTCGATGCGCTGCTGACGAACTTCCATTTGCCGCGCTCGACGCTGTTCATGCTGGTCGGGGCCTTCGCCGGCCTCGACACCATGCATAGCGCCTACCGCCACGCCATTCGCGAGCGGTATCGCTTCTACTCCTACGGCGACGCGAGCCTGCTGTACCGGGCCGTGTAAGACGAGGATCGCTGCCGGTCGCTTGACCGAGGCGTTCGTCTGTGAATGCTCCGCCGGGGCATCGACGCCCGCGCATCCGAAGGCACAGAATGAGCACCGGTTTCCAGTTTACCCTCCTCACCACCGACGGCGCGGCTCGCCGTGGCGAGATCGCGACACCGCGCGGTCGCATCCGGACGCCGGCCTTCATGCCGGTCGGCACGGTCGGCACGGTGAAGGCGCTTTACCCGGAGCAGGTGCGCGACGCAGGCGCCGACATTATCCTCGGCAATGTCTATCATCTGATGCTGCGGCCGGGAGCAGAGCGAGTCGCGCGGCTTGGCGGCCTGCATTCGTTCATGCGCTGGAAAGGGCCGATCCTGACCGATAGCGGCGGGTTTCAGGTCATGAGTCTCAGCCAGATTCGCAAGATCACCGAGGAAGGCGCCACGTTTCAATCCCACCTCGACGGCTCGCGGCACCTGCTCACGCCCGAGCGCTCGATCGAGATCCAATGCCTGCTCGGTGCCGACATTCAGATGCAACTCGACGAGTGCATCGAGCACCCCGCCGAGCACCGGGAAGCCGAGCGGGCCATGGAGCTGTCGCTGCGCTGGGCGAAACGCTCGCAGGTTGCGTTCGAGCGGCTGTCGAAGCCGGGCCAGGCGCTCTTCGGCATCGTACAGGGGAGCGTCTACGAGGATCTGCGCCGCCGCTCGGCCGAAGCCCTCGTCGCCATGGACCTGCCCGGCTATGCCGTAGGCGGCCTCGCGGTGGGCGAGGGCCACGAGGCCATGCTGCGCACCCTGGAGGCGACACTCCCGCATCTCCCTACGGTAAAGCCGCGCTACCTGATGGGTGTCGGCACGCCCGAGGATCTGATCGAGGCCGTGGCGCGCGGCGTCGACATGTTCGACTGTGTCATGCCGACCCGCAACGGCCGCCACGGTCTCGCTTTCACCTGGGACGGTCGCATCAACCTGAAGAACGCGAAGCACGCAGAGGATACTTCGCCGCTCGATCCCCAAAGCACCTGCCCGGCCGCCCGCGACTATTCCCGCGCCTATCTGCACCACCTCGTCAAATCCGGCGAGATGCTGGGCTCCATGCTGCTGTCGTGGGTCAACACGGCCTTCTACCAGGACCTGATGGCCGCCATGCGCCTCGCGATCGAGGAAGGCCGTTTCGCGAGTTGGGCCGAGGCAACGAAGGCGCGAATGGGCCGCACGACGAGCTAGCGGCTGTTACGGGCTCGCGCGGG
This sequence comes from Rhizobiales bacterium Ga0077524, assembly GCA_001464755.1. GTDB lineage: Bacteria > Pseudomonadota > Alphaproteobacteria > Rhizobiales > Hyphomicrobiaceae. The sequence goes on from LNDR01000276.1 coordinate 9,359, forward strand.
CCTTGGCTTCTGCCTCGGCCTCGCGTACTCGCCGCCGCTCCATGTGCACCACGCGCTCACGGTGCACCATGTAGATTCCGGAGGCGATCACGATGGCCGCTCCGGCCAATGTCCACTGGTCCGGCACATGCCCGAAGGCGAGATATCCGCCGGCCACGTGCGTGATCAGCCCGAGGTAGATAAACGGCGCCAGCACGGAAGCCGGCGCATGGCGGTAGGCGAGAATGAAAATGAAATGCCCGAGCCCGCCCCAGAACCCCATCGAGATGAGAAGGCCCCACGTCAGCGCGTCGGTCGGCCAGACCCAGTCGACCATCGCCAGCGGCCCCATTACGAATGTGCCAGCGAGCAGCGAATAGAACAGCGTCACTTCCGGCGCATCGTAGGTGGCGAGATAGCGCGTCAGAAGCATGAACACGGCGTAGCATAGCATCGATCCGAACGCGAAAATCAGCGCCGGCTCGAACGCCGTGAATCCGGGTCGCACCGCAACGAGAATGCCCGAAAACCCGACCAGGATCGCGATCATCCGCCGCCAGCGGATCCATTCGCCGAGAAACGGGCCCGCCAGCAATGCCACGACGAATGGCGCCAGGAAGTAGACCGTCTGCGTCTGGTCGAGCCGCAGCGTGCGCAGCGCCAGAAAGTTGAGAAACGTCGAGCCGAGCATCAGACACGAGCGTGACACCTGATGCCAGAAGCGTTGCGTCGAGAGGAGCCGCGGTATCGAAACGACTCCCATCACCATCAGGATCAGCACGAACTGACTGACGAACCGCAACCACACGACCTGGGTGACGGGGAGTTTCGCCACGGACGCCATGTACTTCGCGGTCGTGTCGAGACAGGAAAAGAGTGCGAGTGCGGCCAGCATCAGGCCGATGCCCTTAAGGGCATCCGGCGCGAGCGTTTTGGCCGTGGCTCTGCGCTGCATCGGTCTCGATGGCTCGGAAGCGCCGGGCCGAATCCCGGACGCATCGCTGTCTAGCACGCGGGTGCGAAAAGGGTGCAACGCGTGGCGAGCAACGCCGCCATGCAACCTCGGCGCTTCTTCACGCAGCTGGCGCCGTTGCCGCCCGGACGAGCTTCATGGCGCCGAGCAGCCACGGCACCGAGTGATAGACGAGATCGAAGATGTCGAGTGGCTTTGCCAGCGTTCCCGACGCCAGCATCTTCAGCTTCTCCCAGATATGTGGCTCCGGCGAGAACGGCGCGAGGCCGAGCGTCGCGATGCCGATCGCGACCGCCCACCAGGGAATGGAATCGAGCCACGCCATCGTCGTTGTCTCCGATCAGGTGCCACCGAGCGGCACCCCGTCGCTCTTCTGCGGGGCCACGCGCGACCGCGTCTGTGACATTGTCACCGCCTACCGGGAGAGCCGTCCGCGAGTCCGCCTTTGGCCTCCGCGCCGCGGCGATTGCGAGGCCAGCCAAACCGTCCTAGCTTGGCCGCCGACACCCCACCTCGATCAATTCCGCTTTCCATCCGGAGCCCGCAATGAGTCAGAAGCCGGTCGTCCTTCTCGTGCCGCCGTCCGAAGAGACGGGTGAGCTCGCGAAGAGCCTCGCGCCCGCCCACATCGAGCTGGTGCTCGCCCAGCCCGGAACCGACGCGTTCCAGGCGGCGCTGCCCAAGGCCCAGTTCATGATCTGCTACCCGCACGTCAAGATGGAGGATGCCTTCTATAAGGCGGCCCCAAAGGTGCGGCTGGTGCAGCTGCTCTCGGCCGGCTACGACGCCGTCGACATCGAGGCCGCCCGCCGCGCCAAGGTGCCCGTCTCGAACAACGGTGGTGCCAACGCCATCTCGGTCGCCGAGCATGCCGTGATGCTGATGCTCACGACCGCGCGCCGCGTCGTCTGGCAGCACGCCTCGGTGTCCGGTGGCCGCTGGCGCGGTAACGGCCCGCCGCCGGCCATGTACGAGCTTTATGACAAGACACTCGGCATCGTCGGCCTCGGCAACATCGGCCGCAAGGTGGCGCGCCGAGCCCAGGCCTTCGGCATGAAGGTCGAGTACTACGACATCAAGCGCCTGACCGAGGACGAGGAGGACGCGCTGGGCGTCAAGTTCCGGCTGCTGACCGAGCTGCTCCGCCGATCCGATTTCGTCTCGCTGCATGTGCCCCTCAACGCGTCGACCAAACACATGATCGGTGCGCGCGAGCTGGCGCTGCTGAAGCCGTCGGCGATCCTGGTCAACACGTCACGGGGTCCCGTCATCGACGAGGTCGCCATGGCCAAGGCCCTGGAGGCCAAGAAGTTCTTCGGCGCTGGCCTGGACGTCTTCGACGAGGAGCCGCCGCCGTCCAACAATCCGCTCTTCAAGCTCGACAACGTGGTGCTGACCGCCCACTTCGCCGGCCCGACCTCGGACAACCACGTCGCCCGCTTCCGCAATGCCTTCGACAACGTCGAGCGCATGATCCGCGGCGATGCACCGTTCTGGGTGGTGCCGGAGCTGGCGGGCTGAGGCCGATCGTTGTGCCGGCTCGCCCTCCTTCGCGAGTGCGGATCGGGCTGGGTGTGCCGGCGTCAGACTTGGTCATTGTGGGGGAGTGCGTCGTTGCAGGGCTACGCGGCGCAACACCAGCTTCTCCGCGGCCAAGACGGCCCGGAGTTCAAGGATACGAAGGGCGCGGAGCAGGACGGCCTCACTCTTTGCCAATGGATTTGGATGCGGCCTTCACCGCTCCGCTGCGCATCACGGGGGTGGTCCCCCTTTGCGAACGACTGGCCCGCGAACCACCGTGCATCCTTTCCGAGCGGTGACCCTTGGCAAACGGCGGTCTTGCGACCGCCGCTGCCTGCGGAGACCTTCGGCGGTGGCTGAGTACCGCCTTGCCTATCCGACGCGCGCCCGTCTCCCAGAGGTCCCAGCTCGAGCCTCAGGGCCCTTCGACGAGACGGAGGGGTCATGATTACGCGATCCCCGGGGGGCGGGGATAAGTTTGGCGCTCAACTCTCGCAGGACGCGTCATCTTGGTCTGCCCGCAGTGTGATCGGTTCGTCCCCGCGCCTGCAGTGAACGACGAAGAGTTGAGGGAACACGCCGCCCAATCTTCAACCTCGCTTATGGCCGGTATCGATGGCACGTTTGGCTGAACCACATCCGGAGCTTTGCCCATGCCCACCTACGACCTGATCCTCAAAGGCGGCCACGTGATCGACCCCTCGCAGGGGATCGATAGCGTCCTGGACGTCGCGTTCTCGGGCGGCAAGGCGGCCGGCGTCGGCCGCGACCTGAAGGGCGGGCCTGCGACAGAGATCCGCGACGTCTCAGGCCACATCGTGACGCCGGGCCTGATCGACCTCCACACCCACGTCTACTGGGGCGGCACCTCGCTCGGTATCGACGCCGACGAGTTCTGCCGCACCTCGGGCGTCACCACGTCCGTCGACACGGGCAGCGCCGGACCTGGCAACTTCGCGGGGTTCAAGAAGCATGTCATCGAGCGCAGCGAAGCCCGCATCCTGGCCTATCTGCACGTCTCGTTCGCTGGCATCTACGCGTTCTCCAAGACGCACATGATCGGCGAATCGAAGAACATGGAGCTGATGGCGCCGCGCGAGGCCGTCGCCGTGGCCGATGCCAATCGCGACTGTATCGTCGGCATCAAGGTGCGCGTCGGCCTGAATGCCTCGGGCGACCAGGGCTCGGCGCCACTGAACATTGCGCTGCAGGTCGCCGACGAGGTCGGCATGCCGCTGATGTGCCACATCGATCATCCGCCGCCTTCGTATGAGGAGGTGATCGGCATGCTGCGGCCGGGCGACGTGCTGACGCATGCGTTCCGCCCCTTCCCGAACTCGCCGGTCAACGCCCAGGGCAAGGTGAAGGAGGCCGTACGCGAGGCGCGTGCTCGTGGTGTCCTCTTCGACATCGGCCACGGCAAGGGCTCGTTCTCGTTCAAGACGGCGCGTGCCATGCTCGCTGGCGGCTTCATGCCGGACACGATCTCGTCCGACGTGCATCAGCTGTGCATCGACGGTCCTGCCTATGACCAGGTGACGACGATGTCGAAGTTCCTGTGCATGGGGATGCCACTTTCAGAGGTCGTGAAGCAGTCGACTGCCAACGCGGCCATGGCATTGAGGCGGCCGGAGCTTGGCTCATTGAAGACAGGCTGTGCCGGCGACGCTACCATCCTCTCGGTGAAGGAGGGCGCGTTCGACTACGAGGACGTGCTCGGCGAGCATATGACCGGCGCCAAGCGCATCTTTGCGGACGGCACCGTCATCGCCGGCAAGTGGTGGCACTCGGCCAAGGAGGGCGCATTCCCGGCCCAGAAGGCCGGCTGACGCAGCGCGCTCAGCGCATATACCGGCGCCAGATCGCCGCGAGCACGTTCGAATAGTCGTCGGTCCAGGGTGCCACGTCGCTGCCCGCTGCGGCCTTGGCATCGGGCCATGCCAGAACGCGCGCCATGGCGGCTTGCGAGCGGGCGACGAGCACCACGCGGCTCGGCGTTGCGTCGCTGTCCCGCGGTGGCACGTGTGCCACGACGGCGACGAAGCTGCCCGGTATCGAGAGAGCTGTCGCCGAGGCGACTTCCTCGAGGTTCATGTGTCGGTTCGAGACGTGCATCGCCAGGATGCCCGACGGCGTCAGACGGTCGAGGTACATGGCGATCGCCTCGCGTGTGATGAGATGCACGGGCACCGCATCCGACGAGAACGCATCGATGGCAAGATAGTCGAAGGTGCCGGTCGGCTCGCGCGAGACCGTGAGGCGGGCGTCACCCAGGACGATGTCGGCACTAGGACGGCACTTGGCGAGATAGGTGAACATCTCGCGGTTCAATGCGATGCGCACCACCACCGGATCGATCTCGTAGAAGCGCCACGTTTCGCTGGCGCGGGAGTGGCAGGCCATCGCGCCGGCTCCCAGTCCGACGATGCCCACTGCGAACGGCCGCGCCGATCCGGCGTGCAATCCGCGAGCGGTCTCGATCCCGCGCGAGAGCGGACCTTCATGATGGTAGTAGGCTGCAGGCACCGGATAGGTGACCGGGTTGCCCGCCTTGTCCTTGATGCGCTCGCCGCCGTGCAGCGTGGTGCCGTGCATCAGCGCTCGCGTCGTGCCGTCGGCCGATGTCACCACACGGAGTACGCCGAAGAAGCCGCGCTCGGTGATGCCGCGGCTGAAGGTTGACGGCAGCAGCACGAGGCTGAGGCCGGCGACCGCCGCCAACGCCACCAGGCGAAGCGGGCGCTCGCTCGCTGCGACCATGAGAACGCCGAGGATGGCGATCACCGGCAGATAGGCAAAGCGGAGCGCGATCTCGGGCAACGTGATGCTGCGCAGCACCAACGCGCAAATCGCGATGGCGGCGAGGAGCAGCAATGGCAGGCGAACCGCCGCAAGCCGCTCCCGGCTGTCGCCGAGCGCCGCGCGCATACCCGGCCTCGCGGCCAGTCCGAGGATGAGCAACAGGGGGAACTCGTGAATGCTGTTGAAAATCTGCGGGGCCACGATCGCGGCGAACACACCACCGAGCACGCCGCCGAACGACATCCACATATAGAACTCTGTGAGGTGCACGCGGTCCGGTCGCGCGAGATAGAGTTCGCGGTGGCACACCATCGAGGTCACGAAGAAGGCGAGGAAGCCCATCGACACGCCGAGCACCCAGCCGCCGCCCGACGACGCAGCGAGGCCCGCGAGCGCGCCGACAACAGCGACGGTCTGCACGGCGAGGAACGCGGCGTGGGGAATGGGCGGCGTATCCTTGAAGACGAAGATGAACGTCGACAGGAACAGCGCCAACGGCAGCACCCAGAGGAAGGGCGCCGAGGCGATGTCGGTCGTCAGGTAGCTGGTGAAGGCGACGAGCAGTCCCGACGGC
>LNDR01000277.1 GCA_001464755.1 Rhizobiales bacterium Ga0077524
ACGCCGGCGTCCCCCGCTCCCGCCGGCATCGATCCGATCACAGAGGAGCGGCCATATCGTGTGCTATCAAAACCGGACAAATCGAAAAGCTAGTGACATCACGCTTCCCGATGCCCGGCGTTTGAGGCAGTGTTCCCCCCGAAGGGGCCATCCCCATGCGGCCAAGAGAGGCAAAGCGAATGGCACGTAAATCGTTGCGGCAGCGCGCTACGGCGGGCGATCAGGTGCTCGGCGCCATGGTCTTCGAGTTCTTCTCGCCCGGCATCGCCCAGGTGCTGGTCCACGCGGGCGCCGAGTATGTCATCTACGACATGGAGCACACCGGCACCTCGCTCGAGACGATCAAGACCCAGGTCGCCCACTGCCGCGGCCTGCCGATCGCACCCATGGTGCGCGTGCCCCGTGGCGAGTACCATTTCCTCGCCCGCGCGCTCGACATAGGTTGCCAGGGCGTCATGATCCCGATGGTCAACAGCGCCGACGAGGCCCGCGCCATCGCCGAGGCGACCCACTACCCCCCGAAAGGCCGTCGCGGCGCCGCCTTCTCGTTCGCCCACGACGACTACGCAGCGGGCGACCCCCTCTCCAAGATGAAGGCCGCCGACGCCCGCAACCTCGTCATCGCCCAGATCGAGACCGAGCGCGGCCTCGAGGCGGTCGAGGAGATCGCCGCCGTCGACGGCATAGACGTCCTCTGGGTCGGCCATTTCGACTTGACCAACTTCCTCGGCATCCCCGGCCAGTTCGACAATCCCCTCTACACCAATGCCCTCAAGCGCGTCGTCGCCGCCGGCCGCAAGCACAAGAAGGGCCTCGGCTTCATGGCCGCCGACGCCACCTGGGCGAAGCAATACAAGAAGCTCGGCTTCAATATGCTGGCGACCGGCCCCGATCACACCATGCTGATGGCAGGCGTGAGGACTGTTCTGCAGTCGGTGGCCGACTGAGCGAGGGGACGAGCATGACCTTCCTGGTGGGTGTGACCCGCGATCTTCTTCGTGCCGACGGCACACCAGCCTTCGACGCCCGCGCGTTCGACGAGCTGGCCGCCAACACGGATATTCGCTGGGAGTGGATCCCGGAGGACGTGACAGAGATCACGCCCGACATCGCGGCCCGCTACGACGGTCTCCATGTCAACCTCCCCCGCGTCACGGCCGCCGCGGTCGCCCGGCAGGATTGCCGCGTCAAGATCGTGGCCCGCAACGGCGTCGGCTTCGACACGGTGGACCTCGACGCAACGACGGCAAAAGGCATCGTCGTCACCAACACGCCGATCGCTGTCCGCCGGCCCGTCGCCGTTGCGGCCCTGACGATGATCTTCGCACTCGCTGGGCGTCTCCTGAAGAAGAACGAAATCGTCCGCGCCGGCCGCTGGAATGACCGCACCTCCTACATGGGTCAGGGTCTTACGACGCGAACCCTCGGCATCATCGGCGCCGGCAGCATCGGCAAGGAGATCATGCGTCTCGCCGCCCCGTTCTTCAAACGCATGATTGCTGCCGATCCCTACGCCGACCATGCCGAGGTCGCCGCGGCCGGCGCCGAGCTCGTGCCCCTCGAGACCTTGATGCGCGAGGCCGACTTCGTCCTCGTCGCATGCCTGCTCACCGACCAGACCCGCCACCTCGTCAATGAGCCCCGCCTGCGGCTGATGAAACCCACCGCCTATCTCGTCAACATGGCCCGCGGTCCCATCGTCGACGAGGCAGCGCTCGCCCGCGTTCTCGCCGATGGAGACATCATGGGTGCCGGCCTCGACGTCACCGAGCGCGAGCCGATCGAGCCCGCAAGCCCCCTCCTCGCCATGGACAACGTCATCATCACGCCGCACGCGCTCTGCTGGACCGACGAGTGCTTCTACGACATAGCCGCGACGGCGCTCCGCTCCATCGCCGACGTCGCGGCCGGCAAGCGCCCGGCGCATGTCGTCAATCCGTCCGTCTACGACGTCATTCCGCACGCGGCCCGATGAGACCTCCCGGCAGCAAAGGCGGCGGGCGCCACGCGTCCCGTACCCGACACGGCGATGGCGGCGACCGACGCGCCCTTGGCCCGTCCCGCGAGGCGAGCGACGGCAGCATCCACCTTTGGGGCATCCATGCCGTCGAGGCCGCACTGGCCAACGAGCACCGCATCGTCCGCCAACTCTACCTGACGGAGAACGCCGAGCAGCGCCTCGAGTCGCACATCTCCGCCCGCAAGGCTAAAGTCGTGCGCACCAGCCCCCGCGACCTCGATCGCCTCGTCGGACCGGAGGCCGTCCACCAGGGTGTCGTTGCCCAGGTCGAACCACTGCCCGAGAGCGGCCTCGCCGACCTCATCGCGACGGCCGAGGCAACCGGCCTCCCCATCGTCGTCCTCGACCAGGTCACCGACCCCCATAACGTTGGCGCGATCCTGCGCTCGGCCGCTGTCTTCGGCACCGCGGGCGTCATCATGACACGCCGGCACTCTCCGCCCATGGCCGGCGTCCTGGCGAAGTCTGCTTCCGGTGCCTTGGAACTCGTGCCGGTGGCCCTGGTCGGCAATCTCGCGCAGGCGCTCGCTCAACTCGGCGAGGCCGGCGTCACCCGGATTGGCCTCGATGGCGACGGCACGCACGTCATCGACGACGAGCCGATGTCGAGCCCCTTGGCGCTCGTGCTCGGAGCCGAGGGCAAAGGCCTCCGGCGTCTCTCGCGCGAGTTATGCGATCGCCTCTGCCGCATCGGCTCGGCCGGCGCGCTGGCAAGCCTCAATGTCTCGAATGCGGCAGCCGTCGCCCTTTATACCGCGAGCCTCCGCCGCAAACCGGAATAGAGACTTCCGACCGAACACCCAAAAACAACAAAAAAAGACCGGGCATCACGCGCCCGGCCTTTCCGATTACAGTTCAGGTGAATTCGATTAGTCGCAGACTTCGCGGCGATAGCAGCGCACGTCGTCCTTGCACACGTACTCGCCGTAGCGATTGTGCCAGCAGCGCTGCCCGACCACGTCGCACACCCGGCGCCCCGGATAACACGAGCGATAATAGCCCCGCTCGCGGCTCGCCGCATAGGCGCCGAGAACACCCAGTCCTATGATCGCGCCCGCAACAGCGCCCGCAGCACGTCCGCCGTGATGCCGCCCGCGGGCTTCCGCGTCTTGAACCGTCGCGATTGTGGTCGCTGCGAGCACAGTACCCGCCAGCGCCAGATGCTTGAAGGTCTTGAGCATGGATCTAGTCCCTTGGCTCGCCGCGATCAGCGGCTGTAACGAACCGGTCCGCCGGGACATCGATTACGCCCGGCATTGCCGCACAAAACGATTGTGCGCCTGAACCAATCCTGAACAGCACTATTGCGGCCAAGACAAGGCATCACGACGGTGCGAACTCCGTTGTGCGGAGCCCGCTTCCAGTACTACCAATGCCAGCGGTGGTGATAGCCATGGTGCTTCGCATGCCACTCGCGATGGTGCCACTTCTGCGGATAGCCCCAGCTCTTGTAGTAGCGGAAATGCGGCGGCTGCCTGTTCCACACGTTGAGATGCTCGCGATTGCGCCATTTCACATACTTGGCGTTCGCCCAATACTGCGAGCCATAGTACGGATAATATCCGCGAGGGCTATACCGCCACGCATACGGATCCACCTTGTAGTGGTGGACGTAGCGAGGATAGTAGACGTGATGTTTGATATGCCGGGTTTTACCCCAGCCATCCGGCTTATGCCTGCCGTCAGCAGCCACGGGCTCGGGGGCGAGAATCGCAAGGCCGATAAGGGCGAAGGCCGCAGCGAGCAGGGTTTTCAACTTCATGAGGCATGGCTCCCTAAGAACGCGTCGAACCTTGTGCCTGATTAAGGCCCGAGTCGTATGCTTGGAGGAAGCCCCAAATTTGCTAACCAATCCTTAATGGCTGCGCAATCTGCGCCTCGACGTGCCGATTTGGCATCGCGGTTTAATCGAAAACTCACCCTCCTGAGGTCAGATGCCTGTCGTGCACCTCTTGTCAGCCTAATTGAGCAGGAGGCCGAGCCATCGTTCAGCCAATTCGGGCCAGCGTCCTTGAGCAGCCTCGACAAAGACCCGCGCGAAACAGTAATGCGCCCCGAGTTCTCGGGCCCAGAGCAGCTCGACCAGGTGCTCATCCACCTGCGCGAGGCGCGCGAGCGTGTGTCGTTGAAGGCTCGCCTGGAAAAGCGCGGCGTCAGCCGTGCCGCGCCCGTCGAGGAAAAACTCTCTTTTGACCGAGCCCCGCTCGCACCCGCAGACACTGCCCCGGCCGCCGAGTTGGCGCCGAAGCCGCTCGAACCGGCAACTCCTGCACCGAGCGCCGCGCAGCCCGGCACTCCCGAATGGATCCCCGATCGGCCGTCGCCACGCGCCCGCGCGCCGCGCATGGCCAGCGACACGTCGCCCCTGGCAAGCGCTGCCCCGCCGGCATCCTCGCCGCCATCTCCGCCGACCGAGGCCCCATCCACCTCGGCTGCCGCCATGGCCCGTGCCACGGCACGCCTTGCCCGTGCAGCCGCCAGCGTCGTGGCCGAGACCGCTGCCCCGGCCCCGATACCCACACCGGCCCCCAAGCCGGCCCCCACGCCTGGCGCTTCACTGCGCGAGACCGTCGCTCCACGCATTTCCGCCTACGCCACCAAGGGCGAGCTGTTCCGCTCGGTGATGGCGAGCATGCCGGCGTTCAAGGCGGTTGCCTGGTTCAGCTTTGCCAGCAACATCCTGATGCTCGCCGGCCCCTTGTTCATGTTGCAGGTCTACGACCGTGTCATGACCTCGGGATCGATGCCGACCCTCGTCGCGCTCTCCGTTCTCACCGCCGCGATCTACGGTGTCATCGGCCTGCTCGAGATGGTGCGCTCGCGTGTCATCGTTCGCATCGGTGTCGAACTCGATCAGCGCATGAGCGAGCGCGTGTTTGCCGCCGCACTGCGCCGCAGCCTTGCCCAGCCTGGCTCGTCGATGCATGCGCTGCGCGAGCTCGACCAGCTTCGCCAGTTCATCGCCGGTCCCGGCCCCCTGACCTTTTTCGATGCCCCGTGGACGCCGGTCTACCTGCTGGTCATCTTCCTCACCCATTGGACCCTCGGCATCGCCGCCACCATCGGCGCCGTGATCCTCCTGCTGATCGCCTGGGCCAGCGAGGTCCGCAGCCGCGAGCCGCTGACCGAGGCGGGCAAGGCCAGCCACAAAAGCCTCGAACTTGCCGAAAGCGGCCAGCGCAACGCCGAGGCGATCACGGCCATGGGCATGCTAGGTGCCTACGGCGGCCGCTGGCAGGCGGCCAATCGCGACGCCCTCGCCTGGCAGGTGCTCGCCGCCGACCGCCTGTCCGGCCTCTCGTCGACATCGAAGGCCCTGCGCCTGCTGTTTCAATCCATGATGCTGGCGATCGGCGCCGCACTCGCCGTCAACGGCCAGATCTCGGCCGGCGCCATTATCGCTGCCACGATCATCTTCGGCCGCGCGCTCGCCCCCGTCGAGCAGGTGGTCTCCCAGTGGCGCGGCTTCGTCAAGGCACGCGAATCGTTCGAGAAGCTCGAGGAACTCTTGAAGGCGCATCCCGAGCCGCCCCGCCGCATGTCGCTCCCTCCTCCCAAGGGACGCCTCGAGACCCGCGGTCTTCGCGTTGCAGCGCCCGATGGCCGTTCCGTGATCCTCGCCAACATCTCCTTCGGGGTCGAGCCGGGCCAGATGGTCGCCGTCATCGGCCCGAGCGCCTCCGGCAAGTCGACGCTCGTGAGAACCCTTGTCGGCCTTTGGCCCGCCACGGGTGGCGAGGTGCTGCTCGACGGTGCCCGCCTCGACCAGTGGAACGCCGATGAACTCGGCCGGCACGTCGGATACCTCCCACAGAGCGTCGAGCTGTTCGCCGGCACTGTCCGCGAGAACATCTCTCGCTTCGAGCCGAGCGCCACCGACCAGGCCGTCGTCGAGGCCGCCCGCGCCGGCCACGCCCACGACATGATCATGGCACTCCCGAAAGGCTACGAGACCGAACTCGGCGCGTTCGGCGCCTATCTGTCTGCCGGCCAGCGTCAGCGCATCGGCCTCGCACGAGCCCTCTACGGCGACCCCGCCCTCGTCGTACTCGACGAGCCCAACGCCAACCTCGATCGCACCGGCGACGAGGCACTCTCGGCCGCGATCGACGGCATGCGCGCCAGGGGGCGCGCCGTCATCCTCGTCTCGCATCGTGTTCAGGCGATCGGCAAAGCCGACCTCTTGCTCTACCTGGAGCGCGGCCAGCAGCGCGCCTTCGGTCCCCGCGAAGACGTCCTGCGTTTCCTTCAGCAGGGGGGGCAGGCCCAGCCGACGCGAGCGCCCGGCCGCGATCCATCATCGGCCGGCGACAACGGTAAGCACTGAGTCACACCGTCAGTTAGGAGTGCCACGATGGCGATGCGACCTGCGACCACCGCCGACAGCAAAACAGTCGACATCTACGCGACCGGCCCATGGATCCGCGCCGGCAACCGCGTCCTGATCGGGCTCGTCGGTGGCCTCGCGCTTTTCAGCCTCGTCTCCATCAGCGGCGCCGTGGTCGCCACCGGCGTAGTCAACGTCGAAAGCAACTACAAGACCGTCCAGCATCTTGATGGCGGCATCGTCGCCAAGATCCTGGTCAAGAACGGCGATGTCGTCAAAGAGGGCGACATTCTGCTTCGCCTCGACGAGACCGCCGCCAAGGCGAGCCATCAGGTCGCCGTCGCGCGCGCCAATGATCTGCTCGTGCAGCAGGCCCGCCTGGAGGCCGAGCGCGATCGCCTGGAGGCGATCTCGGTCCCCGCGGAGATCTCCTCCGTCAAGGGCGATCCTGGCCTTGAGCGCCTCGTCGCCACGCAACGCACCCTGTTTTCTGCACGCCGCGCCAGTCACGTGGGAGAACTGTCCGTGCTCACGCAGCGCCGCGCCCAGATCGTCGACGAGGTCAAGGCTGCCGAGCGCCTCCTTGCCGCACGCGGCAAGGAGGTCGCGATCAACGCCCGCGAACTCGCCGCCGTCGGCCCGCTCTACGAGAAGGGCTATGCGAGCCAGCAGCGCTACCTCCCGATCCAACGCGAGGCCGCCCGCCTCGAAGGCGAGATCGGCCGCCTCACCGCGGAAGTCTCGAAGGCCAAGGCGGGCCTCGCCGAGGCCGACCTGAAGCTCGCCCAGAGCGAGAAGGAGTTCACCCAGGGTGTCGTCGACGAGCTGCGCAAGGTCCAAGCCCAGCTCGCCGAGGTCCTGGAGCAGCGCAACGCCCTCGAGGACAAGCTCCGTCGCGCCGTGGTCCGCGCCCCCCGCAGCGGCCGCGTCCACGCGTTGGCCGCGCATACCGAAGGCGGCGTGGTCGCCCCCGGCGGCGCCATCATGCAGGTCGTGCCCCAAGGCGAGCGCCTGGTCGTCGACGCTCAGGTGCAACCCCAGGATATCGACAAGGTGCGCACGGGCGGCCCGGCCCAGATCCGCTTCCCGGCCTTCAACGCCAAGTCGACCCCGAACCTTGCAGCAACCGTGCTGTCCGTTTCCCCCGCGCAGATCACCGATCAGCAAGGCCGCAGCTATTTCACGGCCCAGGTCGCGCTTGCCGAAGGCGAGATCGAAAAGATCGCGGCCGGCCACGCTCTGGTCCCAGGGATGCCCGCCGAGGTCTACATCGAGACCGGGTCCCGCTCGATCCTGAGCTACTTCCTGAGGCCACTGACCAACGTCCTCTCACGCACCTTCCGCGAGAGCTGAGGCACCGCACCCAGCACAAGCCGACCCACATCGCACCGGGGCATGGCGCGCTCCCGGTGCCGTTGGAGTGACGAGGTTCAGCGCTACGGCGCGGCCCCGCTTGATCTCGACGTTTGCCCCATTGTCGAAGTTCGCCCGTTCGCCGCGTCGGCACGCGCAAGCGTCACGGCAAATCGTCGCCAGCGCAGATCATCAGCGATTAACCAGCCATCTGAAAATCCGGCGGAGAACAATCCCCGGCCTGAGCCTCGGCATTAAATTCGGATAGCGGATAGGTATTCATTCCTAGACGTCGGCGACCGGGGTCACAACCGGACAACCGGTCCCGAAACGAAATCAAGGAGTTCGCTGAAGAATGCCACGAACCCTTTTCGAGACGATCCCGAGAGTGGACAGCCGCCCTCCCCATCCGAGACTGGAGAGCCCCCCGCCCGATCGGTTGAGGACGGTCGTCGAAGCGGCCGTTTCGGTGGTTTTTTCCATCGACACGGCGCGCCTCCACGCTGAATCGCGTGGCCAGGCACAAGTTGCACATGCCCGCCAAGTCGCAATGTATCTGATGCATTGCGCCTTCAGCCTGTCTCACACCGACATCGGACGAGCCTTCGGTCGCGACCGCACAACGGTCGGTCATGCCTGCTCCCTGGTCGAGGATCGGCGCGACGACCCCGTCTATGATCGCACGCTGACCAATTTGGAGGAGATCGTCCGGCGGCTTGCCACGGTGTCCATCTATCATGAGGGTTTTTGACCATGCGGGCGACGGACCGAAATGGACGCAGACCAGCCGAAATGACCGAGATCATGGCGCTTCTCTCGGCGCTGGCCGGACGCGGACGCGCCGCTGTCGAGCCCGCGCCCGGTGACACGGAGATCGCAATTCGCGGCGGCGTCGGCGCGCCCGCCTCCCGGCCTACCGTTGCGGCACTCGACGGCGCTCGCGAGCGCCGCTGGATCGCCGAGGCAGACGAGCCGGGCGTATTTCGCCTCACCCCCGCCGGCCGCGAGGCGTTGCGCCGGTCGCACACCGGTCTCGCCGCGCTCAAGGCCCGGACACCCCGCTGCGAGACGCCTCCCGGAAGCGGCACGGCATCCGCCTCGCCCGTCTGGAATCCCGCGGAAAGTCCTCTGACCTGGCTCGCCGGTCGTCGCGATGCCGCCGGCCGCCCCATGCTGTCAGCCACGCAGGCCCAGGCCGGCGAGCGTCTGAGAGCCGATCTGAGCTTCGCCCAGCTTACCCCGCGCGTCACGATGGGTTGGTCCGGCATTCCGATCACCGGCGACCGGGGCGCCTCGGCAGCCGGCTTCGGCCGCGATCTCGCCGACAACGTCATCGCCGCCCGGGCCCGCGTCACCGCTGCCCTCAAGGCCGTCGGACCTGAGCTCGCCGACATCCTGGTCGACGTCTGCGGCCACCTGCGAGGCCTCGAGGAGATTGCCCGCGCGGAAGGCTGGCCGCGTCGTGCCGCCCGGCTCCTGCTGCAACGCGCACTCACGGCCCTCGCGCGCCACTATGGCCTCGAGCCCGAGATCAAGGTCGAGGAGACCATCGCCCGGCGCTTGCGCCACTGGGGCGCCGACGACTACCGCCCGTCGCTCTCACGCTGGTCCGGCGGCGGCACTCAGGCCGACTGAGTCAGCGCCGCCTCCGCATCCGCACGAACCCGCGCCACCATCGCCGCAAACCCGTTCGAGCGTTGCGGCGTCAGATGCTCGGCCAGACCCAGCTCCGCAAAACGCCTGTGCGCGTCGACAGCCAGAATCTCGTCGGCGCGCCGCCCATCGGTGAGCGACAACAGAACCGCGATGAGCCCCTTGACGATATGCGCATCGCTATCCCCGCGGATCGCGACATGCGGCCCGTCCGTTGCCGTCTCGACGCGCGTCGCGAGCCACACCTGACTGGCGCAGCCGCGCACCTTGTTCACATCCGACCGATCGCTCTCGTCGAGCGGCGCTAGCGCTCGGCCCAGCTCGATCAGATAGCGATAACGGTCCTCCCAGTCGTCGAGGAGTTCGAAATCGGCACGGATGGCATCGAACGGCGCAGTCATGGGGATCCTGGTCTTGGCGGGTACTCCCCTCAATTGGCGTGACTGGCGTTCCGGCACAAGAGCCGATCATCGCACTGCGCGCTTGTGCGTCCGGTCTTGACACACGCCCCCCGGCCGGTGCGCCATGCCGTACTCGGCAGCAAACGGAGGCTCGACCATGACCGGCGACAGCGACAGCGCAGATCTGATCGTGGTCGGCAGCGGCATCGCCGGCCTCGCAGCCGCCGTGTCGGCACGCCAGCGAGGCGCCCGCGTCATCCTGCTCGAGCGCGCCCCGCGCGAGGATCGCGGCGGCAACACGCGTTGGACCGAAGCCTTCATGCGCATGCGCAGCGAAAACGAGGTCGCCCACGACTTCATTTCCCACTTCGCGGCCAATTCCGGCGCCCACCTCGACCCCGCCCTGGTTGCAGAAACGACTGGCGACTTCGACACCCGATCGTCGCTCTCGCGCACCCTGTCCATGACCGACCCGGACCTGATCGCCACTTTCGCCGACCATGCCGGCCCGACCCTCGCCTGGTTGAAGACGTTCGGTGTCCGCTTCGATTTCCTGCCGAGCTACCTCATCACCACCTCGACCACCCGGCTCGCGCCCGTCGGAGGCGGCCTCGCTCTGGGAGGCCAACGGCGTCGATGTCCGCTATGAGACCACCGCCCGCACACTCGTCACCGACGACAGTGGCGCTGTAATCGGCGTTACCGTTTCGACCGCGAACACAGGTCGGTGCCAGCTTCCTGCTCCCGCCGTCGTGCTTGCCAGTGGTGGCTTCGAGGGCAACGCCGAGATGCAGGCCCGCTATCTTGGGCCCCAGTCGCGCTACATCCGCCCGGTCGCACGCGGCGGCCACTACAATAAGGGCGAAGGTATCGCCATGGCGCTGGCCATGGGCGCCGCACCCGCCGGCGACTACACCCTGTTCCACGCCGAACCACTCGATCCCCGCTCCGGAGCGCCCGAGCCGTGGTCAATGCTCGCGGCGAGCGCTTCGTCGATGAGGCCCCCGCCACCGTCGACGCCACCTACGAGGCGATCACGCGCCAGATCCTCACTCAGCCGGGCGGCATCGCCTATGCCATCCTGGACGCCCGCATCGAGGATGTTCCCGGTTGGCGGAGGTCCGTGCGCTCCGACGTGGCCCCGGTCACGGCCCCCAGCATTGCCGCACTCGCAACCGCCTTGTCGATCGACGCCGCCAGCCTCGAGGCAACTGTCGCCGCCTACAATGCCGCCTGCCTCCACGACCGCCCCTTCAAGCCGCTCGAGACTGACGGCCTCGCCACCCGCGATACCTACGCACCCCGCAAATCGAACTGGGCGCGACCGATCGCCGAGGCGCCCTATCTCGCCTACCCGATCATGTGCGGCAACTGCTTCACCTTCGGCGGCCTCAAGGTCGACCCCGGTGCCCGCGTCCTCGACACCGACGGCATGCCTATTCCAGGCCTCTATGCGGCAGGCGAAACCATGGGCATCTACTACGGCACCTACACCGGCGCGACCTCCGTGCTGCGCGGAGCCGTCTTCGGCCGCATCGCCGGCCTCGATGCCGCCAAGCACTCCAACCGCCAACACAGCGTCACCGCGTGATCACGCCCAACGAGGAGCCGAGCGCCATGTCCGACAAAGAGGTCGCCGTCGTCACCGGAGCAGGCTCCGGCATAGGCGCCGCAACGGCCGAACTGCTCGCTGCCCGAGGCGCCCGCGTGGCTCTTGTCGACCGCAATGCGGACGGCTTGGCCCACACCGCAGCGGCCATCGAGAAAGCCGGCGGCACCAGTCGCTCCATCGTCGCCGACGTCGCCGACGCCGCGGCCGCTCAGCGCGAGATCGAGACAATCGTCGCCGCCTGGGGCCGCATCGACAGCCTCGTCACCGGCGCCGGCATCTCCACCGGGGCCGGCACTGTTCTCACTCAAGACGCGGAGATCTGGGAGCGCGTCTTCCGCATCAACGTCTTCGGCACGGTCAATTGGGTGAAAGCCGCACTGCCGGTCATGATCGCGGCCCGTCGCGGTGCCATCGTCACCATCGCCTCGCAGCTCGCCTTCAACAGCGGTGGCAACGCCTGCGCCTACATCGCATCCAAGGGCGCGATCGTCTCCTTCACCAAGACCACCGCCGTCGACTTTGCCAAGCAAGGCATCCGCGTCAATTCGGTAGCGCCCGCCGTTATCGACACGCCACTCTCGCGCTTCTCGATGAGCACCGCCAAGGACCCAGATGCCATGCGCCAGTGGCGTCTCCAGCGCCACCCCATGGGACGCATCGGCGAGGTCGACGAGGTTGCCCGCGCTATCGCCTTCCTCGCCAGCGACGAGGCGAGCTTCATCACCGGGACCGTGCTCATGATCGACGGCGGCTGGACCGCGGCTTGACGGGCCTGTGCCCGGTTCTCCGGCTCGATGCCGACGATCCCAGCAGGCCGTCGCTGCTCACTCGGCGGTAGCCTGACCTCAACCCCAGCCCGAGGACCAGCCATGACCGACTCGCCCAGCGCCTTGCACGACCTCACCCTCGCCGATGCCGCCCGCCTGATCGCGGGCCGCAAGCTCTCACCCGTCGACTACACCAAGGCCCTCCTGGCTCGCACCGAGGCGCTCGAGCCGCAACTCAACGCCTTCATCACGCGTACCGACGACCTCGCGCTCGATGCTGCCCGCGCCGCCGAGTCCGAGATCGCGCGCGGCGGCTATCGCGGGCCCCTCCACGGCGTGCCGTTCGCCGTCAAGGATATCTACGACACCGCCGGCATTCTCACCTCGGGCCACTCCCGCACCAACATCGACCGCGTGCCGTCGAAAGATTCGACAGCCGTTGCCAAGCTGAAGGGGGCCGGCGCCGTCCTCACCGGCAAGCTCGCCACCCACGAATTCGCCCACGGCGGCCCGTCCTTCGACCTGCCCTGGCCACCCGCGCGCAATCCCTGGAATACCGCGCACTTCACCGGCGGCTCGTCGTCGGGCTCCGGTGCGGCGCTCGCCGCTGGTCTCGTCCCGGTCAGCATGGGCTCCGACACTGGTGGCTCCATTCGCGGCCCGGCAGGTCTCTGCGGCATCGCCGGCCTGAAACCCACCTACGGTCTCGTCAGCCGCGCCGGCGTCATTCCCAACTCCTACAGCTACGACCATTGCGGCCCCATGGCGCGCACGTCCGAGGACTGCGCCCTGATCCTCAATGCGGTCGCCGGTCGCGATCTCGCCGATCCCTCCTCCGCGGATCGCCGGACTGCCGACTACACGGCGGGTCTCGGGGACGGCATCAAGGGCCTGCGCATCGGCGTCGTGCGCCACTTCTGGGAAACCGACATGGCTCCCAACGCCGAGCTCGCCGCCGCCATGGAGGCGAGCCTCGCCGTCTTGCGCGATCTCGGCGCAACGACCGAGGACGTGACGTTGCGTCCGCTGCTCAGCTACTCCGACGTCAAGATCGTCACTGCGGAGACCGAGCTGTTCTCGCTCCACCTGAAAGAGCTGATCGCCCGCCCCGAGGCATTCGGCCAGGATTTCCGTGCCCGCAGCCTCGCCGCCTGCCTCTTCACCGCCGAGGACTACGTCGCCGCCAGCCGCGAGCGGCGGCGCATCATGGACGAGATGCGCCCGATCTATCGGCGCTTCGATCTGCTCGTCACCGCCAACAACTCGTCGGCGCCGCGGATCGACCGCCACGATATCCTTGGCTTCTGGCAAAAAGGAGCGCTCACCACGCCCTTTAATTGCACGGGCGGTCCGGCCCTCGCCGTACTGTCCGGATTCAACTCAGCGGGGCTGCCGCTATCCCTGCAGATTGTCGGCCGCCCCTTCGACGACGCCCTCGTCCTGCGTGCTGGTCACGCTTTCGAGCAGGCGACAGGCTTCACCAAGCGTCACCCGCAGCTGACGCCTCGTGCCGCACCAGCCCCTGTCGACGCCAAGCCCTGGTCCCCCGACACGTCGAAGGTCGAGCCGGCGATCCGCGCACGCGCCGAGAATGCCGCTGCTGCCGTTGGTCTGCGCCTTCCACCGCACATCATGGAAGAGTTGGTTGCCGTCGCGCCGTGGGCTCTCGCCATGGCCCGTCGCCTCGGCCGGGGATTGCCGCGCGAGTGCGAGATCATGTCCATTCTCGATACCTCGCGCGAGATCGATTGACGTGTTTGGCCGCTCAATTGACGTTGCTTGCGGTCTGCATCTGCCGTGTTTTCAGGCATGCTGCCGATATGTTGGGATTGACCTGCTGCCCGTTTCACCGTGAAAGTGCCTGTGCTCAATCATTGAGCATTTGCAACGGTGGCGAGTGGGGAGACGATGACGAACGCCTTTGAGGCAGCGACCTATGGGGCCCTGCCGATCGGTTTCGGCGAGCGCGCAGCCGTGCTCGTCGTCGACTACCAGAAGGGGTTCACCGACCCTCGCTGCGCTATGGGCAAGTCGCCGCGCGTCCACGCAGCCCGTGATCGCACGGTCGAGCTTCTGGCCCACGCGCGACGCTGCAACGTGCCCGTCGCCTCGTGCTTCACCGCCTACCATTCCGATCGCGACGTGTTGCGCTGGAAGGTCGGCGCCGTCCGCGACGGCTTTCGCGAGGGCACGCTCGAAGCCGAGATGGACGATGCGATCGCCGATCCCGCCTACGATTACATATTCCAGAAGGCGGGTCCGTCGATCTTCTTCCAGACTCCCCTGACGGGCTTCTTGACCAAGCACCGCATCGACACGGTGCTCGTTACCGGCTGCGTCACCTCGGGTTGTGTCCGCGCCAGCGTGATCGACGCCTTCTCCTGCGGCTACCGCACCATTGTCGTCGAGGACTGCTGCGGCGATCCCGGCAAGGAGGAGCACGAGGCAAACCTCAAGGACGTCGGCCGCCGCTACGCCGACATCGTGACCAGCGCCGACGTACTGCCCTACCTCGAGGCCCAGCGCGGTCTCAACGCATGAGAATTGCGTCCCGCCCGGTTCAACCGGTCGGGTGTTTTCCGTCAGACAACAGAAAAGGGAGTTGAGTCCATGTCCAACAGAAGTCGTTTGAAGCATCGTTTGACAGCCATCGCCGCGAGCGCCCTGCTTGCATGCACAGCCCTCGTCGGCCCGGCCGCCGCCCAGGGAAATTTGCGGATCGGCATGACGGCCAACGACATCCCCCTGACGTGGGGCCAGCCGGACAACGGTTTCGAAGGCTACAGGTTCATGGGGCTGTTGCTCTATGACGGCCTCCTCAACTTCGACCTGACCCAGCCGGATAAACCTTCCGGTCTCATCCCCGCGCTCGCCGAAAGCTTCGAGGTCAACAAGGCCGTCCCGACGAAGTGGACGTGCAAGCTGAGAAACGCCTGTTCGACGAGAAGGCACCACAGTACTCGGCGCAAATGGTGTCGCTGACCAACTTCCGCCTCCCGGCCTACAAGGCCGTCAAGAAGATCGACGACTACACCGTCGAGTTCGAGACCAAGACACCGGACGCCTTCTGGCCCTTCCAGGTCTGCTACGTGATGATGGCCTCGCCCAAGCAGTGGGAAGCGACCGGCAAGGACTGGACCAAGTTCGCCGCCACGCCATCGGGCACCGGCCCGTGGAAGCTCACAACCCTCAAGTCCCGCGAACTCGCCGAGCTCGCCCCGAACAAGGAGCACTGGGATAAGACCCGCGTGCCCAAGCTCGACAAGCTGACGCTCGTGCCGA
>LNDR01000278.1 GCA_001464755.1 Rhizobiales bacterium Ga0077524
CGCAACTGACGCGCGAGCGAGAAGAGTTCCTTGAAGGAAGGGCCGAAGTCATCGGTGAGTGCATAGCGCTCGCCCATCAGCAAACTCATGGCGACTTTCCACCCGCCGCCGATAGGGCCAAGCCTCTGACTGTCGGAAATGCGCAGATCGTTGAAGAATACAGCATTGAAGTGTGAAGCGCCGGACATCTGCTTGATGCGGCGCATTTCGATCCCGGGCGTGCGGGTGCTCAGGAAAAAGAAGGAGAGGCCTTCATGCTTCGGCTTGTCGAAGTCTGTCCGGGCGAGCAGCACGCCCCAGTCCGCCTCGTGAGCCAGCGACGTCCAGATCTTCTGGCCGTTGACGATCCAGCCGTCGCCGTCGCGCTCGGCGCGCGTGCGGAGGGCACCTAGATCGGAGCCTCCGGCCGGCTCCGAGTAGAACTGACACCACACCTCCTCGCCGCGCAACGCCGGCGGCGCGAAGCGGTCACGCTGCTCCTGGGTACCCCACCTGCAGATCGTCGGGACGCAGATACCCAGCTGCAAACCGATTGCGTTGACGGTGGTCTCGTAGTCGGCCTCCTCCTGGTCGTAGATCATCTGTTGGATCGGGGTGCCGCCCTGTCCATGCCATTCCTTCGGCCACGAGATGCCGGCAAAACCGGCCTCCCATTTCTTGCGCTGGAAGGCGCGGGCCTTCTCGACCACGCCGGGCGCATCCTCGCCGCGCCGATAGCCGCGCACGTGACCGGCTCTGCGGCGCACGGCGACGCTGTCGAGAAAGGCGCGACAGCGAGCGCGGTAGGCGGCCGCCTCGGGAGAATCCTCGAAGTTCATCCGTTTATCCTCTGGCAAACGTCGCGCCGGCCTCGATCACGCGCTCCTGTTCGCACAGCCGCACGATCAGCTTACGCTTCCATTCGGTCGCGCTGCCGAGCGCGAGGCCAAGCAACTGGGCGCGGCGATAGTAGAGATGACAATCGAGATCCCAGGTGAAGCCCGTGCCCCCGTGTGTCTGAATGTTCTCTTTCGTAGCGAGCCAGGCGGCATCGCACGCCGATACGCGGGCGGCGGCAGCGGCCACTGGAAGCTCGGCCGAATCATGGGCGAGTGCCCAGGCAGCGAAGTAAGCGTTCGAGCGGGCTAGCTCGAGGGCGACGTAAACGTCGACAAGCTTATGCTTGATCGCCTGGAACGAGCCGATCGGACGGCCGAAGGCGTAGCGCTCCTTCGCGTAGGCCGTCGCCATGTCGAGCGCGGCACTGGCGACACCGATCTGCTCGAAGGCCATCACGACGGCGGCGCTGTCGACGAGTGCGTCCAAAGCAGCGGCGCCGCGCGCTCCCGGAAGCGGCTCGGCCGGATGCCCTGCGAAGCAGAGGTCAGCGTGTCCGCGCGATGGATCAATCGTCTGCCGAGGCGTTCGGGTGATGGTCGCGCCTTCCAGTAGCGCAACGTAGAGCCCCGGCTCACCGTCGGCAGCAAGTGCTGCAACAATGGCAATATCTGCAACTCCACCGTCAGCCACGACAATCTTCGCGCCGTCCAGCAGTCCATCAGCAAAGCGTGTCGAGAAGGTTCGGGGCTCGTTGGCTCCAAAGCTCTCGGCGAGCGCAAACGTACCAATCACCGAACCGTCAGCGAGTTTGGGAAAGTAAATGCGCTGCTGCTGCGGACTGCCGTAGCGCAGCAGCGCTTCCGTGGCGAGAGTGACCGACGACGAGAACGGCACGGGCGCGAGCGAACGCCCGATCTCCTCGGCCAGAACACACAGGGCCAGCGGCCCCAGATCGAGGCCTCCATGCGCCTCTGGGATGGTCGCCGCCAGCCAGCCCAGACCGCCAATATCCTTCCAAAGCCCTCGGTCCAAGTCGTGCTCGCCATCGAGCACCTTGCGCGCGGCGGTGGTTGACGCGCGTTCGGCGAGGAAGGCACGGGCGGTCTCGCGAAACTGCTTCAGTTCATCGGGAAAATCGAAGTCCAAGTGGAGTTCCTACGCTTGGCCGCATCCAATGGAAAGTTGGTCATTGGAGCACAGCCGGAAATCGGTCTCGACAGCGTCCTGGGCCGCCTTCATTGCCTACTGAGCGATATATCCGCCGTCGATCACCAGTTCCGTGCCCGTGACGAACGAGGCCTCGTCGGATGCGAGGTACAGAACGCCATAAGCGACATCCATCACCTCGCCCAGGCGGCGCAGTGGTGTGACGGCCACCTTGGAGGCGCGTCCGTCGGCGTTCGTATTGTTCAGCATCGGCGGCAGAAAGCCCGGATGCACGGAGTTGACACGCACCCCGCTCGGCCCGAAGCGGACGGCCGCCGTCTTGGTCAAGATGCGCACGGCACCCTTCGATGCGCTGTAGCCGGGGTGGCTGTCAGCGCCGCCGATGAAACCCATGATCGAGGAGATGTTAACGATCGAGCCGCCGCCGGACTTGGCCATCACGGCCGCCGCGCGGGTGGTGCCCAGGAACACGCTCGTCGCATTGACAGCCATGAGCCGCTCCCACCCAGCCAGCGCCAGCTCATCGCCGACCGAGCTGCCACTGATGCCAGCATTGTTGACGAGGATGTCGAGCTTGCCGTAGGTGGCGATCGTGGTCGCGATCAGCTTGTCCCAGGCCAGCTCCGACGTCACGTCCGTCGTCATGAAGGTCGCCCGGCCTTGCCCTGCAGAAATGTCGGCGGCGACGGCTTCCCCTTCCTTCTGCAGCACGTCGGCGATCACCACCGCCGCGCCCTCCTTGGCGAACAGGCGGGCTTCCGCCTCGCCCATGCCATGCGCACCGCCAGTGATGATGGCGACTTTGCCCTTCAGTCTCATGCGTCCCTCCTCGTCGTCAGCGTCGCACCTCGGCGCCTGAACCGTCATGAGCAAGCTCAAAGGCAGCCTGCGAGTGATGGTCCCCAACGTGCTGCGACGGTAGCCTCTCCTTAGAGTGCAACTTTGAACGCCGTCACGATAGAGGCGAATTTCGACGCCCTCGGGTTGAGCCTGCGATGCATTCGCAAACGCGCGCACTGAAGTCAGGCTAGCACGGACGATCACAACGAAATGCAGCCAAGGGTGAGCCTTGGGGTCTCAGTTGGCGGTCATGCCTCCGTCGATGACGAGCTCGCTGCCTGTGACCCATGACGACTCGTCGGATGCGAGGTAGAGGCAGCCGGCCGCGATGTCGGCGGGTGTTCCGAACCGGCCGAGCGGGGTTACCTCCAATCGCTTCCTGGCAACGTCCGGATTGGAATGCCCCGGCTTGGTCATCGGCGTGTCGACAAACCCTGGATGCACCGAGTTCACGCGGATCTTGTCGGGCGCATACTGGATCGCTGCGGCCTTCGAGAAGATCCGCACCGCGCCTTTCGATGCGTGATAAGCCGCATTCGCGTGCGAGCCGACGATGCCGCAAATCGAGGAGATGTTGATGATGGATCCGCCTCCTGCCCGCTGCATCGCTGGGATTGCGGCTTTGGTGCCGAGGAATACGCCCGTCGCATTGATCTCCATGACGAGGTTCCACTGCTCGAGCGTCTGCTCTGCAAGCCGGGGCCCGGCCGTGAGGCTCGTTTGAATATTGAGCGTCGGGTCACGACCCGAGATCCCGGCAATGTTGCACAGGATGTCGAGGCGACCGAAACTAGCCTCTGTTGCTGCGACGATGGAGGACCATCGTTCTTCACTGCGCACGTCGTGCTGCGAAAATTGCGCCGTTCCGCCGGCTGCGACGATGTCGTGCACCACGCTCTCACCGAGCGCCACATTCGCATCGGTCAGCATGACCATGGCGCCATGCACAGCGAAGATCCGGGCCGTCTCGGCGCCGATGCCTGACGCGCCCCCGGTTACGATGGCGACCTTCCCCGTCAGTCTCTTTCCTGGTTGCATGCTCATCTCCCTATGGCGTCCATCCGAACTGTTTCAATGTAGATCCTAGTTCTTCGCCGTCGCCGTCGCGCTTAGCGTGTTCACAAAGGCGTCCTGGGGCGCGGCCTTGGCCGGCTCCCTCCAGCGCTGGCGATAGAACGGGACGTAGGGTTTGAACTCATCGAGCACGCGCCGCATTTCGGTAACCGCATCGGGATGGGAATCGACCCGCAGATCGAGGAGCGCGTGCTCCTCTACATCGTGCATGAGAATGCTGGCCGAGCGCTCGGGCAACGGCCCGTCGAGCCCATGCTGGCCTCCTGCAGCACGGCCTGCCTCCAATGCCCGCATAATACGCTCTGCAATGTCCTGAGTTTCGCCCGCCTGGTAGGCGTCCGCCATTGCTTCAACGACGGCCTCGCCTTTGAGGACGTTGCCAAGTGCAGCGAACCCATCGCCGATGCGCTGGCCGCTCCATTGGCGCGTTCTCGTTCCGGTGTGACAGGCGACGTCACCCCGGCGATCGATGATCGCAACTTGGCGGAAATCGAAGTCAGGATCGGCGCCTCGCAACTGATCCATAACCTGCGCGGCCGGATGTCCTTGTTGCAAGAGCCGCAGGCACGTAAGCGCGCCGACCCCGGTGGCGATCGCCGGGCATTTCGCTCCTACCGCCAGTGAATAGGTCGCAATCCCGACACCGAAAGCGCCGGTTCGCCGACAGCGCGCGATCAACGTGTAGGTCATTCTCGCTCCTCTCGATGCCATCATCGTCCGAATGGTCGATCGGGCGACGAACAATGGACGTTTGGCACTCACGCGATAGTCGTCGACATTCCCAGATCGGCCGCCTGGCGCACCTCGAACGCTTGGCAATCAGGCGTGTAGTTGTGCCCACGGATGCCGCCGCGGACTGTGCCCGGCTCGATCGACCGAAAGAAGTCTTTCCAGCTCTCGGGCAGCCTCACTCCGTCGGGTGGCGCCAGCCACAGCCGGCACAGGAGGCGCTTTTTCTCTGGCTCGACGTGATCGACGAAGTCCGTGCGCGAGTGCAGCATCGTGTGGTTGTCGAGGATCTGCACATCTCCCGGCTCGAGATGCATCGTGAACATGAGCTCGGGCCGCTGCAGAATAGCGTCGAGCGCGTCCATGGTCTCCCGCTGCGCCGAACTGAGCTGCGGCACGCCGTCAATCCGTTGCGCTGACTGCACCCGGTTACGATTCCACTTGCAGAAGGTGCGCCCGTCAGCCTCGTCGAACAGCGGCTGGCCATAATAGGGGCCTTCGTCGTCGGCCTGCTCGTTCTGCCGGCTGAAATAGAAGGTCTGGCGCGCGATCTCGGCCAGATCTGGCCTCTCGGCTTCAAGCACGGCAAGCGCAGACAAGCTGCTTGTGACCATACTCATGCCCCCGGACTTGGCCGAATTGTAGCAGCCGAGTGTCACGAGGTCGGCGCCGTCCACGTGGAAATCCAGTTTGGTGTTGGACGAGTAGCCGCGCCCACTCGCCGAGCGGTAGTCCGTGCCCGCATCACGCACTGGCGAGATGTACTGTGTGGCTTTGCCCTGAGGCCGGGCGACACCCGAGTGGAGACCGATCGCCCAGTTGAGCAGCTCGAACTCCTTCTCCCCAAGCCCCGCGCGCGGGAGCCCCTTCACCAAAGCGAAGCCTCGGCCGTGATGGGCTTCGGCGATTGCCGCCGCGATCACCGGACCCGCTGGCCCGAGGTCGATGTCCCGACGCGTGTAGTCGAGCAGCGGCCGCTCCGGCGCGTAGGCCTTGCTCACAGCATGCTTGAGGTGCGCGCGTGCGGCATCATCCACCGTGAAGACCCAGCTACGATCCCCCTCCAGGTCGGCGACCCGCCATTTGGCGGGCAAGTCCGTGTCCAGCATCTCGTTTGCAACCTTCCCTTGTCGCATACTTCATTGGCGTCGTCGGCACACCCTGCTTGCGAACGTGCGAACGAGCCGTCCTCCCGATGGCCGGCGGCCGGAGAGCATCGTGATCGCGGGCCAGGCCGACGCATTGCACACAATGACCGGCGCGCGGTCTCGAGGCTAGCAGGATGGGTCGTGGGAGTGCACACTGGGCCGAGAAGCGAATAACGACAACCGGGCATTCAATCTTCGCAAGGCGGCAAGCATGACACTCTCGATCGAGCCATTGGCGAAGGCCCTCGGGGCCGAAGTGAGGGGCGTCGACATTCGGTCACCGCTCGCCGATTCTGCCAGCGCTGCCATCATCGAGGCCCTGGCTCGACATCTCGTTCTCGTCTTTCCGGGCGAACCCTTGAGCGACGAGCAACAGATCGCCTTCAGTCGCATCTTCGGGCCGCTGGAAATGACGAAGGGCGCCAATCCGTCGGCCGGCACCGTGTTTGCCCGCCAATCGAACATCGACCTGGATACGGGCAGCCCCATGCCGGGCGACGATCGACGCATGTTGTACCAGAAGGCCAATATGCTTTGGCACTCGGACAGCAGCTTCAAGCAGGTTCTGTCGCGCTGCTCGATCTTGTCCGCGCGCGAGATCCCGGCGGTCGGCGGAGCGACCGAGTTCGCGTCCACCCGCGCCGCCTATGCATCCCTCGACCTCGACCGGCAACGCGAGTTGGAGGGACTGATCGTCGAGCACGATATCGTCTATTCACGCCGACTGGTTGGCTTTCAGTTTACGCCCGAGGAGGCGAACTCCTTTCACGCATACCAGCACACACTGGTGCAAGACTGCGCGATAACTCGGCGCAAGTCGGTGCTCATCGGCGCGCATGCGAGGACGATTGTCGGCTGGCCTGAACAACGCAGCCGAGCCCTGCTCGACGACCTGATGGCTAGGGCGACGCGGCCCGAACACACCTACCGTCACGAATGGCGCAATGGCGACGTCGTCATTTGGGATAATCGCGCCGTCGTGCATCGCGCCACGCCCTACGACGGTGCAAAGTACCGTCGCCTGATGCAACGCACGACCATATCCATGGGAGACAGGACGGCGTGAAACGACGATGGACGCCTCTAACGCATGAAATCCGAGCGGTTGCCAACGCACTTCCTCAATGAGCGGACGTAGCGCGAAGCGCTATCGGCACTGCCGCCTTGTCGCCAGGCTAGGTCTGCAAGTGTGACGGCTTCGAACGCCAGTGGAAGCGCGCGCTCTACTCGATCTTCGATAGCAAGCCCACCCTGCGGGTTCGCCATCGGCATTGCGCAAGCCCGATAAATGGAACACCATCGCCTCCTGCTTCTTATCTCTCTTCGACCTGAGGAACGTTGCCATGCGGCACAATCGGCTGCGCGCTCTGCTCAATGCGAACCAGCCATCGATCGGCACGCATCTGCTCTCCACTTGGCCCACTCTGGTGGAACTGGTCGGCGATGCCGGCAACTACGACTACGTCGAATTCACCGCCGAGTACTCGCCCTTCACGATGCACGACCTGGATAATCTCGGCCGCGCGCTCGAGTTGAAAAACCTCGGCGGCATGATCAAGGTCGAGCAGACGCAATTCACACATCAGGCCATGCGGGCAATTGGCTCGGGCTTCCAGAGCATCCTGTTCGCCGATGTGCGCACCGTCGCCGACGCCGAAGCTTGTGTCGCAGCCGTGCGCGCGGAAACACCGGGAACGGGTGGACGTCTGGGTGTCGGGATGCGGCGCGACGTCGGCACAGTGCTCGAAGGTGGCTCTCAGGCCTACGTCGATGCGCTCAACGAGGTGGTGATCGCAATCATGGTCGAGAAGCGAGAGTGCGTCGAAGACCTCGATGCCATCCTGTCGGTGAAAGGCATCGACATGGTGCAGTTCGGAGGCTCGGATTATTCTATGAGCCTCGGTCTCACCGGCCAGCGGAACCATCCCGATGTAAAGCGGGCGGAACGCAAGACCATCGAGACGGCGCTGAAAATGGGTCTGCACCCACGCGTGGAGCTTGCCGACATCAAGCAGGCGGCCCCCTACCTCGAGATGGGCGTGAAGCACTTCTGCATTGGCTGGGACGTGCGAATTCTTCATGAGTGGTGGCGCGTCAACGGCGAAGGCATGCAAGGCATGCTGGCGGGCGCCAAGCCGGCTACCGCCGAGAAGAAGGGCGCGAGCACGTACTGAGGTCCCGGATACCGACGTGTTTCTAAGTTTCATCGGAGATCAGCCAGCCAACTTGATCCAACTCCCGTCGCCGCCCGCGCATGGCTGAACCGTGGAATGCGACAACGGATACCCAAGGGTTCACCACATCGCGGTGGCTTGTTTCCCGGCTCACCCGCCAAGTTGGCTAATGTCGCCTCTGGGATTGTGCGCCCGGGCGCGATGCCACATCATTATGCCGGCTCAGTTTGGCGCCACATCCGATGAATACAGGGGCATACGATGCATGATCTCGTTATTCGCCGGGGCACAGTGATCGATGGCACGGGCGCGCCACGGTTGATCGCCGACATAGCCATCGACGGCGGCCTTATCACAGCCGTAGGCGGCGATATTGGACCCGGACGGCGCGAAGTGGCAGCCGAAGGCATGCTGGTCACGCCAGGGTTCGTCGACATCCACACCCACTACGACGGGCAGGCCACCTGGGACTCCCAGCTCGCCCCCTCCTCATTGCATGGCGTCACAACGGCGATCTTCGGCAATTGCGGCGTGGGGTTTGCTCCGGTGAAGCCCGGCACCTCCGACTTCCTGATCAACTTGATGGAAGGCATCGAGGACATTCCGGGCACCGTTCTGGCCGAGGGTGTCAAGTTCGACTGGGAGTCGTTTCCCGAGTACATGGCGGCGCTGGAAGCTCTTCCTCACTCGATCGACATCGGGACCCAGGTGCCGCACACAGCCTTGCGGTTCTACGTCATGGGCGAGCGCGGTGCCGTGCACGACGAGGCGCCGACCGAGATCGAAATCGCCGCAATGGGCCAGTTGCTCGAGGAGGCGCTGGCGGCCGGCGCGCTCGGTTTCACCACTTCGCGTACAACCAAGCACCGCGCCAAGGATGGCCGCCTCGTACCGAGCCTGTCGGCGCGCGAACCCGAACTGGCGGGCCTTGCCCTGGCGATGAAGCGGGCCGGCCGCGGCGTGCTCGAGGTGAATTCGGACTTCGGACCCGGCGAATTCGAGACCTTGCAGGAGGCAGCGGCCTTGTCCGGCCGGCCGCTCTCGTGCCTGCTCGTGCAGGTGAAGCAGCACCCTCGCCTGTGGCGCGAGACCCTCGATTGGATCCATGGGATGCGGGCCAGCGGGATGGACGCGAAAGCACAGGTCTCCTGCCGGGGCATCGGCGTATTGATGGGGCTGGAGACGACGTTGCATCCGTTTGCCGGGCATCCCGCGTGGCTGGAATTGAGCGACCTGTCGCCGGACCAGCGCTACGCGCGGCTCGCAGGCGATGCGGCCCTGCGGCGGCGCCTGATCGAAGAACCATCGGACGACGAGACGACGCGGCGCGTGCATGAAATGCTCCCGCGCACCTTTAGGCTCGGGCCGGATTTGAACTACGAGCCCGATGTGTCGGCCAACGTGGTCGCCCAGGCAAAGGTGCTCGGCCAAACCGTGTTGGCGTTCACGCTGGAGATCCTGCTTTCCGATCGCGGGAAGGGCATGATGATGCATCCCTTCGAGAATTACGCTCGTGGCAACCTCGACGACGTTCGGGAGATGCTGACGGACCCGGCAACGGTGATGGGCGTCGCCGATGCCGGCGCGCATGTCGGCATCATCTGCGATGCCAGTCAGCCGACATTCCTGCTGTCCTACTGGGGCCGTGATCGCAAGGAGGGTCGCCTGCCATTGGAGACGTTGGTGCGCAAGCATGCGCACGATACAGCGGCGAGCTACGGGCTGACCGATCGTGGCGTATTAAGTCCCGGCAAGAAGGCTGATCTCAACATCATCGATTTCGACAGGCTTAGCCTGTGCCCGCCCGAGGTGATTTACGACCTGCCGACGGGTGGAAAGCGTATCATGCAGAAGGCACGCGGTTATCGGCACACTTTCGTTTCCGGAGTCGAGACCTTGCGCGACGACACGCCAACGGGCGCCATGCCGGGGCGACTGGTCCGGTGACGTTGGTTTGAGACGGCCTCCATGCCGATGAGCGTATCGAGGCCCAAACACCGTCGAACTCAACCCAACCGCAAACCCGCCTCCCGCATCAACGGCAGTACAGCCTCGCCGAAGTACTCCAGGTCAGGGGCGAAGTCGTAGAATGTCACTTGCACTCCGTCGACCCCCGCCTTTTGCAATTTCAGGAAGTGCTCGACCACCTGATGCGGTGAGCCGACCAAATGCAAGTTGCCACCGAGCGCGCGGTAAAGCCGGGTTTGCTTACTCCAGGCAACGGCGTCGCCCCCACGTGTAACGGTGGCGAAGCCCTCCACTGCCGCCTCATCCGCGGCGGCCACGATCGCGTTGCGGTAGGCGATGGCTTCGCACTCGGTTGGGCGACAGACCACCATCGGGTTGATAATCGTCCTCAGCTTCCGTCCTTCGGTCTCTGCCGCTGTGCGGATCTTCGCAATGTGCGGCGGCAGGCTCTCCAGTGCGTGCTCCATCTGGTTGCCGGAGGGGCTGGTGATGAACACCATGTCCGAATGCTTAGCCGCAAACGCGATACCATCCGCCGACCCCGTAGCGTTGACCAATACCGGGCGGCCGAAGCACGGCTTCGGGGTCACAAACGCACTCTCCATCGACCAAAAAGGGCCCTTGACGGTCAAGTTCTCTTGAGCCGCCCAGAGCTGCTTCATGAGGGTGGTGAAGACATCCGCCATCTCGTAGCGCCTGGAATGCTCCGGTCGGTCCATGCCGAACATGCGCGCCTCGCGCGGGATATGGCCAGTGACGATGTTCGCCCCCCATCGCCCTCCGGAGATATGGTCTAGCGTTGCCCCGAACTTCGCCAGATGCATCGGGTGCCATGGGCCATAGAGCACGTGAATGGTCGAAATCAGCAGAATGCGCGACGTCATAGGCGCGAGCGCCGCAACGGTC
>LNDR01000279.1 GCA_001464755.1 Rhizobiales bacterium Ga0077524
CTGCGGGGTCCACTGGGCGAGACCGAAGACCAAGTCGAAACCCAGTTCTTCGGCGCGCTTTGCAAGTGCGGCGTTGTAGTCGAACGTCCACGTGGTGGTGCGGGGCAGCGTTGAAGGCGTCCAGCCACCGTCTTGAATCGGCAGAAACAAGCCCAGGAGGAAGGGCTGTTGCAGGACCCGGGCGAGCGGGCTTGCCGGAAAGTCGCTCGGCTCTCGCCACGCAGTCATCGAACAGGTCTCCGAGGTTCATCGGATCGCACCGAAGCAGCGACGACTGGCCACTATTCAAGCTTGATCTTGGCCTCCCTGATGAGGTCACTGGTGGATTTCCATTCCGCGTCCCGGAAAGCGACCAGTTCGGCTTGCGTCGAGGTGACTGGGAGGTTGCCACTGAGGAGCAATCCGGCCGGCACGTCTGGTGCCTTCGAAATCTCCGTGACCTTGGCGTGAAGCGCGTCGGCGATGGGTCGAGGCATGCCTGCCGGCGCCCAGATGCAAAACCAGAGTGGCACGTCGGAGTTGGGGTAGCCGGCTTCCGTCAATGTCAGCACATCCGGAAATTCGGGACTACGGGTGCTGTGATTGACGCACAGCAAGTCGAGCTTACCAGCCTTTATCGAGGGGTTGCAGGACGGGTCGTTCATGAAGTTGACCGTGCCGGCCAGAAGATCGTTCAAGGCGTCGGCGCCGCCACGATACGGTACGTGCAGGAAGCTCACGCCGGTCCGATATGCCAGCATCTCCATGCGCATATGGCTGCTGGTGGCCAACCCTGCCGAGCAGCCGGTCAGCTTGCCCGGATTGGCCCGTGCAAAGTCGACAAGGTCCTTGACCGACTTCAGACCGGTGCTTGGATGCACGCAAAAGCCGGTCACGGCGTCGCCGACGCGCACAACGGGAAGTAATGAAGCCGGCTCGTAGGACACTTTGCGCAGAAGGGGCAGATTGACGGTTGACGAGTTCGATGAAAGCAACAGCGTGTAGCCGTCGGGGGCGGACTTCGCAGCGGCTTCGGTGCCGATCATGCCAGAGGCGCCGCCTCGGTTCTCGACTACGAATGGCTGGCCGAAGGCTTGGCTGAGTTTCTCAGCCCAGAACCGTGCGAGATTGTCGGTTCCGCCGCCAGCACCAAACGGAACGATGATTTTCACCGGCTTGCTAGGCCAGGCAGCTTGTGCCCCGACGACTGCGGGAAAGGCAACGAGACCCGAGCCGGCACCGGCGGCGAGCTTAAGAAATGTGCGCCTACGCATGCTGCAGCATCCTCCCGCATTCTTGTCATTTGGATTGTCAGCATGGATGCCGCCGGTAGCTGCCGTCAATGGCGGCGACACAGATATGCAGCCTTGGGCTCCTTGTGGCGATCCGTTCGCCTGGAACCAAGTCGACGCCAAAGAAGGTCGGCTTCGGCCGTGCACGTCATCTTAAGTCGCATCGGGTAAACAAGAACGCTCTGTAGCGGGGGCGCATGTTAAGGACTTGGATACGAGCGCTGCGCCAAAACCATCTTGACGTGACCTTGCGGGTCGGGTCGGGCGTCTCGGCTCGAATTATCGAGCGCCCCGGCCTTTGGATGGGCGGCGAGGAACAGGTTCGCCTCGTAGGCGAGTTGCGAACCGTCGCCGAAGGCACAGTCGCCGGTGGCTCTCTCGACTACGGCGTCTTGACCGGCGATAAAGATCGCCTTGATCACGCCATCGTCACCCTTCTGCGCGATACCAAAACCGGAAAGCCGATCGCCTTCAATGCGCTCAGCGCCATGGATCTCGAACTGCATGGGCGTCCTGTCGAGGTCGTACACCTTGGGCTCGTCATGGTGGCGCCGGGTGTCCGTAGTCAGGGCTTCTCCTGGGTGCTCTACGGCTTGACCTGCCTCATCCTGTTCGCGCGTCAGCAGCTTCGCCCGCTTTGGCTATCCAACGTGACGCAGGTGCCCGCCATTGTCGGCATGGTCAGCGAGAGTTTCTCCGACGTGTTTCCCAAGCCCGATACCCCGCAGCCTGCGACGAGCGCGCGCCGCAGCTTCGAGCATTTACTGCTGGCACGCCAGATCATGAAGCGGCACAGGGCCGTCTTCGGTGCCGGTGCCGAGGCCGGGTTCGACGAGCAGCGCTTTGTGATCACCAACGCCTACACCGGCGGTTCCGATAATTTGAAGAAGACCTTCGAGCAAGCGCCCAAGCATCGCGACGCGATCTACAATGACTTCTGCGCCACCCAGTTGGACTACGGTCGCGGCGACGATCTTCTCCAGCTGTGTAAGCTCGACTTGGCTGCCGCGCAGCGATTCATCCTCAAGGATGTGCCGCGTAGTTCTTGGCCAGCAGTTGCATCGACGCTAGCCGTGATCGCGCTGAACCGTCTCGTGCTGCCGATCATCTACTGGCTCGCTGCCGACAAACCCTGGGGCATTCTGCGCCCGGCCAAATCAACCGGACAGACACCATGACGGCAGGTTTCAGCTACGCGGAGTTCACCACGCGCAACATCGGCTTCATCAGCGAGGCCGAGCAACAGAAGCTGAAAGGCAGCTGCGTATTCGTCTGTGGCACCGGAGGCATGGGCGGCGCGGCATTGCTCTCGCTGGCGCGTGCCGGCATTGGCCACCTTATCATCGCCGACATCGATACGTTCGAGGTATCGAACCTCAATCGTCAAGTGTTCGCATCCACCGACACGATCGGTCGGCACAAGGCAGAGGCAGCCGGTGAGGCGATCAAGAAGATCAATCCGGAAATGGTCGTCGAGGTGTTCGACCAATCTTGGCCATCAGCGCTAGACAGGATCGCCGGCAAAGCCGCTGTGATCATCAACGGCACCGACGACTTGTCTGCGAGCCTACTGCTTTATCGCACGGGGCGCGCCCGGGGCATTCCGGTTGTGGATGCTTACGCATCACCGCTGCCTTCGGTCTACGTCACCCGGCCCGACGACGCGATGCCGGAAGAGCGGCTTGGCTATCCGACAGTCGGCAAAGCCTGGGATGGCGTGACAAAGGCCGATCGTGACGCAGCGTTCCAGGCCGAAGCAGTCCATGTCCTCGTGCACTCGTCCTCACGTCACCACGTCGATCTCGCAGCCGCCGGCGAGGTAGCCGCCGGTCGGCGCAGCCGCATGTCGTTCGCGCCGATGGTGATCACCACGGGCAATCTCATGGCGTATGAGACGATCGCACTTCTGCTCGATCAACGAACTGGGACGGACAATCGTGGCTGGTTCTTCAATCCCTACCGGCCTGCTGTCGAACGGCCGCGGCCCGCTCTGGTGGCAGCAGTCTTGCGCCCAATCGTCAAGCGCTTCCTCGCCAAGATGATGAGCGCACCGTAATGGCGGCACTGGAACCCGGTCTGGTCGCCGACTGTCTGGTCAATGTCTTTGGCGCACTCGGCACGCTCGTTGTTGCGCACAGTATTGCCCGTTCCGATCCTTGGGGCGCGGTGGCTGTTCGCGCGCGGTGGGCGCTGCATGTTGTGGCGCTATTGTTTCTACTGAGGTGTGCCGCCTGGAGCAGCGACAGTCGTGTTCTGGATTGGCTGACAGCCGCAGCGGCGGCAGCAACTCCAGTCGCTGCACTCCTCGTGGCCGAGGGGCTTCTTCGGCGCCACGCGCCCAAGTGGATGAAGTGCGCGGTTGTCGGCGCCAGTCTCGGTGCGGTGCTGCTCGGCCCTCTTCCGGTCATGCCCGCATGGTTGAAGGAGGTGTTGCTCCTCCTTGCTGTGATGGGCGGCTTTCTCGCGGTCGCGCTGTTGCTGCTGACGAGAGATCGCGCAACGCTGACACCCGCGGAGAATGCTGCCGTTCGGCGGGTCACATTTGCGTTGCTGGTTCTGACACCAATGATCGCGACCGATTTTCGCGCGCTGTTTCCGGACATCCCTGTACGCATGGGCGCGGTCGGGGCCCTGCTGCTTCTGTTCTTTGGCTTCGGCCCCGGTAGTGCAGGGGCCAGCAATGCGGAGAGGCTTGGAAGTCTGGCGGCATTCGGCTTCACGGCAGCACTGTTTGCGTTTGGCTACATGGCATCCGGACAGACCGGCGACGGCGCCCAGTTCATTCGAGCTGGCGCGGTTGGCCTCTCCGGTCTGATTTTCGCTGCGTTGTTCGCCGAACTCATAGGCGCCAGAGCGGAGCGCCGCAAATCGGCCGACCCTCTGCTCACCGCCCAGTCACCAGCGCAATTCATCGATCGTCTTCAGCACCATCCGGTAATCGGCAATGCCCGCCTGCTCGATACGAGTGACTTGGAGCAGCTCCGTCACCCGCACTTTGATGCTTTGCTCGCTTTAAAACCCCTGCTACCATGGGGTCTCGCCAGCACCGACGAAGGGGTTGAGAGGGTCCTATCGCTGATGATCTCGAGCGATGCCACCCATGTCATGCGCTTGTCCCGGAGACCGCTGCAGCTGCTGATTTTCGCGCTACCGGCCGCGGCCACGGATCCTCGCACAGAAAGCGAATTGAGCGCCGCACAGAGGATCGGTGAACTCTTGTTCGAGCGTGGAGCTACGGCATGATCCGCGTCGAAACCGGCAATCGGCGAACCGCGTTCGAGGCCGGCTTGAACGCGTATGGGCCACATACACCATACATCTCACCAATGTGGTCCGATATCGACCGGCTTCTCGATCCGGCGCGCAATCCACTCTGCCGGGACGGCGCAGGCGCTCTGGAAGTGT
>LNDR01000280.1 GCA_001464755.1 Rhizobiales bacterium Ga0077524
GCTGGAGGCGCAGTCGCGCCCACATTGACGTCCTACCCGGTTAACTTGCCGGCCCCGTTCATCGGCGGCCGGCCTCCGGGCCCTGGGACTACAGCCGTCGCTCCCGGGCCTACAGTCGTCGCCCCCGGGCCTACAGCCATTGCCCCCGGGCCTACAGCCATTGCCCCCGGGCCTACAGCCATTGCCCCTGCGACCCGTCCACGCCATCGACCAGGAACCGCATGAGCCGTGAAGCCGAAAACGGGCCGAGGTCCCACGCCGATCTTGGCCCGCTGGCAGAGGTCGATGTTCGGGATGCGTCCCCCGAGATCGCCTCGATCTACGGCGATATCGCTCGTCTCTCGGGCATCCCACTACCAGAGCTGATTTGGGGCCACTTGGCCAGAGGCTTGGCACGCCCTGCGCCCGCTTTACGCTTCGGGCCTGGCTCAGGAAGCGGCTTGGCGGACTGTCGGCACGACACTCGCTGGAGAATCCGCCGGTCCCGGTGTCGACGACCTGCGTCATGCAGGCCTCGATACCACGGCGATCCGCGCCTATGGCCGCGTTCTGCAATCCTACAACCGGTCGAATCCGGTCAATTTCGTCGGCGTCCGACTGCTGTTGGCAGCTCTGAGGGAGTCCCCGCCTTCCCCCGCCCCGACCGCACCTTCCAATCGCGCCTGGAATCCACCCTTGCCCATCGCCGACTTGATCCCGATGGTGCCATTGCCCGCTATTCCGGCCGAAATCCGCGCCCTCATCGACGACATCGCCGCCGACCCCTCGATCGATCGCGCCCGGGTCGTCCCGAGCCTTTATCGCCATCTCGTGCCCTGGCCAGGGCTCGTGCGCCTGCTTCACGATGATCTCGTCCCGAGGATCGGCACCGGGGAGTTGCCTGACCTCGTCAAACGGGTCTCGGGCGCTTTGCAGCACGAGTCCGACGGTCTCGCACCTCAAATCGGCGCCGTACCGGGGCTGGCCGCGATCGAGGGCGTGTCCGGCGTGCTCGACCGCTTTTCCGCGCTCATCCCCGAGATGATCGTAATCGGCACGCTCCTGCACAACGGCCTCGGCGAGCCACAGCCCTGACGAGCGCTGGCGCAGTCCGGCATCGATCGAGGCGAGGCGAGGCGACGGGAGTGCTACCCCGGCTTTGCTGCGCCGGCGCCGGCCCCGACCGGCCTTGCTCCCGCACCCATGCCGTTCGTCGTCGTTCCCGCGCTAACGCTCCCGCCTCCAGGCACCGCTGACGGTGCAGTCCGGGCCGACGCGGCTCCGGGCTCCAGCGGTCGCTTGGCACCGCGCTGCGGTGATGCCTGCTGCGGTGTGGAGTTAGATGTCAGCGCGGCGTCGGCGACCGCCAGTCGATGCAGAATCTCCGCAGCGAGCCCCCGCACCGCCATTCCTATCTCGCCCGGATACTTGGCGCCGAACGAGCGCTCCTCGCCTTGGAAGCGCGCCGCTTGCTGCAAGGCATTCATCCGCGGCAAGACCTGCTCGAAACAGCGGTTGTCGGGATTTCCTGCCAGCCAGCGATGATATTCCTCGTCCTCTGCTGATTGCCGGTCCTTCATGTTGACCAGCACGCCCAGGTTCTCCGCGAAACCCATCTCCGGGTTGAGTTGTTTGAAGCGCGAGAACACATCGAGGCCGCACACCGAGATATAGTCGGGCTTTGTCGGCGAAAGGTGGAAGTCTGCTTCCCTGAGCCAACATTCCGTCAGCACGGAAAGTCCCGGCGGACAATCGATCAGCACGAGATCGAACACGATCCGTGCCCGGCTCAGCAACCCTCCGATGGACGCCCTGAGCCGCCCATGCAGGGACTCCTTGGAAACCTCGCGTTCGAACAGCGTGAGTTGCATATCGCTCGGCATGACATAGACCGAGCGCGCATCGTCGACGTCGGATACACCCCCGACCACGAAGTCCGTCCATTCCACCTGGGTGTCGCGCAGTACCGCCGCGACCAGATAGTCCACGAGCGTACGCCCGTCCCCCTGCAGCTTCCTGAGGCTGGTGGTGGCCATCAGCATGGCGCTGACGCTGGCTTGCGCATCGCTGTCGATCACCAGCACGTTCTTGCCGTGCTGAGCCGCGAGCGTCTCCGCGATAGCGAGCACGATGGTCGACTTTCCGACGCCGCCTTTCGTGTTCATCACCGCGATCGTATTACGCATGGAACCAGCGTCCCCCATCCCCTGCACGTCGAGAAGTCCTGCAACGATGCCACTTCGCTCAGACCGCCAACGGTAGCCCCGCCAGCTGAGCCTTGAGCATCAGTACGGCTTGCGTATGGCCGCCGAGCGCATCCTAATGATCTATTCTCGCACAATCGAGCCGAGTAGGCACCCGATCCTCTCGCCACACGCTTAGCGCCTGGGCGCTTGCCCGCGGCCGCAAAGCGGTGTGACAGTGTCGCCGGGTTCACGAGAAGGGCCGCTGACGCCACCCGGCGCGAGCGCTCGGCCCCGGGGAGGACGGATGGCCATGACACGCGGCGTGGATAGTGGCGAAGCGTGGCTCATCGCCATCGTCTCACTCGTCATTTTGTCGATCTCGTTCGGCTCGCCATACATCGCGACTGTCGCTCTGAAGACCATTGCGGCGGAGCTTGGCGGCGAGCGCTCGATTCCTTCGGGCGCGAACGCGCTCGCATGGCTGGGGACGGGCGTCGGCGGCCTGATGATGGGTCTCCTCGCTGAGCGCATCGGCGTTCGGGCGACGGTCGTGCTCGGCGCCCTCAGCGTCGCCGCCGGCCTCGCCTTGTCCTCGGGCGGCGCTGCCTGGCAGCTTTACGCTGGCCACGGCATCTTCATCGGCCTCATTGGCAACGGTGCCATCAACGCACCACTCTATGTCTATGTCTCGCGGTGGTTCGAGGCGCGGCGTGGCACGGCGATCGCCCTCATCGCCAGCGGGCAATATGCCGCCGGTGCCGTCTGGCCCCCTCTTTTCGAACGCGCCATCGCCATGTGGGGCTGGCGCCAGACCATGGTCGGGTTCGGGATCCTGGTCGCATGCCTCGCCGTACCCTTGGCTCTCGCCGTGCTGAAACCGCCGCCGGCGCCGACAGCCGATTCCGCCCCATCGACGATCACCACGAGCGCGTCCGGCCAGCCTCGTTCCCACGGCTTGCCGCCGAACGTCCTCTTTGCCCTTCTCGCCATCGCGTCGTTCCTCTGCTGCATCCCCATGGCGATACCGTCCGCGCACCTGATCGCGTTCTGCGGCGATCTCGGAATGGCACCGGCCAAGGGCGCTGCGATGCTCTCGCTGCTACTCGTCTGCGCCTTCTTCAGCCGTCAGTTCTGGGGATGGCTCTCGGATCGCATCGGCGGCCTCTACACGCTCGTCATCTGCTCGACAGCGCAAGCCGCCGCGGTCAGCGGCTTCCTTCTGACCCAGGACGAGGCCGGCCTCTTCTTGGTCGCAGCAGCGTTCGGACTGGGGTTCAGCGGCCTGATACCGGCTTACCTGCTAACGGCACGGCAGGTGTTTCCAGCGCGCGAGGCCGCATGGCGGCTTCCCGCCTTGCTTCTCACCGGCACCACCGGCATGGCGACGGGCGGCTGGCTCGGCGGCGTCATCTACGACAAGTTCGGCTCCTATATGCCGGCGTTCGCCACCGGCCTCGTCGCCAACCTCGTCAATCTCGCCATCCTCGTGACGCTCGTCGTCGTCTGGCGCAGATCGCTCGCCGGTCTCTCCGCGCCTGCTTCTGACGTCCCCCGTGTTTCCTCCATGGTCGGCCGGACAATTTGCGACTAGCATAATTGTCGCAGGCTTGGAGAAGCGTCCCACCGAGCCCGCGCGAGCGTCCGGCCCCTGTTGTCCGTTCCGGAAAACAAGTCGCGGTCGCTCGCGATGATCACGGGCGCAAGGCTCCGGCATCCATGACCGGGTCCTCGAGATGGGAGGAAGCTTTGTTCCAGGAATCCATGACACGCCTGCTCTGTACGGCCTTGCTCGTTGTCGGAGCTCACGCGCCAGCCCTTGCCCAGAAGCAGGGCGGCACGCTTCGCATGTACCTCACCACCAATCCGCCGAGCACCTCGCTGCACGAAGAGACGACCATCGAGGTCGTTCAGCCGTTCGCGGCAGTCTACTCGAATCTCGTCCGCTTCAATCCGACTAAGAAAAGCAACGAGGCCTCGAACATAATCCCCGAGCTCGCCACCGGGTGGGAGTGGGATGCCACCCGCACCAAGCTGACGATGAAGTTGCGCCAAGGCGTCAAATGGCACGACGGCCAGCCATTCACGGCAAAGGACGTTCAGTGCACCTTCCACCGCCTCAATGGCAAGGAGCCCAAGTTCTACCGCCGCAGCCCTCGCGAGGCATGGTTCGACAATCTGGCCGAGGTCACGGTCAACGGCGACCACGAGGCGACCTTCGTTCTGAAACGTCCACAGACCTCGCTGCTGCCCATGCTCGCTGCCGGCTACACGGGCCTCTATCCGTGCCACGTCGATGCCAAGACCATGCGGACGACCCCCATCGGCACCGGTCCCTTCAAGTTCGTCGAGTTCAAGTCCAACCAATCCATTCGGCTGGAGCGCAATCCCGATTACTGGGACAAGGGCAAGCCCTACCTCGACGCCATCGAGTGGCGCATCGTGACCAGCCGCTCGACCCGGATTCTCGCCTTCTCGACCGGCGAGTTCGACATGACCCGCACCGCCGACATCACGGTTCCCCTGCTGGGCGACATCCAGTCCAAGGCTCCGAACGCGACTTGCGAGCTGCAGCCGACCAACGTCACGACGCACATGCTGGTCAATCGCGACGCACCGCCGTTCGACAAGCCCGAACTCAGGAAGGCGATGGCGCTCGCCCTCGACCGGCAGGCCTTTATCGACATCATCAGTCAGGGCAAGAATTTCCTGGCCGTCAACATGCAGGCGCCGCCGAAGGGCAAGTGGGGCGTTCCGACCGACGAGCTCAAGACGTGGTTCAGCTATGGCGATCCCGAAAAGCAGCGCGCCGAGGCGATCAAGATCATGGAAAGCCTGGGCTATGGCCCGAGCAACCGGCTGAAGGTGAAAGTCTCGACGCGCGACTTCAACAATTTCCGCGATCCGGCCGTGATCCTGGTCGATCAGCTCAACAAGATCCACTTCGACGCCACGCTAGACGTGATTGAGTCCTCGCAGTGGTACAATAAACTATACACGCGCAATTATTCCGTTGCCCTCAATCTAGCCGGTGCCGGCGTGGATGACCCAGACGGCGTGCTCATGATGGGCTTCAAGAGCGACTCGGATTCGAACTTCTCGAAATACAGCAATTCCGAGGTCGACAAGCTCCTCGATCAGCAAGCCCGCGAGAGCGATCCCGCT
This sequence comes from Rhizobiales bacterium Ga0077524, assembly GCA_001464755.1. Classification (GTDB taxonomy): domain Bacteria; phylum Pseudomonadota; class Alphaproteobacteria; order Rhizobiales; family Hyphomicrobiaceae. The sequence continues at coordinate 5,328 of LNDR01000280.1, forward strand.
AAGCGCAAGGAGATCGTCTGGCAGATCGAAAAAATCCTCGTCGAGGATGTGGCTCGGCCGATCATCTTTCACGGCAACAATGCTACCTGTTGGCATCCGCAAGTGAAGGATCACGTGCAACCCGAAAACTCGATCTATAACAGCTGGCGCTTCGACCAGGTTTGGCTCGATAAATAAGCCACCTGAGCGGATGCGAGGCAGCGGACGGCCTATCCGGTCGACCGCTGCAAATTGAAGCGCAACCGCCACTCGGTAGCCCTGGAATCCCTCGATGACGACACGCGCGCCCAGCTACGCCCCCAGCTACGCCCACGGCACCAGCGGCACACCGCTTCTCGGCGAGACCATCGGCGCCCATTTCGATCGCACCGTCGCTCGATGGGGCGATCGCCCGGCGCTGATCGCCAGGCAGCAGGACGTCCGCTGGAGCTGGCGCCAATTGGCCGAGAAAGTCGACGCGTTCGCCGCCGGCCTTCTCGCGCTTGGCCTGTCGCCGGGCGACCGTATCGGCATATGGTCGCCGAATAACGCCGAATGGGTCGTCACTCAGTTCGCGACAGCCAAAGCTGGTCTCATCCTCGTCAACATCAACCCAGCCTATCGTTTGGCCGAGCTCGAGTACGCTCTGAACAAAGTCGGCTGCAAAGCAATCGTCACAGCAACGAGCTTCAAGACGAGCGACTACATCGGCATGCTGACGACGCTTGCTCCGGAACTCGCGACATCATCCCCCGGCAACCTCCACTGCAGCCGCCTCCCCGAGCTTCGCCTTGTCATTCAGATCGGACCGGAGCCCGCGCCCGGTACGCTGGCGTTCGAGCAGATCTATGACCATCGGAGCACTGTCGAGCACGCGAGCCTTGCCGAGATTGCACTGCGCCTGCAGTTCGACGATCCGATCAATATCCAGTTCACCTCGGGCACGACCGGCCAGCCGAAAGGTGCCACTCTCACCCATCACAACATCTTGAACAACGGCTTCCTGATCGGCGAGCGCATGCGCTACACCGAGGCCGACAAGGTTTGCATTCCGGTGCCGCTCTACCACTGCTTCGGCATGGTCATCGGCAACCTCGCCTGCCTCACCCACGGCTCGACGATGGTGCTCCCCGGCGAAGGCTTCGATCCTCTTGCCACACTGAGCACCGTCGCCGACGAGCGCTGCACCTCGCTCTACGGTGTACCCACCATGTTCATCGCCGAGCTCGACCACCCCGAATTCGCGAGCTTTGATTTGTCCAGCCTCCGCACCGGCGTGATGGCCGGTTCGCCCTGCCCCGTCGAGGTCATGCGCCGCTGCATTCGCGACATGAACCTCTCCGAGATGACCATCGCCTACGGAATGACCGAGACGAGCCCCGTCTCGACGCAGACGTTGATTGGCGACAGCCTCGAGAAACAGACGGAAACCGTCGGCTGCGCGCATCCTCACGTCGAGATCAAAATCGTCGATGCCGAGGGCCGCATCGTCCCCCGCGGCTCGACCGGCGAGTTCTGCACGCGCGGTTACTCGGTCATGCTCGGATATTGGAACGATGCAGAGCGCACGACCGAAGCCGTTGACCGTCATGGCTGGATGCACACTGGCGATCTCGCCACCATGGACGCGGACGGCTATTGCAACATCGTCGGGCGCATCAAGGACATGGTCATCCGCGGAGGCGAGAACATCTACCCCCGCGAGATCGAAGAGTTTCTCTATCGGCACCCCGCGATCCTCGACGTGCAGGTCTTCGGCGTACCCGATCCGCGATACGGCGAGGAGCTTTGCGCCTGGATCAAGGTCCGGGCAGGCGCAACTCTCAGTCCAGAGGACGTCAAGAGCTTTTGTCAGGGCCAGATCGCCCATTACAAGATCCCGAGACACATCAGGCTCGTCGACGAGTTCCCTATGACGGTCACCGGGAAGGTGCAGAAGTTCATCATGCGACAGCAGATGAGCGACGAACTCGCCCGGTCGGCGACGCGCACCGCCTGACGTATGCCCCTGGAACTCCGCAGACCGCCGCCCTAGATTGCCTGTCATGATCATAACCACACTCTCTCCGGCCGAGATCGAACGCTACAAGCGCCACCTCGTTCTCAAGGACGTCGGTGGCCAGGGCCAGCAGAAGCTCAAGGCGGCCAGCGTGTTGTGCATTGGCGCTGGCGGTCTCGGCAGCCCGTTGGTCATGTACCTCGCCGCTGCTGGTGTCGGCAGAATCGGCATCGTCGACGACGACCGCGTCTCCCTGTCCAACCTGCAGCGCCAGATCGCCCACGATACCCCGCACATCGGCGTCCTAAAGGTCGAGAGTGCCCGCGCGATGATCGCGCGCCTCAACCCCCATGTGACCGTCGAGTTGCACGACACCCGCATCGACGCCGCCAACGCCCTCGACCTCATCGCCCGATACGACATCGTCGCCGACGGGTCCGACAACTTCGCCACCCGCTACCTCGTCTCGGATGCCTGTTATCTTGCGCGCCGCCCGCTCGCTTTTGCCGCTGTCGGTCCGTTCGATGGCTACGTCACCACGTTCAAGCCCCACGAGACCAAGCCCGACGGCACCCCTTGGCCAACGTATCGCTGCCTCTTTCCCGACGCTCCGCCACCAGGGACGGTCGCCAACTGCGCCGAGGTCGGGGTCCTTGGTGCCGTTGTCGGTGTCGTCGGCACGCTGCAGGCGACCGAGGTCCTGAAAGAGCTGATCGGCATCGGCGACAGCCTCGCCGGCCGCTTGCTGATCTATGACGCGCTCTCGACCCGCTTCCAGGAAGTTCGCTACGGCTGGGATCGCTCGAACCCTCTCTCGGGCGACCAGCCGACCATTCTCGATCTCACCGTGCACGCGAAGCCAGCGATCGAGCCCATTTGCGCGGTGCCCGCTGCGTCATGATCGCAGGCCAACACCCCACCGCCGTGAGAACGTCCCCGATCCGTGGCGTCCTGTTCGACAAGGACGGCACGCTACTCGACTACGCACGCACGTGGACGCCCATCAATCGCGAGGTTGCCCTCCTGGCCGCGCGAGGCGATGCGCAATTGGCCGAGACCCTGTTGTCCCTTGGCGGCCAGGACCCGTTGACCGGGCACGTCGAGCCGGGCTCGCCACTCGCCGCCGGAACCCATCACGAGGTGGCCGAGATCTTCACGGCCCATTTGGGTGCCGCGACCCCACCAAGTCTTGCCTTCGCGATCCAACACGCGTTCGAGACCGGCGGCGCCCGCCATGCCGTACTCGTCGACGACGCCCTGACGACGCTCGCCCGCCTCTCCGCCGCCGGGCTGATTCTCGGTGTCGCCAGTAACGACACCGCTGGCGGCATCGCGGCCTCACTGGGCCGACACCCTGGCGTGCTTGGTCACTTCCGCTTTCTCGCAGGCTGTGACAGCGGCCATGGCGCCAAGCCGGAGCCCGGCATGGCATTGGCTTTTGCTGCCGCCACGGGAATTGATCCGGCGTCCATCGCCATCGTTGGTGATGCCGTCCATGACCTTGAGATGGGGCGGCGTGCTGGCTATGGCCTTCGCGTCGGCGTCACGGGCGGCACGAGCCCCGCCGCAGCGCTGGCTCCCCACGCTGATATGCTCGTGGACTGCCTTGCCGATCTGGTCCGCCTGCTGACCGGCCGCAGTTGACGCTTACGGATAGTTTGCGATCGGCTGGCCCGCGCGGTGCATCGTCGGCAATAGCACCATCGCAGCGCGGTCACTCGCGCTCGCGACGACCGCCGGCTGCGTTTTGCCTCCATGCTTGAAAAGGTAACGCATCGCCGTCTCGATCGATTTCGACCAGATCGCCCAGCTATGGTCGCCATCGACGATCCGCAGCTCGGTCAAATCTGGCTGATGCCCATAGAGTCGCTTGAAAAGCGTCATCGTCTCGAATGCGATGCCATAGCGATCGTTATCGCCCGACACCAGGAAGAAGGCCACGCGCTGCTTTTGGCGACAGTACCAATCGATCAGGCTGGTGTAGTTGCGCGCCTTCCAGGCGACGTCGTCGAAACTGCCATCCGGCCTGAGGAAAGGCGGTTGCACGCGCGCCAACGAGATGGCGGGCGGGGTCTCGGCATAGACCGCCGGGCTCAACGCCGCCGCTGCCGCGATCTTGTCGGGATACTTCATGGCGAACCGAACGGCCCCGTACCCTCCAGCCGACAGCCCGGCCACGAACCGCCCTTCGCGCGATTCGATCGTTCTGTAGCGCCGCTGGATGGCGGGCACCAGATCGCTCCAGAACGCCGTCTCCGCCTTGTCGATTGCGCCGTCCACCCACCAGCAATCCCGGCAGCCGGGCATCACGATGATGGAGGCGGGAATGTCGCCGCTTCGCATCAGGCGGTCTGCTGTTTCCTTGATGCCGCCTTCCTTCTCCCATGCCGACTCGTCGCCACCCGCACCATGAAGAAGATAGAGCACTGGGTAGCGCTGCTCACTTCGAGCGTAACCGTCGGGCAGGTAGATCGCGAAGGGGAAGTCGCGCCCAAGCTCAACCGAGCGATGGCTCTCGCGCGTCAAGGAACTCTCGGCATTCACCGCGAGGCACGAGGCCATGAGCACCAGCACGGCGCTCAAATATCGATACATTTCGAGCTGCCCCCGACGGCCAACAAGCGGAAGGACTCGGACCCTAGAGCGCACCAGCACCCGGCGCAAGTGGCTGGCATTCAGTTCAACCTGGAATTCTTGGTCCGATTGGTAAACCAATATCATTCAAGGTGCTCAAAAGCCAGTTGTCGAGGACTCTTGTCGACCATGCAGCCGTGGCTGGCTTTCACTGAGGCGGCTTGGACGGCGCTGCTGCACCGGGGTCCGACGGGCTGCCTGTTGTCGCAGAAACGGGCGCTTGCGTCGGCGGTCCGGGCGCAGTTGCATTGTCCACAGGCGCAGGCGCTTGTGAACGATCGCCCCGGGGTTTGGCGAACAATCCAACCGCCAGGGCTCGACTCAGGAAATCCGCGAGGCAGTTCGATCCAGCGTCGGACAGATCGAGTTCGCTCGCCGTCTCGCCCTCCTGCCGGCGCAACCTGTCAATCGCCTCGATCGACTCGTAGTGCCCGACGCGAAGGATCTCGTGCTCCCGCACCACATCCCGAATGACTTTGCGTATTCGCTGAAAACCTTCATTTCCCGCCAGGCTGCGCTGGTACTTGAGCCCGATCAACACCACGTCCACGTTGTGCTCTTTGAGCCAGACCACTGTTCGCGACAGCGTGGCCTTGAGTTCGCCCGCCGGCGTTAGAGCCAAGGCATCGGCCACACCCACCTGCCAGAAAACCAGATCGGGTTCGACCAGCGCCACCTCGGTCTTGATCCGTTCAGCGCCATCCCGCGCAATTTCCCCCGAGACGCCTCGATCGATGATCTCGACATCGACGCCCTTGAAATTGGTTTCGAGCACTTTTTCGACGCGGGCATAATGCCCTTGTGTCTGGTCGCGTTCATTGAGCGGCGTAGCACCTATCGCCAAGACTTTCAGCCGCTTGCGGTCACGCAGCGCTTTTGCTGCGTGGGGTAGCGTCACTGGACCGAACCCAACTTCCGCAGCATCGGCGCATTGCTTTTGCACCGCGCTCGGCGATCCGGGTGGCGGCTGATGGGTTTGCGCCGCGGCTCCTGCCGCGAACATCAATCCGAGCAGCCCGAACGCGATAGGCCCGCCCCGCATCCTGCCTAATCCTTTCGCATTCGCCATTCAGCCAACCACGCCACAGTGCCCAGAATCGCGATTCCCGTGCCGACGAGAATCGTGTCGATGACGAACCCACCGTCGTTTGCGAACCGGACGATCTGCCCGGCCAGACTGAGTAACGACCCGACGCAGAATACCGGAAGCGAGTTCCGCCCTAACCGCGACAGGAAACTGACGAGACCCGGAAGCGCTCGTACGATATAGGGATAAGCTGCCGACATGACTGCGATCAAGGCCAGGAACTGAATAAGGCGAATCGGCGTCACGAACGTCTTGCCAATGATGAACAGCAGCTTTGGCTCCGGAACCGTTGTGGGATCCCACCACAGGTTGAAGATGCTCATGATCGACAGCACGACGACGACCGGCGCGGCGCAGATGCGAATCCATCCGATATTCTTCTTCACCCAGCCGCCCGGCCCCCGATCCCGGCTCATCGAGAACCCGAGAACGAAAATAAGTTGCCAGCACAACGGATTGAAGAACCATTGCCCGTTCACCGGCCACGTTGGCATGGTGATGCCGAACAGCAGACTGACCAGATAGATCGCGAACGAGATTGGCAGCAGGGCGTGCGGTGCGACACGATGAATGACCGCCACCAGTGGCGCGATCATCATCAGGACCACGTAGAGCGGCAAGATATCGAAATAGCCGAGTTGATGACTGAGAAGAACGACGCCGATGTGAGCCCGCACCGGATCATAAAAGATCGCCGCCGCGTTGTGCCACTCGAGAAACAAGGGATTGGCAAGGACCAAGGCGGCCGCCGCCAGCATGGCCGTGGCGAGCAGGGCGATCGCCATTTGCGCAACATAAAGCGTCACTGCCCGCCCGAGCAGACGGTGGAGCAGCGCCGAGGTCGGCTTCGGATCCTCAGGCGGCCCCACGACATGGCGAAGCGACCACCCCGCCAGGAACACGAACAACTCCGCCGAATCCGAAAGCGAGAAGTGTTTGTGTGTCAACTGATCGTAGAAGTTCTGCGGGATGTGGTTGACGAAAATCGCAATCAACGCATAGCCGCGCCAGAAGTCGATTGCGTTGATCTGGCGCTGCATGCCTCACCCCTCGCGGTAGTGTCTAGCTAACGGATCACCTGCCTGTTGTGAAGCCAATCGATGTGCCATGCGCCCCACACCCATTGGTGATCACGACATCATGATCGGCCCGGGAATTGGGCTTCACGACGCGCCGCCCCGCGGGCTACGCTCTGGCCTCGCTGTCTCGACCCGAGGAGCCTCGCCGCGATGCCGAGCCCATTGCCACTTGCAGGAGTAAAGACGCTCGATGTCTCCTCCTGGACCGCAGCTCCGACGGCAGCTGTGGTGCTCGGCGATTTTGGCGCCGATGTGGTCAAGAGCGAGCCTCCCGGCGAAGGCGACCCTCATCGGGCGAATGGCGAGACGTTGGCCGGCGCCTCGAAATCCAGGGTGAACGACGTTTGGCGTCTCACCGCCCCATTGGCTCGAGACGGCGTGGCACCGCGGCGCCCTGCTCCCGGTCCCGCGCCTGCCGTGGGCGAAGGGTTCTCCGTTACCGAGACAGCAGCACTGAAGGCGAGCGGCGGAGCAGCTAGATCGTGGAGGTGATGATGACCGGCAGCAACGCGCGAGAGGCAACTACGGCATCGGCTTGGATTTGGGCTTTGCTCGCCTGCATCACGATTTTCATGGCCCCCGCGCGCGCCGCCGAGGATCGCTGCATAGCGGTCGCCGAGGCGCCGGGCATTCGCTACCTCCACAAGGCACGCTACGAGGCAGCCGCCTTGAAGCCGGGAGAGGTGAGCCTAGCCTACATTGGACACTCGACTTTTCTGATCGAGAGTTCAAAAGGCATCCGCATCGCCACCGACTACAATGACTACGTCCGCCCCGCCATGATCCCCGACATCGCCACCATGAACCGGGCCCATTCCACTCACTTCACCGTTTCGCCCGATCCCGCCATCCGCCACGTCCTCAAGGGATGGAATCCCGAGGGCGGCCCCGCTCAGCACGATATCACCGAGCAGGACGTACGCGTGCGCAACTTGCCGACCAACATCCGCACTTATGGCGGCGGTGGCACCGTCGAGTTCGGCAACTCGATTTTCATCTTCGAGATCGCCGGCCTGTGTATCGCCCACCTCGGCCACCTCCACCACACGCTGTCCCCGCAACAGATCGGCCGCATCGGCCAGATGGACGTCGTACTGGCCCCTGTCGACGGCAGCTATACGCTCGATACGCCCGGCATGATCGAGGTCCTCCGCGACCTGAAAGCCCCGCTGATCATCCCGATGCACTATTTCTCGAGCTTCACGCTGAGCCGCTTCCTCGATGCGGCGCGTCCCCACTTCGAGATCAAGACCAACGCAGAGCCGAGCATCCTGATCTCCCGCACCACCCTGCCGCCCAAGCCCCAGATCCTCGTCCTCCCCGGCAACTGACGCAATCGGACCGTCGCTCCGTAGGTCGGGTCGAGCCTGCACTCCGAGACCCGACCTGAAAACATGCCGGCACTCGCTCCCCAAGTCGTCGGGTCTCGCAAGAGCAAAGCTCGACCCCACCTACACTCGCGTGCCACCATGCCTTCTCGAACACCGCGCGAGGCGGCCAACTCCCCGAAGGAGAATCGCCGCGCGTCACTACGGAGGCGGCGTCGCCTTGCGCCACGAAAGAAGGAACCATTCCACCATGCGTTTTGGCGTCAACATCCTTTCGCGCGGACCGATGGCCAATCGCGCCGGCTACAAAGCCGTCGCAATCGCAGCCGAGCGCCTCGGCTTTGATTTCGTCTCGGCCAATGACCACGTCGTCGTCCCGGCCGACATCGACAGTCGCTACCCCTACAGCGAGGAGGGCGACTGGGCCGGCCGCAACACCGGCGAATGCCTCGACGTGCTCTCCACGCTCACCTTCCTCGCCGGCTGCACCGAGCGCGTCCGCCTGCTTTCGTCAGTGATGGTTGTCCCCCACCGGCCCGCGATCCTCGCCGCCAAGATGATCGCCACCGCCGACGTCCTCTCCGAGGGCCGCATGATCGTCGGCGTCGGCGCCGGCTGGATGAAGGAGGAGATCGAGGCCCTGGGCGCCCCGCCCTACGCCGAGCGCGGCAAGGTCACCGACGAGTACATCGCCGCCTTCCGCGAGTTGTGGACCAACCCGCGCCCCGCCATGAAGGGCAAGTATGTCGACTTCGGCAACATCCTGTTCGAGCCGAAACCCTACGCCAAGCCGCACCCCCCAATCTGGGTCGGCGGCGAGAGCGAGCCCGCGATGCGCCGCGCCATCCGCCTGGGCGACGGCTGGTATCCCGCGTCATCGAACCCCGCCAACCGCCTCGACACCGCCGACCGCGTCGCGAACGCCATGGCCAAATTCAAAGCCATGTGCCAGAGCGCCGGCCGCGATCCGAAATCCATCTCGCTGGCCCACGTCGTGCTTTGGCCCGTCAACTGGACCGCCGAGGCCGCCATCTCCGGCGGCCGCCGCACCTTCACCGGCTCGTCCGATCAGATGCGCGAGGACGCCACCACCCTCGCCGCCGCCGGCATCGGCGACATCAACGTCTCCTTCCCCGCCCCCACGGTGCAGGGAACCGTCGAGAAGATGGAACGGTTTGCAAAGGAAGTGATGGGGTAGGGGGGAAGATATACAGGAGCGGCTGTGGGGACCTCGGCGGTGACGTGGGCCACGTCGCCGTCTCGTCATGTCCGCAACTGAGTGTGGTCCAGCCATGACGGTGCAGCCTGTGAAGCCTGCACGTGTGCAGGTTTCTCGGACGCCGGCCAGCGACGGCGTTGCCACACGCTCTGGGCTGGCGTCGGAGAAGCGCCAAGGCACGAAGTCGCGGGAGGTGGGCGTGACGTTGCAGCAGACTCTATGGGGATTTAGGCCGGGCGCCGGAGTTGAGGTCTGATGCTCGGGTGAGCCGCACGCGCGTTCGTGCAACGTGCTGACCCGAGAGGCGGGCTGCTTGGCCGTTCGATGGCATTGCGAGCCGGTCGCAGGGGTATTTCACACGTTGACCAAGCTCTGTCGCCCACGAGAGTTCCCTGCCGGTGCATGACCAGCGATTGTGATCGGCAGATCTGCGAACCGGGCGATTGGATTGCGTCATGAGGTGTCGACCCTGATTGTTGGTGGTCGCGGCGTCGGGCGATGCCTTGGTTCGCATCCGCGCGCAAACACCTCGATGACGTGCATGCGTCCGCCGCAGCACGGACACGGCGTCGGCAGGACGCGGTCCGGCTTGGGTGGAGGTGGTGCCACGGCCAGCAGCTCTCGGGCGCGGGCGATGGCCTCGGTGCGATTGCCGTTGGCGAACAGGCCGTAGTGGCGGATCCGGTGGAATCCCTTCGGGAGCACGTGCAGGAGAAAGCGTCTGATGAACTCGTCGGCGCCGAGCGTCATCGTCTTCCAGCGTCCTGGCCCTTCCACACGGTAATCCTTCCAGCGGAACGACACGCCGCCATCGTCGGCAGCCACGAGCCGCCGGTTCGAGATTGCGACGCGGTGCGTATAGCGTGAGAGATAGCGCAGCACCTGCTCGGGGCCACCGAACGGGTCTTTGCAATAGACGACCCACTTGATCCGGCGCAGCGGCGCC
>LNDR01000281.1 GCA_001464755.1 Rhizobiales bacterium Ga0077524
CCGGCGTCCCCCGCTCCCGCCGGCATCGATCCGATCACAGAGGAGCGGCCATATCGTGTGCTATCAAAACCGGACAAATCGAAAAGCTAGTGACAGTGCACCTAAAGCACACTCGGGATTGCGTAATCTGCCGACTGAGCATGTCGTGCGGCGACATTAGACTGGGCGCGCGTCCAATTATCCGGGGATAGCCCGGGACCTGCCGCGCCCGCGCCTTGCTGCCCGCCGCCGACTCAGTGATCTCTGCCGAGAGGCGCATGAATCGCGCGACCAAGTCGGGGCAGCTCGGGGGCAGTTAGAGATGAAGCGGCAACAATCGGGTCCGTTCTTGAGCGCGGTCTTCGTCGACTACGACAACATCTACCTGTCGCTGCGACGCAAAAGCGAGGAAGCTGCTAAGCGCTTCGCCAAGGATGCCATCGGTTGGCTGAAGCAGATTGAGAGCGGCGCGCTGATCACGCCGACCAACGGACTTTCACCGGACGTGCCGCGTCGTATCGTGATGAACCGGTGCTACGGGAACCCGGTGCCGCGCCGCAATACGTCCGACAATTCAACCGACATGAGTTCTTTCCCGTTCGTGCGGCACCATTTCCTTCGCGCCGGCTTCGAGGTTGTGGATTGCCCGCCACTGACCGCGCAGCTCAAGAACTCGTCCGACATTCGCATGGTCATGGATCTGCGCGATTACCTAGACCACGACACTCACTTCGACGAGTTCGTGATCCTGTCCGGCGACGCAGACTTCACGCCCGTGTTGCATCGCCTGCGTGCCCACGCCCGGCGAACCGTGATCTATGCGACCGAATATACAGCCGTGCCGTACACGGCGATCAGCGACGGCGAGGTCCGCGAATTCGACCTGATCGAGATGCTGACGCAAGCGCGCCACGGCTCCGGTGAGGACATCTCAGCCGAGACAGCGCCGTCCGCTGCGGCGAGCATGGAGGCCACGCGTCGCTCGATCATCGAGGAGGTCGTCGCTGCGGTTCGCGCCGCCAACGCGCCCGTGCCGCTCGAAGTTCTCGCGGATCGCGCTGTGCGCAGCATCGGCCACGACCGGACCATCGGCACCAGCTGGGCCGGTGCCGGTGGCTTCCGCGAGCTGTTGCTGCAGGGGCTGCCGCAGGGCATGCGCCTGTCTGGCGAGCCGCCATACGTCGTGATCGACATGCAGCGGCATGTGTCACAGCCGACGTCGACGCCAGCTCCTGCCCCGCGCCTCGAGGCGCGGCCGATACCGCCCGCACTGGATATCGGCGAGACCCGTATCGAGCGGCAGCCCATGATCTCGCGCGACGACATTGGCGAAGCACGCCCCTTCGGCGGGGGTGGCACCATCAGACCCAGCGAGCCCGCTCAGGCACAGCCCGCACCCGTCGGCGCGCCGATCGGTCAAGCGGGCAGCATGCTGGCACGACGCCCTTCGCTGGACCACGCTCCTCTCACCACTGCGGCAGCGCTCAAGCCCGAAACCATTCAGCAACCTCAGGCCGCGACGCCGCCGCAGCCCGGGATGGGCATCCAGCAGTCGATCGCGCGTATCCACGACGCCTGCAAAGCGCCCCCTATCGCGCCTCCCGAGTACCGCATGCTGTTCGAGACGATTGCGCAGGAAATCACCGAGAACGGGCTGATCGGCGCACAAACCATCCAGAATATCGTGCAGCGGGCCCAGGAGCGGGGCATCGACGTGCGTCGCGACGACGTCCGCTTCGTTCTGGAGGTGGTCAGCGAGGCGGATCCTTGGTTCGAGCAGGGCGCCTCGGCGAACCTCTTCGCCGGCCGGTTCCGCAACTTCGTGGTCGCCCGTTGCCGCTCGCAGGGCCTGACGCTCTCGGCGGACGAGTTGGATCTCGTCGAGGCTTGGTTTGCCGGCAGCGGCCTGCCGACAGCCACCGTCCGGCAACCAGCGGCACAGCAAGCCTACGCGCCTACACCGCCGCCGCGGCCCACCGCGCCATCACCGGAGGCCGTCTACTGGGCCGGCCTGGAAGAGAGCCGTCAGCAGTCGGCCGATGCGCGAGCGCGCATGCAACCCCAGGAGACGGTCGACAGCACAGGCGACGACTTCCCGAGGATCGTGCGGACGCGCCTCAGGGGCTGATCCCTCCGCTGCGCCGCTTACTGCAGCGAACGTCACTCCAAATCCACCCCGTACCCGCGAGGGACGGGGGTGGATTTGTGTTTTGGTCAATGCTTCTCGGGGCGACTGTGAGAGGTCTGGCTGAGCCGATCCACGTAGGCGATGCCGATCGCCGACGCGATGAAGATGGTGTGGATGATCGTCTGCCACATCACGCCGGCCTCGGTGAACTTGGCGCCGGGCTGACCCAGATTACCCGCCTCGATGAACGTCTTCAGGAGATGGATCGACGAGATGCCGATGATCGCCATGGCGAGCTTGATCTTGAGGACGCTGGCGTTGACGTGATCGAGCCACTCGGGTTGGTCGGGATGACCCTGCAGGCGCAGTCGCGACACGAAAGTCTCATAGCCGCCAACGATCACCATCACGAGCAGGTTCGAGATCATGACGACATCGATCAGCGCCAGTACGATCAGCATGATCTGCTGCTCGCTGAATGTGGCGGCGTGGCTGACGAGGTGCCAGAGCTCTTTGAGGAACAGCACGACGTAGACGCACTGGGCCAGGATGAGGCCCAGATAGAGGGGCACCTGCAGCCAGCGAGATCCGAAGATCAAAGAAGCCAGCATGCCAAGATGCGCCCGCTCGGTCGGCAAAGGCGGGGAGACGGGGGATTTGCTCATGGTCGCTTGTCGGTTGGACGATTGCTCGCCGCCCGGCAGCGGCGGCCGGCGAGACATGGGGGCCGCACTCTCCATTTGTCAATCGGGCCCGCCGACCGACGTCGCGCACTCGCCATCAGATCTTTTGATTGTACTCGCCGACCTCGGGGAACTTGGCGAGACGAGCCTCGATGTCGCGGAAGATCGCGATCTTGTTCGCCTCGGAAACCGGGCTCTCGACGACGACCACGAGCTCGGGCTTGTTCGATGAGGCCCGCACCAAACCCCAGGTGCCGTCCGCAAGCGTCACACGCACGCCATTGACGGTGACGAGATCGCGAATCGCCTGCCCGGCGATTTTGCCTCCGGCCTTGGCCTCGGCCTCGTACTGCTTCACGATCTTCTCGACGACGCCATACTTCTTCTCGTCGTCGCAGTGCGGGGACATGGTCGGCGACTGATAGGTCTTCGGCAATGCCCGTCGCAGGTCGGCCATCGACTTGTCCGGCGCGCGATCGAGCATGTCGCACACGGCCAGCGCCGCAACGAGGCCGTCGTCATAGCCGCGTCCGAGCGGCGGCTGGAAGAAGTAGTGACCGCTTTTCTCGAAGCCAACGAGCGCCTTTTGCTCGAAGGTATAGCGCTTCATGTAAGAGTGACCTGTCTTCCAATAGAGCGCCTTGGCGCCATTGGCCTGCAGGACGGGATCGGTCATGAAGAGACCAGTCGACTTGACGTCGGCGACGAACGTCGCGTTCTTGTGCAGTGCCGAGATATCGCGCGCCAGCATCACGCCCACGGTGTCGGCGAAGATCTCGTGGCCCTCGTTGTCCACGACGCCGCAGCGGTCGCCGTCACCGTCGAAGCCAAGGCCGACGTCGGCCTTGTGCTCGAGGACCGCTGCGCTGATCGCGTGCAGCATCTTCATGTCCTCGGGATTTGGATTGTAGCGCGGGAAAGAGTGATCGAGGTTGCAGTCGAGCGGAACCACCTCGCACCCGATCGCCTCGAGCACCTGTGGTGCGAAGGCACCCGCCGTGCCGTTACCGCAGGCCGCGACCACCTTCAGCCGGCGCTTCAGCCTCGGCCGACTCGAGAGGTCGGCCATGTAGCGCTCGGGAATGTCGGGCACATGGATGTAACGGCCGCCACCTTTCGCCTCGTAGGCGCCAGACAGCACGATCTCCTTCAATTCCAACATGTCGTCGGGACCAAATGTCAGTGGACGTGCGAGGCCCATCTTGATCCCGGTCCAGCCATTGTCGTTGTGGCTTGCCGTGACCATCGCGACACAAGGGACGTCGAGGGCGAACTGGGCGAAATAAGCCATCGGCGACAATGCGAGGCCGATGTCGTGCACCTCGGCACCACCGGCGAGGAGGCCGGTCATCAGCGCCTGCTTCACGCTCGCCGAGTACCAGCGGAAGTCGTGGCCGACGACGATACGGGGGGGCACGCCGCGCCGGTTGATGAGCGTCGCCAGGCCGAGACCGATGGCGTTGAGCCCCATCAGGTTGATCTCGCCCGGGAAGAGCCATCGCGCATCGTACTCGCGAAAACCCGTTGGCTTGACGAGCGGCAAACGCTCGAAATCAGCGGTGTTGGGCTTCAAGTCGGCGCGTGGCTTGGGCAGCATGGACATCCTCGTCGGTCGTGGCGGCAGCCGAGCGCTAACGCAAAAAAGAGACGCGGTCGAGGCCGATGCATCACACGGATTAACGGCGCATACGCACAAACTGGCGAGACGTGAGTTGCACCTACTGCTCGAGAATGAGCAGCCCGTCCTTCATCTCCAGGCGGAGCTGGCCGAGGAACGACATGCCGAGCAGCGTGGTACTGAGCTTGCCCGGCTGGCTCACAGCGGCGGCGACGTTATTGACGGACACGTTCCCGATCCGGACATTGTCCAGGGTGACGCGGGCGAAGCGAGCCTGCCCATTGGCCGTATTCGAAATGTAACGGAACTCGTCAGGTCTGACGGAGATACCGGCCGATTGCGCATCCTCGTAGCTCATCGCAACGAGGGTGGCACCGGTGTCGACGAGAACCGGCACGCTACGCCCGTTGATCTGGGCATCGGCATGGAAATGGCCGTCCCTGCTCCGCGGCAGGGAGACGGAAAGCTTGAAGAGCTCGCCACCGCGATTGGCGGCGCCAGCCGGCTGCCTGCGGCGGTCGCCGTCACGTTGCCCCGTCGGGCGCTCGACGTATTCGATGACAGTGCGAACCTCAGGCTCGGGCCGCGCATCGGCCGTCATGCCGAGGTCCTCGGGGGTGAGCCTCAGGCCGAGCTGGTTGCGGATGTCCTCCATATTGACGAGGGCATACACCCCGACGCTGAGAGCGAGGGCCCAACTACCGACAAGCTTCGCCAGGTTTCTGGTGCCAGAGGAGAGCATCGCGTTTCGCCCACAGCTTAGCCGCCAGGGCGAACCGCACACGCGGCTATCACATTCGGAACGTTACGAACTCCCCGGCGAACTCATAAGAGCGCAACCGGCTTAAGAAACTCATACCCAGCAGGCTTTCCTTGAGCACGCCGGGCTGTGCGACCAGGGCATCGACATTGCGAACCTCGATTGAGCCGATCGCCACCTGCCGCAAGCGCGCATGAGCCGCATACGCGAGGCCGTTGGCGGTCTGCACGGGCACCGTGTAGCGCAGATTGCGCGTATCCACCCCGAGAAGACGCGCATCCGACTGACGCAGCACCACCGTCGAGGCGCCGGTGTCCACCAGCATCGAGACGCTCGCCCCATCGACGGCCACGCGCGCCACAAAATGCCCGTCACCGCGCTTGCGGATGCGAACCGCATGCTCCCCCGCCTGACGCTGCTCGACGGCAAGAGAGGAGCCGGGCGGCGAAAATTCACCCGCAATTCGGAAAGCGATACGGCCGAGTTCGTCGCGGTAGCTGTAGCCGGCCATCAACACGAGCGCGATGGCCGTCCAGCTGACGAGGTCGCGAACGGCTCCCCCTAAACGGCCCCTGTAGCCACCGAAAACAGCCGGCAGCACGATGACGATGAGCGCCAAAGACGCGGCCAGCGCGGCAAGCTCCTGCGCGTCGGCCGTAAGAGCGCCCTCCCCGGCACCAAACAGGGACTTCAGACCGGCCCCGTCGAAACTGAAGGCGTAGGCGCCAGCGACGGCTACCGCCACCAGGAGAACGAGAGCGCGCATCATTCGATCTCTCCAACTCTGCGATCCCGGCGCGCCTTCAGCCCAGTCATGATCTGGCGCCTCTCCGTCGGTGTGAGCCGAGACCACCTGGCGATCTCGTCGAGCGACCGCCCGCACCCGACGCAAAGGCCCGAGACACGGTCCAGATTGCATAGGCCAACACAAGGGGTCTCCATGCCCATTCGCCTGATCCGTCGCAATGAGCAGCGCGCTCGTTTATACGTGCCGGAAGCGTCAGGGTCGCTCCTGCGGTCGCTTCACCATGAACGGTGCTCGCGGCCATCAGGTTGCAGAGATACCCGACCGGTCGAGCATAATTTAGGCAGCGGGCCCCCAACCGACAATCTCCACACCATCAACTTGGCGACATCCAGCCGCGATCAGCTCTGATGGCGGGCAGCACTCATCCGTCGATGCGGAGGCGGGGCCTGCGCCGCATGCCGTCCGAGGATGGGGCTGGCGTGGCCTCGCCGACGAAAGCGCGCGGCGCACCGTGACGCTCGCGCCCGAGCGGTTGCAGGGGCGGCATGGCCTGGAGCACGCGCTTGCGCGGCAGTTCCACCAGGGCCTCGGTCCCTTTGCGCAATTCGGACAACAACTCGAACGTGCCCCCGTGCAACTCGACGAGGTTCTGCACGATGGGAAGACCGAGGCCGGTGCCTCCCTCCGCCGTCTGATGCGCGAGCGACCCCTGTCCGAAAGCCTGCATGACCTTGGGAATCTCCTCCTTCGGGATGCCTGGACCGGTATCCTTCACCGAGACCATTTGCCCGCCCGATGGCGATCTCGCCACGCGCACGGTGATCGTGCCTCCCTTGGGTGTGAACTTGAGTGCGTTCGACAGCAGGTTCAGGCAAATCTGGCGGATAGCGCGCTCGTCGACCCAGATCTGAGGGAGGCCCTCCTCGAGGTCGAGAACAATGTTCAGTCCCTTGCTCTCTGCCCGCAGCTTGAGAAGGCGGTGGCAGTCTTCGGCGATATCGTTCAGCCGCGCGGCCTCCTCGTTCAGCTCGTAGCGTCCAGCCTCGATGCGCGACAGATCGAGGATCTCGTTGATCAGATGGAGCAGATGGCGGCCGCTGTCGTGAATGTTGCCGGCGTACTCCTTGTACGTCGTGTTTTGCATTGGTCCAAGGATCTCGGCTTTCATGACCTCCGAGAAGCCGAGAATGGCGTTGAGGGGCGTTCGCAACTCGTGGCTCATCGTGGCGAGGAAGCGAGACTTGGCCACGTTGGCTGCCTCGGCCCGCCGCCGCCCCTCGTCAGAGATTGCCTTCTCCTTTTCCAGCTCGCCGATCAGGGCATCCTTCTCGGCCCGGAACTCGAGCATGGCGACAGCGGTCGAATTGAGCCCCTTTGCGAGGAACACGAAGTAGACATGCACGCCGACGGCCATCGAGGCCATGGCCCAATAGAAGGGATGGCCGAGCGCCAACAGACGAACGACTACGGCGATGGTCATGGGGATGGTGCCGACATAAAGAATCGGCATCACCGTCGAGGCGAACGTCATGCGGATGGCGAGCACGACGATGAGCGAGGCGAAGATAAAGACATGGCTGGCGGAATCGAGCGTTCCCCGCCCCACAAGCGCGAAGCCGGCCCAGACCAGCCCGCCGATCAGCTCGGCCATGATCAGGCGTCGGCGCCACACCTTGACGTCGATCTCCGCGCGAGGCGTCGCAACGAAGCGGCGGCACAGCTCCAGCAGCGCGACCTTGGCAAAAATGACCAGCAGGAGCCAGGCGATGGCCTCACCCACAGGGGCCCAGAACATCGAGGCTAGCGAGAAGATGACAGCGAGCAGCTGGATCGTGGCAATCGCGCCGAGTTCGTTGCGCACGAACATCGAAATGAGTTCGTACTCGAATTCTGGACGAACATCGGATTTTTCGACCAGCCGAGCGCGGATCTCGCTCAAGGGCGTGCGCCGGGACGCATCGCGCTGAACGCCCTCACTGGCGCTCGCGCTGTCGCCGTAAGGCGCGCTTATGGACTCGGTCGTCTTCAAGTGCGTGCGACCCCAACGTCTACCAAGGCTGATGCCCCGGACGACGCGGCTCTCACCGGCCTTTTTCCGGCACAACCTCCGCCCGACCCCTGAACACTATGTCGAGAACTAGCTAATTTCGGGTTATCGCCTGCCCCCCGGCAGCGCGCGGCCAGCTTGCGCGGAAAGGCCCGCTTCTTTACCGTCCAGGGCTGCCATCGAAGCAGTCGAGAGTGCCCAGAGCAGGGCCGGAGCAGGCTATCATGAAGATCATCGAGACCCGTCAGGCACCCAATCCGCGCCGCGTGCGCATCTTTCTGGCCGAAAAGGGAATTGCCGTCCCCTTCGAGGAGATCGACCTGATGAAGGGGGCGCTCAAGACGCCTGAGATGACGCGCCTCAACCCGATGCAGCGTGTTCCTATTCTGGTTCTCGACGATGGCACCACAATCTCCGAAACAATGGCGATCTGCCGCTATTTCGAGGAGATCAAGCCGGAGCCGGCCCTGTTCGGTCATTCGGCGATCGGGCGTGCCAACGTCGAGATGTGGAACCGGCGCATGGAACTCGGCCTTCTGACACACGTCTCGCAGGCCTTCCGCCACACGCACCCTGCGATGGCTCACCTCGAGGTACCGCAGGTGAAGGAGTGGGGCGAGGCCAACAAGCAGAAGGCCCTCGACGTTCTCGCCATGCTCGACCACGAGCTGGCAGGCAACCAGTTCGTGGCCGGTGACGCCTATACGGTGGCCGATATCACCACGCTCGTCGCCATCGACTTCATGCGCCCGGCGCGGATCCCGGTGCCCGATGCCCTTGCCAACGTCAAGCGATGGCAGGCCGAGGTCTCTGCCCGCCCAAGCGCCAAGGCCTGATGCATCATCAGGCACAGCTCCCCCGGATGCCCATCCAGGAGACCAGCATGAGACTTACCGTCGTCGGTTGTGGGGATGCCTTCGGCTCGGGGGGCCGGCTGCAGACCTGCTATCACCTCGATACCGGGCGGGAGCGACTGCTGCTCGACTGTGGCGCGACTTCGATCATCGGGTTGAACCGGCTGGGAATGGACGCGAACAGCATCGCGACCATCGTCATCTCGCATCTGCACGGTGATCATTTTGCGGGCCTCGTCTGGTGGTTGCTCCACGCACAACACGTCGCCAAGCGCGTCACGCCTCTGACCGTGGCCGGGCCGGTCGGCATCGAGGCGCGTTTTGTGGCGGCGGCAGAGGCACTGTTTGCAGGCTCGACCAAGGTAGCCCGACGGTTTGAGCTTCGCTTCGTCGAGATGACGGCGCAAGCTCCCGTGAAGCTCGCCGGAGCCGAGATCACCGCCTACGAGGTCAGCCATCCGTCCGGTGCCCCGTCGCATGCACTCCGGCTGAATTTCGGGGCCAAGACGCTCGCCTTTACCGGCGACACCGAATGGGTCGAGCCCCTGGTCGACTGCGGACGCGATGCCGACCTTTTCATCATGGAATGCTACGCCTACGACGGCCCCGTGCGTTACCACATGAGCTGGGAGACGATCTCCGCCAATCTCGGGCGGATCGGCGCTCGCCGGGTCATGCTGACGCATATGAACGCGAGCATGCTGGCCAATCAGCACAAGGCCGCCGGACCCGGCATCGTGCTGGCCGAGGACGGACTTGTTGTCGACGTCTAGGCAGCGACCGGAGCGGGCATGTCCGCGTGAGGCCCCGACACGCGCGCCGTTGACGGCGCCCGAGCCGTCTCTCGACGATGTCGTCGCAGCACTACGCTCGTGCCGCCGGTGCATTGACGATCCGATCGGCAAGCCGCTTCCCCATCCGCCGCGGCCGGTGCTGCGGGTCAGCGCCACGGCGCGCATCGCCATCGCCGGCCAGGCGCCAGGCACGCGGGTCCACCTATCGGGGGTGCCATTCACCGACCCGTCCGGCGATCGGCTCAGGGAATGGATGGGCGTCACGCTGGCGGAGTTCTACGACGCCTCCCGCATCGCCATCATTCCGATGGGCTTCTGCTTTCCAGGCCTCGATGCCCACGGCGGCGACCTGCCACCCCGGCGTGAGTGCGCTCCGCTGTGGCGCGACCGCCTGCTCGCCTCCCTACCGCACCTCGAACTCGTGTTGCTCGTAGGGCTTTATGCGCAACGTTGGCACCTGCCGAAAGGCTTGGGCGGCCCCGTCACCGATGTCGTCCAACGCGCGGCGGAGGTGCTGGCTCTCGACACGCGCCCGCGCCTCCTCCCGCTGCCGCATCCCTCATGGCGCAACAACCATTGGATCAAGGCCAATCCCTGGTTCGAGAGAGACGTGCTCCCGCTATTGCGCTCGGAGGTGCGCCGCTCGATCGGCTGACGGAGCGCGGGCATGCCCCCTCGCCAGCTCCGGATTAAGTCGCAGTGGCCTCGTCCAGGCTCATGTGCTTCGCGAAATAGGCTTGCTCACCAATCCGTTGCAGAAGATCGAGTTGCAGCTCCAGCCAAGCTTTATGCCCCTCCTCGTCGAGCACGATCCTCTCGAAGATCACCCGGGTCCCGATATCGCCGGTCTCACCGGCAGCGCGTGCGGCAGCGGTATAGAACCGGATCGCCTCCTCCTCGTCGACGAGGTCGGCCTTGAACATGTCGGCGAGACCTTGGGCCCGCTGCGGAACTTTAGCGGCCTTGAGTTGGGGGTCACCCTTCAGGAACATGATGCGGCGCACGTAGTCCTGGGCGTGGGCCATCTCCTCCTGCATCTCGCTCCTCATCTTGGCCGCCAGCCGATCCAGGCCCCAATCCTCGAGGACATGCGCGTGCAGCATGTACTGGTGCACTGCGGCCAACTCCATCGACAGAGCCGTCTGCAGATTCTTGATGCTGGTATCCTGGGCACTCATGTCAGCCTCCGTCTCAAGTAAACGATCATGCAACTTGCAACGCTCAGCGTGCGGCATCAGATCTGGACTTGAAGTGACAAAGTCACGCCAGGGCCGGGCAAGGGGCGAGAAATTCGAGAGTGCCCTTTACAGCCACACCTCGCTCGCCTTAAGGCATGTGGCAATGGGTGGTTAGCTCAGTGGTAGAGCGCCTCGTTTACACCGAGGATGTCGGGGGTTCGAAACCCTCACCGCCCACCATCGCGACAACTGCGGCACAGAACACGCTGTCACCCCTCTTCACTTGGTCGGTGGCCTTGTCGGGTTCAGCTTGCGTTCATACGTGTACCCATATCCGCTAAATGCAATCGGAGCGGCGCAGACCCGCTGATCGGCCGGAGACCTTATCGAGCCGCATACGGCGGCGATGGAGCTTCGAGGCCGGCTACGGGTTTCGTCAACTGGCCTCGGGCGAGGCACTCAAGCCAGGACAGACCGGGCAAGTGTTATATGGGGAGGGCGCAAATTGCTTCGGCGCAGCACGTGCAGTATCGCTCTCGCAGCCTTCATCGGCCTTTCGTCGAGCGGGGGCTTGGCGCAGACAGAGCCGCGCGAGCCGGCGCAGCCACTACCGCAAACCAGCCTGCCGGCTTCAGCTGCACAGGGGGATACACCGGGAGTGACGGTTGCGCAGAGTGCAAGTTGCGTCAGCGAGTGTCAGGCCCAGCATGATCGCTGTCGGGTCGCGACGAAGGGCAGCCGCAGTTGTGACGAAGAGCGCCAGCGCTGCCTCGAGATCTGCCTGCAGAAAAAGAAGAAATAGGGCTGCGCCCGCGCCCGATCGAAAAATTCCTGCGCATTCAGCCGACGATCACGACGCACAGCCGTCGGGGTCCGTGCGCGCCCGTGACGAGACGTCCCCCGACATCGGCCGTCCGCGAAGGGCCCGACACGAGATTGAGCGTGCGCGGCATCGTCCCATGCCCGTAGCGCTCGCGGATCAGATCGAACGCCGCCTCATAGGGACCGACCAGATCCGCCGCGCGCACGACAATAATGCTGGTCTCCGGAAGAAACGTCACGGTGACTGGGTTCTCGGGCCCCGACGCCAGAACCAGCGTTCCCGTCTCGGCGACCGCAGCCACAGCGTGCGTGAGCCCCACCTCGTCGGCTGGCACGGCTGGTCCCTTGGTGATCGAAATCGCCGGCTCGCGCGACCAATCGATGCCGCGCAGCCACGCATCCTCCCCGGCACGTAAGGTCAGCGGCAGGTTCTGCCCCCGGAGATAGCTCGCAACGATCCTCGGCAAATCTGCCTCGCTCGCGCTCTCGACCACGGTGGCGTTGCCAGCCCGGAGTTGCGCCGCGAACAGTGCCTTCAAGCCGGATGCGTCCTGCCGGGAGCGCTCAGGCACGAGATGCCGCGCCTGGCCTGCAATCCGGGCCTCCACGGCCTCGCGCTTGCCGCCGCTATTGCCGAGCCGTGTCCGGATGGCACCCAGGACTTTCTCGCGGCGGGCCACCGCTGCTGCGTCGCTCATCTCGGCACCCCTCGCTTGTGCTCGGCCCAGAGCTGCTGGAACGTACGCCCCTGTGGCGCGGCCAGATCTCGGTGGCGCGTCCATCCGCCCGCCAGCGGCAGACTGCGGAAGGCGCCACGCGTGCGCCCCAGCGCCGAGAGCGCCGCAATGCCGAGGCGCGACGCGAGGTGGTATAGCCGCGGCCGCCGAGCGAGGTAGCTCCAGGCCTTCAACGCCGATCGCGCCATCCGCGTGCCGCCACCCGCCGCGAACTCCTGCTGCCGCCACTCGCGCATCAGGCCCGGCAGTGGGATCTTCATCGGGCACACACTCTCGCACCGCCCGCAGAACGTCGAGGCGTTCGGCAGATGCGAGGCTTCCTCGAGCCCAATCAGCGCCGGGTTGATCACGGCGCCGATCGGACCTGGATAGACCCAACCGTAGGCATGGCCGCCAACCGCGCCGTAGACCGGGCAATGGTTCATGCAGGCGCCACACCGGATGCAGCGGAGCACCTCCCGGAAGGGCGTATCGAGCAGCGCCGATCTGCCATTGTCGAGCAAGACGACGTGGTACTCCTCCGGCCCGTCCGCATCCTCCGCCCGGCGCGGACCCGTCGAGAACGTGGTGTAGACGGAGAACTCCTGTCCGGTCGCCGAGCGGGCGAGCAGCCGGAGCAGCGTCGTCACGTCCTCCAGCGTCGGCACCACCTTGTCGATCGAGGTGACGACCACGTGCACCTTGGCGAGCGATTGGGTCAGGTCGCCATTGCCCTCGTTGGTGACGATGATCGAGGAGCCCGTCTCGGCGATGAGGAAGTTGGCGCCCGTGATGCCCACGTCGGCCTTGATGAACTTCTCGCGCAGGATCTCGCGCGCCTCGCTGACGATCTTCACCGGCTCGTCGAGCGGGCGATCCTTTGGCAGATGCGTGTGCTGGCGGCGGAAATCGGCCTCGATCTGGGCTTCGGTCAGGTGGATCGCCGGAGCGATGATGTGGCTCGGCGTCTCGTGCCGGATCTGCACCAGGTATTCGCCGAGATCGGTCTCGACGACCTCGAGACCCTGGGCCTCGAGGTGGGCATTGAGCGCGATCTCCTCGGAGACCATCGACTTGCCTTTGGTCACGAGGCGCGCATTGGCGTCGCGGCAGATGCCGGCCACGATCTCGCGCGCATCCGCAGCGGTTGGTGCCCAGTGCACCTTGGCACCGGCGGCCGTGGCCTTTGTCTCCCAAGCCTCGAGGTAGAGGTCGAGGTGCGCCAGCGTGTGGTTCTTGATGTCGCGACCGACATCGCGCAGCGCCTCGAATTCGGGCAGCTTGGCCTTCGCGGCCGTGCGCTGTGCGACGAGTCCGGTCGGCAGGCCCGACAGCGCGCGCTGCAGCTGCATGTCTTTCAGCGCGGCCTTGACGTTGGACTTGAAAGCGTGGGCGGTGACGTCCATGCGCGATTCCGGTTCCTGTTCCCTGACCCTTCTTACGGCGAACGGCGCCCGAGCGCGAGAGGGCGACGCGCATCTCTGGCTCCTAGCCGCCTCGGAGCGCCGTCTGCTACGAAGACTAGGATCGCAGGAGAGTCCAAGCCATGATTTACGAGTTTCGAACCTATACGTTGCACGTGCGTACCATGCCGGAATTTCTGAAGCGCTTTGGCGAGGCGTTGCCGCGACGGCTGGAGCTATCACCCTTGGCTGCGTGCTGGGTGACGGAATTCGGGCCGCTGAACCAGGTGATCCACGTCTGGGCGTACAAGGACACCAACGAGCGGGCGCGGGTCAGGGCCGAGGCAGTGAAGGCCGGGGTGTGGCCACCGAAGGTCGCCGAGTTCATCACCGACATGAAGTCGGAGATCCTGGAACCGCTGCCGTTCTCGCCGCTGCTGGAGCCGTCGAGCCACGGGCCCTATTTCGAGATGCGGAGCTACACGCTCCGGGCCGGCGGCGTGCCCGAGATGGCAGCCAAGTGGGAAAAGCACCTGGCCCCGCGCCTCGAGCTGTCTCCGCTGATCGGCGTCTTCACCTCCGACATCGGCAAGCTCAACCAGTGGGTGCACATCTGGGCCTACAAGAGCCTCGATCAGCGGATGGAGGTGAGGAAGACGATGCAGGAAAAGGGCATCTGGCCGCCGCCCCCGCCCGTGCCGACGCTGCGGCAGGAGGCGAGCCTCATGCTTCCCGCCCCCTTCTCGCCGATCAGGTGAACCCGGACGCGCGCCTGCAGCGGGTTTCGTCCCCGGCCGCAGCCGCGTTCCCGATTGCGAGCCCGGCAGAGCCTGCTAGGTTCATCGCGCATCGAGCCCAAGGAGCCCGAACGTGACCATTCGCAATGGCGTCGCCGATGCCGTCGGCCGAACGCCGCTGATCAAGCTGAAGCGGGCCTCCGAGGAGACCGGCTGCACGATTCTCGGCAAGGCCGAGTTCATGAACCCCGGCGGCTCCGTCAAGGACCGCGCGGCGCTCTACATCATCGAGGATGCCGTGAAGCGCGGCACCTTGCAGCCCGGCGGGACGATCGTCGAGGGCACGGCGGGCAACACGGGCATCGGCCTCGCCGTGGTCGGCAACGCGCTCGGCTTCAAGACCGTGATCGTGATCCCCGAGACGCAGAGCCAGGAGAAGAAGGACACGCTGCGCCTGCTGGGTGCCGAGCTGGTCGAGGTGCCGGCCGTCCCCTACAAGAACCCGAACAACTACGTGAAGTATTCGGCCCGCCTCGCCGAAGCGCTGGCGAAGACCGAGCCCAACGGCGCCATCTGGGCCAACCAGTTCGACAACACGGCCAACCGCGACGCGCACGTCGCGACGACGGCGCCGGAGATCTGGGCGGACACGGACGGCAAGGTCGACGGCTTCGTCTCGGCGGTGGGCTCGGGCGGCACGCTCGCGGGCGTCGCCATGGGGCTGCGCGCCAAGCGGGCGGACGTCAAGATCGCGCTCGCCGACCCGCCGGGAGCGGCGCTCCACGCCTACTATACGTCGGGCGTGTTGAAATCCGAGGGCTCCTCGATCACCGAGGGCATCGGCCAGGGCCGCATCACGGCGAACCTCGAGGGGCTGTCCGTGGACAAGTCCTACCTGATCCCCGATGCGGAGGCGGTCGGCATCGTCTTCCAGCTGCTGGAGGAGGAGGGTCTGTGCCTCGGCTCGTCATCCGGCGTCAACGTGGCCGGTGCCATCCGTTTGGCGAAGGATCTCGGCCCCGGCCACACCATCGTGACCATCCTCTGCGACTACGGCACCCGCTACCAGTCGAAGCTCTTCAATCCGGACTTCCTGCGCGAGAAGGGCCTGCCCGTGCCGCGCTGGATGGCCGAGAAGCGGGCTGCGC
>LNDR01000282.1 GCA_001464755.1 Rhizobiales bacterium Ga0077524
CCGGCGTCGCTCGCTGGCAGCTACCCCGGCCGCAACCAGCCGGTGCATCAGGGCTCCTATGTGCTGATCGAGAAGGGACGCGACCTGACAGGGCCGGCGGGAGTCACATTCGTCGCGACGGTGTGGCCAACGACACCTGGCAACGGCCGCCGACAAGGGGTGCTTGCGGCCGACGAGCCGGCGACTCGGGTCGGTTTCGCGCTGGCGATCGGCGAGGACGGCAGCGCCGAAGCCATCCTTGGAACCGCGCGGGTCAAGACGCGCGTACCGATGGAAAACCGCCACTGGTACCGGATCGCGGCCAGCTACGACCCGAAGGCGGGGACCTTGACGGTGGCTCAGGCACGCCTCCATCGCGGGAAGGTGCAGGGCAAGTGGACGACCGCGAAGATGGACGTCGACGCCGCGACGCATCCACTGCCGCCCGCCACCATGCCGTGGATCATCGGCGCGCTCGGCGGGCAACCGGTGCGCGGCCACTTCAACGGCAAGATCGAGGCGCCGGCCATCTTCGCGCGGGCGCTCGGCCCCGATGCCATCGACGGCGCACTGGCCGCGGGTGCGTCGGCCGAGGGACTTGTGGCGCGATGGGACTTCGCGCGGGACTTCGACACGCTCGCCGTCACCGACATCGGCCCGAGCAAGCTCCACGGCAAGATCGTCAGCCTACCCGCGCGCGCCATGACGGGCTCGACGTGGACGGGCCGCGAGATGTGCTTTCGCCATGCACCGCAAGAGTATGGTGCTATCCACTTCCACGAGGACGACCTCTACGACTGCGGCTGGCAGACGGATTTCACGTGGGAGGTGCCGGCGGGAACCCGCTCTGGCGTCTATGCCGTGCGCCTCTCGGCCGGCGACAAACAAGAGAACATTCCGTTCTTCGTGCTGCCGCCCAAGGGCAAGACGACCGCCGACGTCTGCGTGCTGATGTCGACCTACACCTACACTGTCTACCACAATCACGCACGGCCGGAGGCCCGCACGGGCTGGTGGCGCGAGATGTGGAACAAGCAATCGGCCGAGTGGGGCGCCTATCCGGCGAATGCCTACGATCATCCGGAGTACGGCCACTCGACCTATAACTATCACACCGACGGCAGCGGCATCTGCCACGCCTCGTGGCTGCGGCCGATGCTGACCATGCGGTCGGGCTACATCACGTATCCGGACGAGAAGATCCGCGGCTCCGGCCTTCGGCATTTCCCGGCCGACACGCATCTGATCGCGTGGCTCGAGGCCATGGGCTACAGCTACGACGTGATCACCGACAAGGAGCTGGACGAGGAGGGCGTCGAGTTGCTGCGCCCCTATCGGGTGGTGATGACTGGCTCGCATCCCGAGTACCACACGCCGGCGATGCTCGATGCGCTCGAGGACTACCGCGACGGCGGCGGGCGCTTCACGTACCTCGGCGGGAACGGGTTCTACTGGAAGGTGGCGCGGCACAAGGAACTGGAAGCGGCAATCGAGATCCGGCGCGGAGAAGGCGGCATCCGCGCGTGGGCGGCGGAGGCGGGCGAGTACTACAACGCCTTCGATGGCGAATACGGCGGACTTTGGCGGCGCAACGGCCGGCCGCCGCAGAACCTCGCTGGCGTCGGGTTCACGGCGCAGGGCAACTTCGTTGGAAACCACTATCGCGTGCTGCCCGAGGGACGCCAGTCGCGGGCGTCGTGGATCCTGGAGGGTGTGAAGGGCGAGACATTCGGCGGGCATGGGCTATCGGGGCATGGCGCGGCAGGGTTCGAGCTGGATCGGACGGACGTGCGCCTCGGCACGCCCACGCACGCCATCGTGCTCGCCCGCTCGGAGGGACACGAGCCCGAGGCACCGTGGGTGCTGGTGCCGGAAGAGCAGCTGACGCACCTGACCACGATCCCAGGAAAGAAGCCGGCGGAGTTGATCCACGCCGACCTCACGTTCTTCGAGGCACCGAACGACGGGGCGGTGTTCTCGACGGGCTCGATCACGTTCTGCGGGTCGCTGCCATCGAACAAGTTCGAGAACGACTGCTCGAAGATCCTGAAAAACGTGCTGGATCGGTTCCTCGATCCGAAGGCGAAGTTTCCGATGCCTTAACGGGTTTGCGCGACGCTGCCTGCCGCGCGCGACGCCAAGTCGTCCGCGCGGCGAGGCGGTTTTTTGCCGTCCTCGCTGAGCCCAGCGATCTGAAGGATGGCCCACAATGAAGCGCGCGGTACTGGCAGGAGCGTGCCTGATCGGGACACTCGGTTCGATGCACGGGGCGATCGCCCAAGAGACGGGCTTTCACACCATGCACGCTCTGAAGAAGATCGGCGGCAAGCTGTGCATGGCCCAGCACACGCATGCCGGCAGAAGCCCACCTTCTGGGACCGGCAGCAAGGCCGTCGCGGTGAAGCTCGCGACCAATAACTGGGTCAGCTTCACGGCAATGGAATATGGAAAAAGCTGGGCCAAGTGGTCCCATGCCTGGGCGAAGAAGGACAACTGCTCGGGCGGTAACGGCAACTGGGTATGCGAGGTCACTGCCCGGCCGTGCAAGGGACGTTGAGCTACCATAGTGCCCGACGCACTTACTGCATCACCACTTCCACCTGCACCGGCTCACCTGAGACCACGGTGAATTGGCGCTGGTAGAGGCGGCCGGCGTGGCGGGCGCTCGCGACATACTCGCCAGCTGCGAGAATGTGGGTCGGGAGCGCGCCTTGACTCTCGCGGACGAGGTCACCCTGGGCGCTGTGCACGGCCCAGAGCGTATCGGCCTGCGCCTCGCCACCGGCGCGCGTGACGAGCTTCATCGTTACGCGCGCAGCATGATGGCTGATGACGGCATCGGTGAGCTTGCCGGCCTCAACGGTGACATCGGCGCTGACCGTGGCATTGGCGTCGCCCAGCGTGGACACGAGGTGATAGAGGCCGGCGTTGAGCCTGACGATCACGCTCGGGCGCAAGCCGCCCACGACCTTGGTCCGACCGCCCACTTGGTCGGCATCGCCCTGGTAGACGTCATAGCTGACCGCAATATCCCGCACCTTCTCGGAGGCGCCAAGGACGGCTGTCACGCGCAACCCACCAGCATTGAGAATGAACCGCTCGTCGGCGTTGCTCGCGGCGGCGATCGCCACGCGGCGGGTGAGATGGGCGCGGCCGAACGCAACATTGACGATGTAGCTGCCGGGGGCGAGCGACAACACGGGGGTCGGCTCCTTCGAGGTGCTCACGAGGCGGGGCTGGGGTGGTTCCGCGCCCGGCGTCTCGGTGTAGACTCGCCAGACGAGGCCCTGGTCGATCGGCTCACCGTCCTGGGTCAGGAAGGCCGAGAGCGTGAGCTGCGCCTGTCCCTCGCGCGGCACCGTTGCCGGGGGCGGCGGCTGGGTCCCGGGGCTCTCAGGCGGCAAAATGCGGCGAAGCATCTCCGAGTCGTTCTGCCAGGGGGGCGGCACCGGTTTCTGGGCCTGCGCGGCGGGGGCGAGAAACCAGACAGAGACGAGAATGGCGAGCAACGCCACCGCCACGGCGCGGCTGAGGACGCGGGCCATGGCGGCTTCACCGATCGGCAGTACGATCGTGTGGCACCGCATCAGGTCGTCATGACGACGGTCGATCAGAAACATGGCTCCCTCCCGAGTGTCCCGCTTCTGACATGTGCTTCCGGGTGCGGCTAGGTTCCAAGCAAATTCCAGAAGGCGACGGTGCATCGCCGGCACGCCGCACGCGCGCACTCACCGAGGTGCGAGCTCAACGATACGATCCTCGCCGGCCGCAACCTCGAAATCGCGCTCGAGCGTCGCGCCGCGACCCTCCGCCCGTACCTTGTAGCGACCGGCCAGCAGCAGCGCTCGCGGCTCTGCCCCGAGACCCGCCCAAACGGCCTCCCCATTCCTGTCGCGCACATCGAAACTGACGTCGGGCAGTGGATTGCCGCTTGCGCGATCGAGCATTCGGAAACGCGCGCCCCCGGCTGCGTGCTCGATGGAAATGCGCTCGGTCTCGCCGGCTTTGAGGCGGATCTCGCGCTCGGCGCGGACATTGCCGAGGCCAACGCGCGACTCGAGCCGGTACTGGCCGGCAGAAACCTCGAGCATCGCGGTGGCCCCGCTCGACGTGACGACCTCGTGCGGCTGTACGTCGATGCGCTCCAGGCGATGGGTGATGGAGGCATCGCCATCGTTGCGGCCTCCGGCCAGCCTCACGGACAACGACAAACGACCGGACTCCAACACCATCGTGTGTCGCTCGACCTCGCCGCTGCGCACCGAGACCCGGTCCCGCGCCTCGGCGGAGCCGCGCCGCGCCACGACGTAGTAGGTGCCGGCAGGCAGCTTGAGGCGTGGCTCGGCCGCCGCCGAGCGGGCAACCTCGCGCCGGCCCTGTGGGGCATCGGGATCATCCTCGAAGATCGCGTAGACGAGGCCGTCGAGGCGGGGCCCACCGCGCACGGCCGACGCCGTGAGTTCGAGGGAGCCGAGGCCGAACGAGTTGGCCAGCGAGACGCGCTCGCCGGCAATGATGCCGACGGGGCGCTCGATCCGCAGCGCGCCCGAGGTCATCGAGACAAGATAGTTCCCGGAAGCAAGCGCCAGTTCAGGTTCGATCCGGCGCAACATCTGAGGTTGGCCGGGACCCTGGCCTTCGATGCGCGTCAACGTAACCTGAGCGTCATCGAGCATCGCCGCCGCCTCCGACTGGGTCAGCGTGAGCAACCCTGCATCGAGCGCGATAGCGAACGATCGCGGCTTTCCCTCGGCGGCCTCGGCGACACCCGTGCGGGTTGTCAGACCGAGGCTGGCCTCGACATCGTAGCGGCCGGTCGGCAGCACGAGCAACGGCGCCGCCGTTCGGCCCTCCCAAAGCGGTGGACCTTTCTCGCCGGCCCGCCGGATGCGCCAGGTGACCTGCGCGGCGAGCGGTGGCCCTCCCTTGACCAGCGTCGTCCACAACTGAAGGCCAGGGCGCGTACTCTCTTTGCCGGCTGATGCACTCGCGGCGGGGCTCGAGGGGGCGGGGGCGGGGACCGCAGCACTGGCGGCAGGAGTAACAGCACGGCCCGGGAGCGGTGCGTCCGCGGCCGTGCCGATCGATTCGATCAGAGCGGCATCGATCTCTCGCGCTGCGGATACGAGGTACTGCTTGCCGCCCGTTGCCTGCGTCAGGCAGGCCATGGTGCGCGCCTCGTCCGCCGGCATACCGACAGAGATCACATCGACCCGTGCGCCCGGGTGGGCTGCCTTGAGGCTCGGGAGCACCGAGCACGGGTCCTGCTGGCAGTTGTCGAGGCCGTCGTGAATGAGCACGATCCGCGCCGGCGCGGATCGAGGCCCGAGCAGGGCGGACGCCTCGCCCAGTGCCTTCGTGAGCGGCCCGCGGCCGCGCGGATTGAGCCGCTCGAGGGGCGTCATCACACGCTCGATGTCGAGCGGCGCCGGCTCGAGGATAGTCTCGGTGTCCTGACAGTCGCCGCCGCGGCGGTGCCCGAACGACATGAGGCCGACGCGGTTGGCCGGCGGCAGCTTGGCGAGACCCTGCCCGACGGCTTCGCGCACCATGACCAGCTTGCTTTCCCGCTGACCATCGAGCCTACCCCACATCGAGCCGGAGCCGTCGAAGATGACGACAACCGTCGCAGGCTCGGCCGCAACGGCGGGCGGGAGCGAAAAGGCCAGCGCCGCGGCCCAGGCAACCAAGGCAGCGAGGCAAGTGGCAACAGAGAGACAGGCGTTGTGCATGGCTGCTAGTCTATACCGAACGACCGCCCCGGGGATAAGTGCGGGGCCGCCACAATCCGCCTCTTTCACCCGGAGAAATACGGCATGAACGAGACTTTACAGCTCCTCAGCCGCCGGCGATCTTCCAAGGCAGCCCTGCTCGCGGCGCCGGGGCCCTCGGCGAGCGAGCTCGAGACGATCCTGACCATCGCCGCGCGCGTGCCCGACCACAAGCGCCTGGTGCCGTGGCGGTTCATCGTGTTCGAAGGCGAGGCGCGGGCGAAATTCGGCGAGGTGCTGGCCGAGACGCTCGTCAAGGAGGACAGGGAAGCGCCATCGGCGGTGCGCCTCGAGACCGAGCGGCAGCGCTTCATGCGGGCACCACTCGTGATCGCGGTGATCTCGCGCGTGGTCGAGACGCCGGGCGCGCCCGAGATCGAGCAGGTGCTGTCGTGTGGCGCGGCAGCCCACAGCCTTTGCCTCGCGGCCAACGCGACGGGCTACGGGACCTGCTGGATCACGGAATGGTACGCATTCAGCGCCGGAGTGGCAGCAGCTCTGGGCCTTGCAGCGAACGAGCGGGTGGCGGGGTTCGTCTATATCGGCACGGAGACGGAAAAACAGCCCGATCGCGAGCGGCCGGCGCTGACGCAGATCGTCACCCGCTGGCCGGGATAAGGCGCTGTGGGCCCCGATGCGATGAACCGGCCGACGTCAGCGCGACGACGGCTTCCTGTGCACAACCGGCAGCATCAAAAGGCTTGATCGGGGGAGCGGGGAGTGGGCATGGTCATCGCCATTCCTTCCTGCGGCCGCGAACGAGACACGTGACGATGAGCACATCCAAGATCTCGGCGTTGGGCATGCTCGGCTTTTCGATCACGCCCAAGCGCGAGACGCTGCGACAGACGCGCGCGCGCACCAAGCCCGTCGGCCGGCGTGCGGAGCTTGGGCCACGGCTCGTGCTGGCGAGCGCAAGCCCGAGGCGGCTCACGCTGCTGTCACAGGTCGGCGTCGAGCCGGATGCCTTGCGTCCAGCCTCGCTCGACGAAACGCCGAAGCGCGCCGAGATGCCACGCAGCTACGTCAGCCGGCTTGCGCGGGCGAAGGCCGAGGCGGCGCGCGACCTGATCGCCAATGACAAGGATCTAGCGGAGGCCTACGTGCTTGCCGCCGACACCGTGGTCAGCCATGGCCGGTCGATCTTCGGCAAGCCGAAGAACGTCGAGGAGGCGCTGGCCATGCTGCTGCGCCTGTCGGGGCGCTCGCATCGCGTGCTGACGGGCTTGTGCATCATCACCCCGGACGATCGTGTACGCCTCAAGGTGGTCGAGACGCGGGTTCGCTTCCGGCGCCTCTCCAAGCAGGACATGGAGAGCTATCTCGCCTCGCGCGAGTGGCGCGGCAAGGCTGGCGGCTATGCCATCCAGGGTATCGGCGGCTGTTTCGTGCAAAAGATTTCGGGGTCCTACACCAACGTCGTCGGGTTGCCGCTGACGGAGGTGGTGGGAATGCTTCTCGGCGAGGGATTCCCAATCCATTTCAACTGGCTGAAAGCCGGCGAGGCCGAGCCGGAGTGAGGCTCGCGGGCGACGGAGACGAGACGGCGAGATGAGTGACGGCGGCGACAGCGAACGGCACGAGCCCGCACGAGTGCGGCGCTGCTCGATCTGCGGCAAGCCTGTCGTGGAGCACTACCGGCCGTTCTGCTCCAAGCGGTGCGCCGACCTCGATCTCGCGCGGTGGCTCGGCGGCAACTACGTGATCCAGGGCGGCAACCAGGACGCGGACGAGGACGGCGACGACACCCCCGAGGCGACGGCGCGCAGGGAGCAACCGGATGCAGATGAGTGAAATTCCGTTCGGCACCACCGACTGGTCCACCGTAAATGCGACCGAGCACAAGGGCGAGACGGGGATGGCGACGTGGCGCACGCGCCAGTTCGGCCAGATCCGCGTGCGCATGGTGGAATATTCGCCCAACTACCTCGCCGATCACTGGTGCGAAAAGGGCCACATCCTGCTGGTGCTGGACGGCCGCCTCGAGACCGAGTTGGCGGACGGGCGCCGCGTGACGCTCCTCCCCGGCCAGAGCTATCAGGTGGCCGACGGCGCCGAGCCGCACCGCTCGCGAACGGGGGCGGATGGGGCGAGGCTGTTCATTGTGGATTAGGCGGCGTAAGCGCTCCGAGCGCGGCGGGTCTCTTTCCCCATTGTCTGCGCTTCAACGGGGAGAAGGGACTCGCGCCATCGATCCGCGCTCGTCCGTGGCAGGCAGGGTCAAACGGCGACGGGCGCCGTGATCTCGGGCGTGCCGCGCGGCTGGCTTGGCTGCCGTGGCTCTGGCTTCGCCTCGGGGTGCGGGCCTATCGATTGTCCCCATGTTTTCCACTCCTGGTCCGGTTCGCTACTCGCCGCCCCCATCTTGCCTTCGCACTGGCCTACACTCGGGCGTGATTCGGGATGTGGGGGAACCAATGGCAATGGCGGCGCTCAGGCGGGCAGGTCTCGCCGACCATGATAGCGAGCCGGGCGCGTTCCTCGGCGTCGAGAATTCGGCGCGCGGCTTCACGTGGCGCGAGCGGCTGGGGCGGCCCGAAGCCAATATCGCGACGATGATCGCGCAGCAGCACGGGTTGCCCGAGATGCTGGGCCGCATCCTCGCGGCGCGCGGCATCGGTGTCGACGACGTGCCCGTGACGCTGGACCCGACCATCAAGGCGCTGATGCCCGATCCGTCGACGCTCGTCGACATGGAGAAGGCTGCCGCCCGGATCGCCGATGCGATCCAGAAGCGCGAGCGCGTCGCGATTTTCGGCGACTACGACGTGGACGGGGCCTGCTCGTCGGCGCTGATGCGCCGCTTCTTCATCGCGCACGGGCAGGACGCGCGGATCTACATTCCCGATCGCATCTTCGAGGGCTACGGCCCCAACCCGCAGGCGATCGAAACGCTGGTGAAGGAAGGCGCGAAGCTGATCGTCACCGTCGATTGCGGCGTGACGAGCTTCGATACGCTGGAGCTTGCGAAGGCACTTGGCGCCGACGTCGTGGTTCTCGACCATCACCAGGCCGACGTGCGGCTGCCAGCCGTCGATGCGGTGGTGAACCCGAACCGGCAGGACGATCTCTCAGGGCTCGGTCATCTTTGCGCGGCCGGCGTGACATTCATGGCGCTGGTGGCGACGGCGCGGGAGCTTCGAGCCAGAGGCTTTTACGGCAAGAGCCAAGCTCCACCCGACCTGATGTCGCTGCTCGATCTGGTCGCGCTGGCGACGGTGGCGGACGTGGTGCCGCTGAAGACGCTCAACCGGGCCTTCGTCGTGCGCGGGCTCGAGGTGATGCGGCAGAGGCAGAACGCCGGCATTCGGGCGCTGCTCGACGCCGCAAGCCTCAACCAACCACCGACGCCCTATCACCTGGGCTTCGTGATCGGGCCGCGCATCAACGCGGGTGGGCGCATCGGGGACGCGGCGCTCGGCGCGCGGCTGCTGTCGATCGACGACGACGCGGAGGCCGCGAAGATTGCCGCGCTGCTCGACAAGCTCAACCGCGAACGCAAGGCGATCGAGACGGCGATGCTCGAGGCCGCCACAGCGGATGCCGACCGGCTGGTGGACGAGGATCCGGACATGCCGATCGTGCTGGTCGGGTCGGACGAGTGGCACAAGGGCGTCGTCGGCCTCGTCGCGTCGCGCCTCGTCGAGCGGTTCAGGCGGCCGTCGTGCGTGATCGCCTGGGAGAAGGGCGGGCCGGGCACGGGATCGCTCCGATCCGTCGCCGGTGTCGACATCGGCGGGGCCGTGCGGGCGCTTGCGGCAGAAGGGCTGCTGATCAAGGGTGGCGGGCATGCGATGGCGGCGGGGCTCACCGTGGCCCGCGACAAGCTCGATGCCGTGCGCGCCCGTTTCGACGCCATGCTGCGTGACAAGGCAAGTGCCGCCCGCGCGACGACCGCGCTCGAGATCGACGGCGCGCTGACGCCGGCCGGCGTCTCGGAGGAATTCATCGATCTCGTCGAGAAGGCAGGTCCCTACGGGCAGGGCAATCCGTCGCCGCGATTCGCATTTCCGGCGCACCGGGTGCGGTTTGCGAAGGTGATGGGCGAAGCGCACATCCGCTGTACGCTGGAAGCGGGCGACGGCTCGAAGCTCGACGCCATAGCGTTCCGTGCGGTGGGCCAGCCGGTGGGCGATGCCATCCAGAACTCGAATGGCATGCCGCTGCATGTGGCCGGACACCTCCGCCGCGACACCTGGGGCGGGCGCAACCGCATCGAGCTGCAAATCGAGGACGTGGCGGTGGTGGGGAAGCGGAAGTAGTTGCTGGCGCGACGCGCGCTGCCTGTTGCATCGGGAAGTTTATGCGGCTGTCAGGCGAGGTTATTGGCGAGGCCCATGCACGGCAAGCTACTGTCGCGATGGAACGCCAACCCGCTTGGCTCGGCCGCTTCTCGAGAGCCTTCGGTGACCGGACTCGCGGCTGGTGTTTCGGATTCTCCCTGTGCCTCCGTCAGGAGGTAACTCGCCGGTTTCAGGCACTCGCTGGTCCGCACTCTCCCTCTCCCGTTTCTCGAGCTTGCGGTCCAGCGAGATTTCTGTGCCTGGGCACGCTCGACCCGCGACTGATGCAACACCCGCGCTCGGACTACAGGGTCCCTCAGGGCATGCCTTCGATGTCGACCTTGGGGTAGTAGCGCCGCTCGCCGAGGGCGGCGACACGTTCGCGGAACTCGTCGCCGGTTGCAAACCCCTGATCATTCCGCCCGTAAGTCTGGCGGAAGATGGTCCACGAGTCCGGATGCAGGCGCCGCGCTTCGGCGACATGCGGCGCGGCCCGAGCTTGCTCGCCTTTGGCAAGAAACCACGTCGCAAGCCGGAAATGCGCTTGTGCGAGGGCTGCCTCGTCGTTCGAATTGCGCAACTTCTCGCGCACCGATGCGGGCTCCAATGCGTGGCGGCTCGCGGCGCCGTTCCGGCCCCAGTCGGCAACGGCTTCCATGTAGATGCGCTTGGCGCGCGCCGTCGTCTCGACCACTTCGGGCGGCATCAGCCCCGTCACGACGTCTCGCCTGCGGAACCCGTCGAACGCGCCGGCATTCTCGGTCGGTCGAACAATGCGGCCGCCCTCGTCGATCCAGACTGCCTCGGGCACGTTGATCATGCCGTAGAGCGCTGCGAGGTGATGGTCGCGATCAATCAGCGTGGGATAGGAGGGCTTGGCCACCTCGATCCAGGGGCGGGCGGCGTCGGCCGTATCGAGGGCGACGGCGACAACGGTGAAACCGTGGCCGGCAAGATCTTCCTGGGCCTTCTGCCACACGGGCAGATCGTTACGGCAGCCTCACCAACTGGCCCAGCTGACCAGAAACACCTTGCGGCCGCGATAGTCGGAAAGCGCGTGCGGGCGACCGTCGAGGTCAGGCAGCGTGAAGTCGGGCGCCTCGAGACTGGCGAGTGCCTGCCGCCGCGTGCCGGCTCCGGTGCCGAGGGCCCAGACGCTGCGGCTCGCGTCGTGGGCAACGGGGTGACCGAGATAGCGCCAGAAGCCCGCGATATCGATGGCATCGTCGCGAGCAAAGTCATGCCGTCCTTTGGGCACCGGCACGCAGATCTCGCCGCGGCAAAGGCCCTCGGACTTCAGCTCGAACCCCGTCGCGC
Source organism: Rhizobiales bacterium Ga0077524 (assembly GCA_001464755.1). Classification (GTDB taxonomy): domain Bacteria; phylum Pseudomonadota; class Alphaproteobacteria; order Rhizobiales; family Hyphomicrobiaceae. The sequence continues at coordinate 11,351 of LNDR01000282.1, forward strand.
GAGTCATGTCAGCGTGCGACAACCAAAGTCCGTCACCGCCTCGGGGAAGCGGCGTGACATCGACCTCGGCTTGCTCGTTCAGGATCGTGACCATGGGCGTGCTCCTGGCTTCGTGACCGGGGAGGAGGCTCACACCTCGCCGAGTGTGCCGAGGCGGAACTGGACGCGCTTGGCGGCCGGGTCGAGGGCACGCTTGAACTTCGGGCCGTCGGTCGGTTTCACGCGGAGCAGCACGAAGCAGGTGCCGTTCGACTCGCGCAACATCTTGGCGCCCTTGGCGAGGTCGGCCTCCTTCTCGATCGAGCAGGTGGACTTGATGCCGGCACCCATCGCCATCTGCTCGAGGTCGACACCGAGGCAGGTGTGGCTCTTCTGGTAGCCCGTCTCGCCGTAATGGCCGTTGTCGACGCACAGGATGCGCAGGTTCGGAGGATTGAGAACGGCGGCCGTCGCCAGCGCTCCGATGTTCATGAGCAATTCGCCGTCGCCGGTTGCCACCAGCACCTTCTTGTCGGGCTGGGCAAGCGCGAGACCGAGGCCCATCGAGACGGCGGCCCCCATGGCTCCAGCGAGGCCGTAGTAGTTGGCGCCGTCCCTTGTCATGGCGGCCATATCCTTGGCCGTGCCGGCAAGGCCGGCGATGACGAGGAAGTCACTGGCGTTGCCGACGATGGCAGGAACAGCGGTGATGCGGTCCAGGGTGTAGCGCGGTCCTGCGGAGCGCTCGAGCGTGGCGGTCATGTCGATAATCTCCGTCAGAACGACTTGGCACCGATGAGACGCTGCGAGAGCAGAACGGCGACGGCCTGCCCGGATTTCCAGACCATGTTGGAGGCGGCATCGATGGTGGGCACGACCTCCTCGGGCTTGGTCACCTCGAGCACGATGAAATCGAGCGCCTCGCAGACCTTACGCGCGGCTTGTCCCATGCCCATCTGCCACGGGTTGCCTTCGCCGAAGTCGCCCCGCATCGAAAGGACCGTCAGGAACGGGAATCGGCCGTTCTTGACCATCGACATGAAATTCACGCAGTTGCCGAGACCCGACGACTGCATCAGCAGCACGGACTTGGCGCCGCCGAGGTGGGCGCCACAGGCGAGGGCGACGCCCTCCTCCTCGGTGGTGAGGGCGACCGAGTGGACTTCCTTGTCCTCGATGGAGCGATCGATACAGACGCGGTGGCCAGCGTCGGGCACGTAGGAGAATTGCGTTACGCCGTTGCGTCGCAGCGCGTCGTACAGCTGGTTCTGCCAACCCGTGGAGATCTCCCGGGCGTGGTCGTCCTCGGTTTTGAGCTCAGCCATTCAAACTTCCCTCTGGCGCGTTACGCATCGTGGATGTCGATTGGCGCCGAACGTAGATGGGCTCTCCCTTCCCTGCAAGCCACGCCGCTTGTGGCCAGCATCAACTGTCCCTAGGTTGTCTGCACACCAGGGGGCACAGCATGGCCATCACGGGGGACAGTCGCCAGCAGCGACGCAGGCATGCTCGCGAGCGGTTGAAGCTCGGGCAGAGTACCTTGCAGAAGGGCTTGGCCGTCGAGCCGAAGCGGCCGGAGGTCGTCGGCGTGGCCGAGGTCCTGAAAGCAAAGCTCACCGAGTCGGGAAATGGCATGAGGGCCGGCGAGGCCGCCGCCCTGGCTCACGACCTTGCCGAACGGTCGCTCCGGAATGCGAAGCCGCGGCTCGAAGTGGCCTGCGCAAAGGGGTGCAACTATTGCTGCCACGGCTTCGTGGGCGCCGTTCCGCCCGAGGCGTTCCGCATCGCCCGCGTGATCCGAAATGCCGCCTCGGACGCACTTGATCCGGCATCAGTCAGGGCACGAGCAAAACCCCTCATCGGCCTTTCGCCAGCCGAGCGCGTCGGCCGCAAGCTGCCCTGCCCGCTTCTGGTGGATGGCGTGTGCGGCGTCTATCGTGCCCGACCGCACGTATGTCGGCAGACAACCTCGCTATCGCTACCGGCATGTCGCGAGGAATTCGACGGCATCGACCGCAACGGACGGATCGAGATCTCCTCGGTGCACTTGGCTTGCGCCAGCAATGCTCATGTGGCGCTTCTGGGAGCGATGCAGGCGGCTGGCCTGCCGATCGTTGCCTACGAGCTCGCGGAGATGCTGGACGTGGTGCTTTCGGATCCTTCGAGCGAGACGCGCTGGCTGGCGGGAGAGCCCGTCTTCGCTGCCGTCAAGAACGTCGTCGTGCGTCCGCCGAATGTCGACCTTGTCGCTACCCGCATTGCCGAGGCCTTGGCGCCCTGATCCTCTGCTTTTTCAGCGACGCTTGGCGGGACCGCGCCTCTGGCCTAGCCTGACGGCGTCCACCACGGGAGCCGATCAATGAAAATCAAACGCATCGAGCACATTGCCATCGCGCTGAAGAACATGGACGCGGTGAAGGACGTCTTGGCCAACAAGCTCGGCGTGCAGATGGAGTACGAGGAGACACTGCCCGCGCATAAGACCACGCTCGCCATGTATCCGATCGGCGAGACTTATCTGGAGCTTCTGCAGTCCGACAACCCCGACGGCCTCGTCAACAAGTGGATCGCGGAGCGCGGCGAGGGCTTGTTCCACATCTGCCTCGAAATCGAGGACATCGACGCGGCCATGGTCGAGCTGAAGGCCAAGGGCATCCGGTTCACCTCGGACGAGCCCCGCATCGGCCACGGCAACAGTCGAATCGTGTTCATGGACCCCGCGACGACCGGCGGCCTCGTCATCGAACTCGCCGAACTGCCGAAGGACGGCCACCACGGTCACGGGCATAAGGAGGCGGCGGAGTAGTCGCGTCGGGCCTCCTGTCAGCGTCCCAGTCCACCTGCGCAAAGAGCCGGTGGCGCTACACGCCCGTCATCGCCTCTCGTTGCGGCCGGGAACGCAAAGCAGCGGTAGGTCGGGTCGAGCCCTACGCTCTCGAGACCCGACACTTGCGGCACACGGCGAATGTCGGGTCTCGACGTGCAACCTCGACCCGACCTACGGCAACTCCGGCATCGGGGGGTCTCGCCACGGACGTGGCGATGCATCAGTCCTCGGTGCGCTTGACGATGGCCATGGACTCGGGATCGAGCTTCAAGTCCCACTCCTTGCCGGTCGCGTCGATCGCATCGTCGACCTCCCAGAGGCCGTCGTCGAACTCGATCTCCTCCCAACGCTGAAAGCCGGCGGAGCGCAATGTCGCTTCAATGCGGGCTCGCTCGTCAGGGGTGGGCTCCCGGTCGGCGCGCGCCTCCATGCTCGCAAGCATCGCACCCACGCTCACGCCAATCACGACCACAAGCCGCCCAACAAACGGTTTCATCCAGCACGTCTCCCTGTCTGTCGACGCAAGGGGCAACGTGTTTGGAGATCGCTTGTTCCGACCCGACGAGAATGACCAATGTGGCGTTCATCGCGGGGACCTCAACCGCGCACCGACCGCGATCATGGGCGGCCCTCGTCGAGAAACGACTTGTAAGTACGCAATTGCAGGGCGCGGTTCTTCACCAGCGTGACGCGCTGGTCGAACAAGATGGGGCCCCACATGGTGCCTTCGAGTTCGCCGCGCAGCTCGCCCTGGAGATCGAACTCCTTGTCGCGCTGCTGCACCCAAAGCCGCTGGGCTTGGCGGAGTGCTTCGAGTGACTTCCCCTTCAGCACCCCCGTCAGCTCGCGATAAGCCTCGTTCAGCTCCTTGTCCCATGCCTGCTCGGTCACGGCCGTACACGCCATCATTCCCGCCGTGGAGGGGTCTTTGTCGATGCAGGTCTCGTAGGCCGCATCGATGGGATGGGGGGCCTCCTTGGCCTCCTCGGCTGCAACGCTTCCACTCACTGCCATGAGGCAGAGAACAGCTCGGCACGTTCGAGACATGGGTTTTCCCTGACGTTCAGGCATCCACGGGGCTGCGCGCGTCCTGCAGCAGCATCGCGGCGCCTTTCTCGGCGATCATCATGGTGGGCGCATTCGTGTTGCCGGAGGTGATCGAGGGCATGACACTGGCATCGATCACACGCAGGCCCTCGATGCCCTTCACGCGGAGCCGCCCGTCCACCACAGCATTGTCGCCGGGACCCATCATGCAGGTGGCGACGGGATGGAAAATCGTTGTCGCAATATCACCTGCCGCCTTGGCGAGCGCCTCGTCGCCGTCGATCTCGGGGCCCGGGCGGAATTCCTGCGGGCGGTATCTCTGCAGCGACGGCATCGAGACGATGCGGCGTGTGACACGCACGCTGTCGGCAGCAACCCGCCGGTCGTCCTCGGTGGCGAGATAATTGGGCCGGATATCGGGCGGCATGTCGGGGTCGGGCGACGCGATGTGAACCGAGCCGCGGCTGGTCGGGCGCACGTTGCAGACGCTCGCGGTGAAGGCCG
>LNDR01000283.1 GCA_001464755.1 Rhizobiales bacterium Ga0077524
CCTCGCGCAGCATGGTGGCCAACGCTGGACCGGGCCCGCAACCGTAATCCAGGCCGCGAGAGCCTGGGGGCAGGAGGGCGAGCAACGGATCGGCGAGCTTTGACAGAAAGCGGCGATACCGCGGGTCGTCGCTGTGGTTCTCGTGGAGGAGATAGTGCGCTCGCTCGCACTCCCGGGACGGAAGCTGGCGAGGATCGAGGAAACGCACCTCGCACATCGGACAAGCAAAGTAGTCGCGACCATCGGCTGCCATCAGCCAACTGGCGAGCGCGCTACGGCAGACTGGGCACACAGCAGAAATCTGCGGCACGAGAGTCGGCTGAGCAGTACTCGTGTTCAGGCTCACTGTGCCGCCTCGTCACGACGCATCCGGAACGAGCCAAGCTGACGGTCTTGCGTCTCCTCGCGGCTCTGCAGCGGACAGTGGAGCGTGCTGGCTCGATAGTCCAGCTCGACGAGCCGAGGATATCATGACTTGCACTGCCTCGAATGGGCGGCACAGATTGAGCTGAAGCCTTAACGCCATGCTGCTGCCTATCTGTTCATCCGGCTGAAAAATCACGGCATAACGGACCGAATCGACCCGCCCATTGGACGGATCGACCAAGCCTGATTAGTGTGCCGGCCGAAACACAACACGCCGAGGAGCATACCCATGGCCGCCACCGACGCCGTTCTCTACGAGGATAAGGGAGACGGCATCGTCGTCCTGACGCTGAACGATCCCAAGACCCGCAACGCCCTCGGCGATGAAATCATCAACGGTATTGTCGCGTCTTGCGCCCGCATCAACGCTGACATGAGCGTCCGTTGCGTGATCCTCACCGGCTCAGGCGAAGGCTTCTCGTCCGGAGGCAACGTCAAGGAGATGCGCGAGAAGAAAGGCCTATTCGGCGGTGCTCCCGTCGACATGCGCCGCGCCTACCAGCACGGCATCCACAAGATCCCGAAGGCGCTCTACGACCTCGAGGTCCCCTCAATTTGCGCCGTCAACGGTGCCGCCATCGGCGCCGGCTGCGACACCACCTTGATGTGCGACATCCGCATCGCCGGCAAGAAGGCCCAGTTCGCCGAAAGCTTCCTCCGCGTCGGCCTCGTCTCCGGCGACGGCGGCGCCTGGTTCCTGCCCCGCGTCGTTGGCCTTTCGCGCGCTTACGAGATGACCTTGACCGGCGACGTCATCGACGCCGAGAAGGCCGAGAAGTGGGGCATCGTTTCCAAGGTCGTCGACGACGACAAGCTGATGGACGAGGCGTTGGCGATGGCAAAGCGCATCGCAGCCTTCCCGCCCCACTCGATCCGCCTCAACAAACGCCTTCTCCGTGAGAGCCAGGGCGTAAGCCTCCCCGTCGCCCTCGAGATGGCCTCCGCCATGCAAGCGCTGGCGCAATCCACCGACGACCAGAACGAGGCCGTCAACGCCATGCTCGACAAGAGGAAGCCCCAGTACAAGGGGCGTTGAAGGAATACTGACCGCTTCTGGTCCCCTCTCCCCATCGCTCTGCGCTCGTTGGGAAGAGGGTCGGGGTGAGGGGCAGCCGCGAGCTCCGAGCCTCGATCAGCCCCTCACCCCGACCCTCTCCTCGTTAAAGTGCAGGAACGGAGAGAGGGAGAAGAGTCTCGCCCCCATGCCCGGCCCCCTTTCCGGTTACCGCATCATCGACCTGACCGCCGTCGTGCTCGGGCCGATCGCCACGTTGCACCTCGCCGACATGGGCGCCGACGTCATCAAGGTCGAGCCACCAGAAGGCGACATCATGCGCAATGCCGGCAACGCGCCGACGCCGGGCATGGGACCGATCTATCTCGGCATCAACCGCAACAAGCGCGCGCTCTGCCTCGACCTGAAGAAGCCCGAGGCCATCGCCGCCCTGAAGCGCCTGATCGCCACCGCCGACGTCTTCGTTCACAACATGCGCGTCGAGGCGGTCGAGCGACTGGGGCTCGGCTACGACGCCGTAAAGTCCATCAAGCCCGACATCGTCTACGCCTATAGCGTCGGCTACAAACACTCAGGCCCCTACGGCCGGAAACCCGCCTTCGACGATCTCGTGCAAGGGGCGAGCGGCGCTGCCATGCTCTCGAGCCGTGTCGATGGCGGCCCGCCGCGCTTCCTGCCGAGCCTGATCGTCGACAAGACCACGGGCCTCCATCTCGGCATGGCGATCCTCGCGGCGCTGCTTCATCGCGAGCGTACCGGCGAGGGCCAGATGGTCGAGGTGCCCATGCTCGAGACGATCGCCAATTTCTGGCTGGTCGAGCACATGTTCAACCACACCTACGAGCCCCCGCGCGGGTCCATGGGCTACACCCGTGTGCTCTCGCCCGACCGCAAGCCCTACCGCACCAAGGACGGCTACGTCTGCGCGCTGCCCTATAACGAGAAGCACTATCAGGCCTTCGCCGCCGAGATCGGCCGCTCCGATCTGATGTCCGATCCGCGCTTCGCGACGCCGAAGGCCCGCTCCGACAATGGCCCGGCCTTCCAGGCGATCATCGCTGACGTCATGCCGACCCGATCGACCGACGAATGGCTCGCCTTCTTCGAGCGGGCCGATATTCCCTCGATGGTCGTCAACGATCTCGAGCAGCTCGCCGACGATCCGCACATGAAGGAGACCGGCTTCTTCACCACGCGCGAGCACCCGACCGAGGGCACGATCCGCACCATGGCGAGCCCGTTCGAGTTCTCAGGTACGCCGACCACCTACCGCACCCACGCCCCCCACCTCGGCGCCGACGGCCGCGAGGTGCTGGCCGATGCCGGGCTCTCGGCGGACGAGATCGCCGCGCTGGAGGCGTCGGGGGCGATGAAGGTGAAAGGGCGGTAGTGAGCGACACGTCGCCCGTGTCAGGTCGCTGCTGACACGTCGCCAGCACACCTTGCTCGGCGCCAGTTCCGGCGGCGAGCCACAGCCTGCAGAGTTGTAACAACTGCCTGGCCAAGTGATCCGTTTCGCACTGCGCATCGTTGATTTTGTCAACGCTCATCAAACCGGGCCCAATCGGCAGGATCGTATTCTGCGTCCGGCTGCAACGGAGTTGCCGAAAATGCAAAAGTTGATCGCAGGTGCTTGGAATTTCATTTTCAACCACGAAGTCAGCCCGCTTCGTCACATTCCCGATGTGGGCACGAGGCACATGATCCTGCAAATCCTGGGATGGATGTGGGCCGTGGCTTTCTCGGTTGCCATCGGAAGCTACGCGATGCTGCCTGCGAGCTTGATTGGCCATGCTGTGTTGATCGCAGCGGCCGCGATCACGACGGCAACATATACAGCTGCCTCCATCAAGCCTGGCTTGTTCAAGGCAGGCTCGGGCCGTCGTCAAGACGGGGAGCATGAGTGAGAGCGAGCCTCGTCTGTTGCATTCTGCGATCGTGGCGCGACTGCCGGGCCGATCTCTAAACCTCAAGGACACAGCCTTGACCGATCAAGCTGGCGTTGTGACAGTATTTTACGACGGGTCCTGCCCGCTGTGCACAGCTGAAATTGGCATCTACCGAAATTGTGGAGGTGCCGAAACCGTGGCGTTTATCGACGTGTCGATGAATGAAACTGCCGCGATTATTACTGGGCTCGACAAAGCGACAACCCTCAAGCGGTTTCACGTGCGCGATGCCGGCCATCTGTGGCTTGCGCTTCCCGCCTGGCGCTGGCTTGGACGTATCGTTCTGCTGCCGGGCGTTCTGCAAGCGACCGAGGTTGTGTATCGCGGGTTCCTTGTCGTGCGGCCAGCCTTCCAGTGGATGTTGCGCGCAACGACCGCGTCTAGGACCCGCTAGTCCCATCGATGTGCGGCAAGCGGCCAACAGAAGCCAAGAGACAGACAATGCGAGCGCTGGTGGTCGGGGCATCGGGTGGACTTGGATCGGCGTTCGTGGCTAAGCTCGTAGCGGATCCGCGCTATAGCCAGGTTATCGTATGGTCACGTTCGGCCGCCTTTGCATCAGGCGAGAAGATCATACCGCAATTCATCGACCTGCGAGACGAGTCTACGATCGAAGCGGCAGCCAAGAGCCTTGACGAGGTCGATCTCGCGATCGTCGCGACAGGTCTGCTGCACGATGGGCATCTCAAGCCAGAGAAGTCGTGGCAGTCGCTCACACCAAGCGCCATGATCCGAGCCTTCGAGATCAACACCATAGGTCCGGCCTTGGTAGCCAAACACGTCCTGCCTCACTTGCCGCGCGACCGACGTTCCGTGTTCGCAGCGCTATCGGCGCGCGTCGGCAGCATTAGCGACAATCGGTTGGGAGGCTGGCACAGCTATCGCGCTTCGAAGGCCGCGCTGAATCAGCTTATCCGTTGTTTCAGTATCGAGTTGTCGACAAAGCGGCCGCAAGCAATTTGCGTCGGCCTACACCCGGGGACGGTAGATACTGACTTGTCGAAGCCCTACCAAGGTGGCGTGCCAGAAGACAAGCTGTTCGCGCCAGAGCAGTCCGCGCTTCGTCTCCTTGGTGTGCTCGATGGCCTGACGCCGGCTCAATCCGGCCGCGTGTACGACTGGGCGGGCGTCGAAATCCAGGCGTGAATATTCGGTCGGTTGCAGCATGAAAGTTTTTCGTGCCAGACGGCCGGTTTGCCCACTGATGGGTCAGCCTGTAGCTCTCGAGGACTGGGAACGCCCAAACGAAGCGATCCTCGCCCTCGATCAGCCACTTGATGCGCCGCGGCCGGATGCCGTGCCGCCTGATTCGCGCCGCATCCGAGTCGGCGGTGATGTGGACGAGACGAGCCAAAACTCGGCGCCCTCAGTGATTATCCCGCGGCAGACCCTTCGTCTTGGCGATGCGCTGGTACTTCACGGCCGGCTTCAGCACCATGCCCTCGCTGAGCTCGTCCACCATGCCACGTTGGATCTCCTGCCAGGGCGTTTGGCTCTCCGGATATTTGTAGCCGCCGGCCTTCGCCAGCGCCGCCTTCCGCTTCGCGATCTCCTCGTTGGAAATCAGAACGTCGGCCGTTCGCCGGTTCAGATCGATGCGAACCATATCGCCGGTCTTCAGGATCGCGAGCCCACTGCCCGGCGCCGCCGCCTCCGGCGACGCATTGAGGATCGATGGCGAGCCCGACGTCCCCGACTGACGTCCGTCACCGATGCACGGCAGCGCCGTGATGCCCTTCTTCAGCAGATAGTCCGGTGCGCGCATGTTGACGACCTCGGCCGCACCAGGGTAACCGACCGGCCCGGCGCCGCGCATGAACAGGAGGCACGTGCCGTCGATCTTCAGTTTCGGATCGTCGATGCGCGCGTGATAGTCCTCCGGCCCATCGAACACGATGGCGCGTCCCTCGAACGCATTCGGATCCTTCGGGTTCGACAGATAGCGCTCGCGGAACTCTGGCGAGATGACCGAAGTCTTCATGATCGCCGAGTCGAACAGGTTGCCCTTGAGGTTGAGGAAGCCCGCCGATTTCACCATCGGCTCGTCGTAAGGTTTGATGACCTTGCGGTCCCACGAAACCTTGCCCTCGCAGTTTTCGTAGAGCGTCTTGCCGTTGACCGTCAGGGCCTTCTTGTTGATCTTGCCCTCGGCGATCAACTCCGCGACCACCGCCGGCACACCACCCGCGCGGTGATACTCCTCGCCGAGATATTCGCCCGCCGGCTGCAGGTTGACGATCAGCGGAATATCATAGCCGATCCGCTCCCAGTCGTCGTTGTCGAGCTCAACCCCGATATGCCGCGCGATGGCGTTGAGATGCACCGGCGCATTGGTCGAGCCGCCGATCGCCGAGTTGACGGTGATGGCATTCTCGAATGCCTCTCGCGTCATGACGTCGGACGGCTTGAGGTCCTCCCACACCATCTCGACGATGCGTTTGCCCGTGAGGTAGGCCATCTGCTGGCGCTCGCGATAGGGGCCCGGAATCGCGGCGCAGCCGGGCAGCGACATGCCGAGCGCCTCGGCCAGCGAGTTCATCGTCGAGGCCGTGCCCATCGTGTTGCAGTGCCCTGCCGACGGCGCCGACGACGCGACCAGCTCAAGGAATTCTTTATACTGGATCTCGCCGCGCGCCATCATCTCGCGCGCCTTCCACACGATGGTCCCGGAGCCCGTCCGCTCGCCCTTGAACCAGCCGTTGAGCATCGGCCCGCCCGACAGCACGATTGCCGGGAGGTCGACCGTTGCAGCCGCCATGATCTGGCTTGGCGTCGTCTTGTCGCAGCCCGTCGTCAGCACCACGCCGTCGATCGGGTAGCCGTAGAGCACCTCGACGAGGCCGAGATACGCGAGGTTCCGGTCGAGGCTCGCGGTCGGCCTTTTGCAGGTTTCCTGGATCGGATGCAGCGGGAACTCGAACGCGATACCGCCCGCCTCACGGATCCCCTCCCGGACGCGCTCGGCCAGGAAGATGTGATGCCGATTGCAGGGCGAAAGGTCGGAGCCCGACTGCGCGATGCCGATGATCGGTTTGCCAGACTGCAACTCGTCGAGCGTCAGACCGAAGTTCATCGTCCGCTCGACGTAAAGCGCGGTCATGTCCGCATTGGCGGGATTGTCGAACCACGCCTTCGAGCGCAGCTCCGACGGTTTCACCCGCCGCCGTGCGGCAGCGGCCTTGGTCCCGTTCTTTACCGCGCTGGCAGGCTTCTTCGGCTCTTTCATCGGGAGTTCCCTCGAGGCTTGATTGCGTTGTCCACGTTTGCCCCGAGACTAGGCCTGTCCCGAACGCCGCGCAATGCGAGCCGGGCATCCAGCCTGTGAACCGCAGTTGTGGCGCCCGCCGATCGACGTGCTAAGACTTGCCCGTCCCAATCACCTGAGGAGACCCCCAGAATGGCCATTACGCGTCACGAGTCCAAAGGCATCCTCTCGAAGGTCGTCGAGGCGAACGGTTTCGTCTTTACGGCTGGCATCACGCCCGACAACACCAAGGACGATGTCACCGGCCAGACCCGCCAGGTGACCAAGGAGATCGACCGGCTGCTCGCGCTCTGCGGCACCGACAAGTCGAAGATCATCTCTGCCACCATTTGGGTTCCCGACATCCGTCTGCGCGACAAGATGAACATCGCCTGGACCGAGTGGAATGGCGGCCAGAACCTGCCGGGCCGCGCCTGCATCGAGGCCAAGCTCGCCGACCCTGCGATCCTGGTCGAGATCGCCGTCGTCGCTGCGAAGTAATCGCCGTAGTAGGTCGGGTCGAGCCTTTCGCGAGACCCTACACACCGCGCATCGCGGTTGTCGGGCCTTGGAAGTGCAGGCCTCGACCCGACCTACGCTCCTCACACTCCTTTCTCATCAAGGCTTCCCATGGCCATCATTCGCCGCGAGCTCGAGCCGATCCTGGCCAACGTCGTCGAGGCCGCGCCGTTCGTTTTCACCGCCGGTGCCATCGCCGACGACCTCACCCTCGACGTTGCTGGGCAAGCCCGCGAGGCTTTCCGCGACTTGGACAAATTTCTCGGGCTCTGCGGCTCGTCCAAGTCGCGCATCCTGTCGTGCGTGATCTGGCTGTCGGATATTCGCCTCCGCGACCAGATGAACAAGGCTTGGCTAGAATGGGTCGATCCCCAGAACCTGCCGGTGCGCGCTTGCGTCGAGGGCAAGATGGCGGACGCGGAGTGCCTGTTCGAGATCCAGATTGTTGCCTCGAAGGATTAGGCACCGGCGAAGAGAACGACCACTTCGCGCCCCAAGAACGAGCCTCCATCATGAGCACCGAGCGCCCGAAAGTCGGCACGCGCGCCGACTACCGCCACTTCGCGCAAATTCCGACGCGTTGGATGGACAACGACGTCTACGGACACGTCAATAACGTGAATTATTACTCGTACTTCGACACGTTGATTAACCGGTACCTGATCGAAGAGGGCCGCCTCGACTTCCACAACGGCGCCATCATCGGTCTCGCTGTCGAGAGCCTGTGCCGATACTACAGGTCGTTCGCCTACCCCGACATCATCGACGGCGGCCTCCGCGTCGGACGCCTCGGCTCATCCTCCGTGCGCTACGAGATCGGCCTTTTCGCCGAGGGCGAGGATCAGGCCCGCGCTGAGGGTCATTTCATCCACGTCTTCATCGAGCGCACGAGTCAGCGCCCGACTCCGATCCCCGAGCCGATGCGCGGCGCGCTCGCCCGCCTCGTCATGCCGTCTCCATGATCCAAGTCAATCGGCAGCCAATTCCTTACGGCTGTGGCACACTTGCCATGGTGCACCCCTGCCATCCTCTTCTGAATTCGCACACCTGCGGCACCTGACGCCCTAGGCGCCGCATGGTCAAATCAGGCATGTCCGATTCGAACGGCTGCGAGGCGCCGCGACCAACCGGAGACGACCAGATGACCATTCGGAGCGTGATGATTGCAGCGGCGGGGCTTCTCGCGCTTACGGCGAGCTCGGCAGCGGCCCAAGGCCTCGCCGGTATCCACGAGCACGTCCGCGTCGGTGCCAAGGTCTGCATGAAGGATCACTTCCACGACGGCTCCAGCGCCGGGCAGCCGTCGCGTAAGGCCGCCGAGGCAGAGGCGATCAAGGTTTGGCAAGGATTCACGGCCTGGGAGTACGGCGCCCACTGGGGGAGCTTCAAGATGGCCGAGAGCAAGGCCGTCAAGTGCTCAGGCGGCGGCAACTCCTGGGCCTGCAACGTCACCGCCCGCCCTTGCCGCCGCCGCTGATCCCCCGCGCCAACCTCCCACGCCAACGGGCCGGCTCCCCGCAGGGGAGTCGGTTGGCGCAACGCAAGCTAATCCGGCTCGCGCCGACTCAAAAACTCATCTTCGTCCGAACAGACGCTCGATGTCGCCGCGCTTGAGCTCGACATAGGTTGGCCGCCCATGGTTGCATTGGCCTGAGAATGGCGTCGCTTCCATCTCGCGGAGGAGCGCATTCATTTCCTCCGGCGTCAGGCGGCGACCGGCGCGCACACTGCCATGACAGGCCATCGTCGCGCACACCGCTTCGAGCCGGTCCTTGAGGGCCGTGGTGCCGTTACCGGCAAGCACGTTCGCGATCAGATCCTTGACCAGGGACGCGACGTCGATCTTGCCGAGCAGCGCCGGAACCTCGCGCACCGCGATCGCCCCTGGGCCAAACGCCTCGATCGCGAGGCCTAGCTCAGCGAGTTCGTCCGACCAGTCGACCACAAGCGCTGCCTCGTCCTCGTCCATCTCGACGATCTCGGGGATCAGTAGCCCCTGTCGCGCCACACCGCCCGCCGCCAGCATGACTTTCATACGCTCATAGACGAGCCGCTCGTGCGCCGCGTGCTGGTCGACGATCACGACCGAGCCGCGCGTCTCTGCGACGATGTAGGTTTCGTGCAATTGGGCGCGAGCCGCCCCGAGCGGCCGGTCGAGCAGAGCCTCCGGCACAGACGTCGCCGCCGCCGCCGTATCGGCCGAGGGCACCACACCCATGTCGAGCGGGGCTTGCATCGCCTCGCCGAAACCACCCGAGTAGGGCCGCCCTTGACTGCGGAACGAGGTCGACGCGAAACCCGATCCTGCACCGCGGAACGGCGGCTCGGATCGGTCCCGCCCCGGCACGGCGGCAGGTTGCCATCCGTCGCCGTTTTGCGCCGACGCATGCCCCCACGCTGTCTCGCCCCCGCCCCGTGCCAGCGTCTCGAGTGTGCGCGCGCCACCCAGCATGCTCGCGCGATGCCCGGCGGCCTCCAACGCATGCCGCAAGCCGCCGACGATCAGACTGCGTGCAGTCGCTGAATCGCGAAATCGCACCTCGGCCTTGGTCGGGTGCACGTTGACGTCCACCTCGCCCGGATCGAGCGTCACGAAGAGCGCCAGCAGCGGATGCCGCCCTTTCGGCACCAGATCACCGTAGGCCGCGCGCACCGCACCGAGCATCAGCCGATCGCGCACCGGCCGCCCGTTGACGAACAGGAATTGCAGCCCCGTATCGGGCCGGTGAAGCGTAGGCAGCCCCGCGAAACCCGACACCCGCACGCCCTCCCGCTCACCGTCGAGCGCCAGGGCATCGTCGAGGAACTCGCGACCCATGATCCGGCCGAGCCGCGCCAGAAGTCCCCCGGGTCCTTCCGGTTGCGCGGGCAGCACGAGACCCGCCCGCTCGCCGGTCGTGACCGAGAATGCCACCTCCGGATGCGCCATCGCCAGCCGCTTCACGGTCTCGGAGATGGCCATGTTCTCGGCCCTCTCCGACTTCATGAACTTCAGCCGTGCTGGCGTCGCCGAGAAGAGGCTGCGAACCTCGACGCTGGTCCCGAAATTGAGCGCAGCTGGCCGGATGCCACCCTTGTCGCCCCGATCCACCACGATCTCGAGCCCGGACGCCGCATCGCGCCGCCGCGTTTTGATCGACAGCGTCGCCACCGACCCGATCGACGGCAGTGCCTCGCCGCGGAAGCCGAGCGTCGCGATGTTGAAGAGATCGTCGTCTGTAAGCTTCGACGTCGCGTGACGCTCAACCGCCAGCGCCAGATCCGCCTCGTCCATGCCGGAGCCGTCGTCGGTCACCCGCACCAACGCCAGGCCGCCGGCTGCCGTGACCACCTCGATCGCCCGCGCGCCCGCATCAAGCGCGTTCTCCACGAGCTCCTTCACGACACTGGCCGGACGTTCGATCACCTCGCCCGCCGCAATGCGGTTGACGGTCTCGGGTCTGAGCTGGCGGACAGCCAAATGCTCGCTCCGTCGGACAACGCGCGCACACGGTCGAGACGGCGACGCCGCCAGTCTGGGTCAGGCCTTGGCCGCAAGACGCTCCCGCGTCAGCACCTTGGCAAGCTCCACCGCCGGCTGGTCGAACGGGTCGACCCCGAGCAGCCGACCGGCGAGAATCGTTTCGAGCATCATATGCATCAACAACGCACCGAGGCCGTACTCGTCAAGTCGCGTGAGCCGGATAATCCGCACGGGCCTGCCGGCCTGCGTCAACGCATCCGCGACTGCCTCCGCTTGCGCCGCGACGAGATCGCCGACTCGCCGGCCACCGAGGTAGCCGATACCGGCACGCTGCGCGAGGTCGTCGGGCAGAAGGGGCCCCGTGCCTTCCGTCGGCACCGTCACTAGCGTGATGAAGTGCTCGCGCGGCCCGTCCATGAAGAGCTGCAGCTGGCTGTGCTGGTCGACCGGGCCGAGACACGCAATGGGCGCCGTTCCATTTCCGCCCTTGCCAAGACTTTCCGCCCAGAGCTGGACATACCAGGCGCCGAACCGCTGTAGGCGGTCCGCGTAAGGCATCATCACATTGACCCTGATCCCCCGCGTCTCGGCCAGCGCAACCGCCACCGCAGCGCCGATCGCCGGTGCGAACCAGGACGCGGGACTGGCCTCGGCAAGCTCGCCCTCGATCAACGGGAGCAGCACCGAGCGCGCCCCGCGCCGCACCGCACGCGCGTCGAGCCCTCGCGCCATGGCAGGTAGCAACCCGACGATCGACAGCCCGGAGAACCGGCCACCGATCCCCGGCGGGTGATCGAGAACCGGAATCCCCAGCTCCCCGCAGAATTGCCGTAGCGCATTGCGTCCACCGAGCGCCACCGGATCGGAAACCGCGAGAAACATATCCCCAACGCGCGCCTCGAGGCCGGCCTCGCGAATCGCTGCCAGCGTTGCCACCATCTGCGAGAGCGTCTCGGCCGTGCCGCCGGACTTCGAGATCACGACGAAGCGAGTCGTGGCGAGGTCGAGGCTGTCCAGCGCACCCGAGAGCGTTGCCGGATCGAGATTGTCGTAAAACCGGGTCCGCGGGCGGCTTCGCTGCGCGGCATCGGCACCGCCCGGAATATTCCAGCCCGCGAGCTGCGCCAGCGTCTGCCCGCCGAGCCCCGAGCCTCCCGTGCCGAAAAACACGATCGTATGCGCACCACGCGAAAGCTTCGCCAGCGCCGCCTCGCCAGCGATTATGTCGTCCTCGCGATCGACGATGGAGAAATGTTCCATCGTCCCCGCCCGCGCCGTGGCGGCGAGGTCGCGTAACGGCTGATTCAGGCGTTCGTGGCGCTGCCAGATGTCGTGGGTGGAAAGTCCGTCAGTCCCGATTCGTCGATCGAAGCAACGCTCCGTCTCCTGCACGTAAGCCTGCTGGTGCCCTTGCCCGGTTGGATAGTGTGGCCCGCTACCCTGCCGTCCGGGCCCGCTGACACCAAGCCGTGCAACCCAACCGGTCATGCCCAGTCCCTCCAGCCCAAGTCCCTCCAGATGGCGCCTAGATCCGAAGCGCCGTCGTCAGTCTTTGCCGAGACCCTTCGGCTTGCCGACCACCGTAATGAACAAATTATCGACTTTCAGCACACGTCTTGATGCGCGCTTGACGTCATCCATTGTCACTGCCTCGATCAGCGCGTTGCGCCGCGTCGGGTAGTCGATGCCCATGTCCTCGTGCAGCATCCACAACAGCTGGCTCGCGATCTTTGCGTTCGTATCGAACCTCAGCGCGAACGAGCCCGTCAGATAGCTCTTGGCGTTGGCGAGCTCGGTCTCGGTCGGACCGTCCTTGGCCATGCGTTCCAGCTCGGCGCGAATGACATCGATCGACTGCTTGACGGCCTCGTTCCTGGTCGCGACGCCACCGCCGAAAGTCGATGCATAGCGCAGCGGCTGCAGGTAGCTATAGACCGAGT
Source organism: Rhizobiales bacterium Ga0077524 (assembly GCA_001464755.1). Classification (GTDB taxonomy): domain Bacteria; phylum Pseudomonadota; class Alphaproteobacteria; order Rhizobiales; family Hyphomicrobiaceae. Next base: position 12,557 of record LNDR01000283.1, read on the forward strand.
AGGCGAGGCCGCGCTTCTCGCGCACCTCCTCGGTCAAACGCGAGGCAAAGCCGCCCCCGCCGAGGATCTGGTTCATCACGAACGCTGGAATGAAATCATCGTCCTTGCGTGCGAGACCGGCCATACCGAACTGCACCACGGACTGCGGCACGTCCATCTCGACGATCTGCAGCTTCTCGACGGGCTTTGGCTCTGTATCGGGCACCGGCACCAGCTCGGCCTTGGGCGGCAGCTCGCCGAACACCTTGTCGAGGATCTCGCCCAGCGCCTTCGCGTCGATGTCGCCGACCGCCACCACCTTCAACGTATCGCGCGCGAACGTGCGCTTGCGGAAAGCCTCCAGGTCTGCCGACTGGATCGCGGCCAGGCTCTCCGGCGTACCGTTGGCGTGCCGGCCATAGGGGTGGCCCGGGAAGGCCCCTTCGTTCCAGGCCTTGCCGGCCACCTGCTGCGGGTTCTTCGCGGCAAAGGCAAGGTTTGCGAGCAGCTGCTTTCTGATCCGATCGACGGCCGACGCATCGAAGCGCGGCTTGTTGATCGCCAGCCGCAGCATATCGAGGGCAGGTTCCCGATTGACGGTCAGTGTTTCAAAGTTGCCATAGAGTGCATCCTTGGCATCCTCAAACGTGATGCGGACGGCCAACTCCTCCATGCGCTCCTGGAACTGCGACGCCTCTAGATCGCCGGCTCCCTCGTCCATCATCGCCGTGATGAAATTGGCGAGACCTTCCTTGCCGGTCGGATCCTGGTTCGAGCCGCCATCGAATACGAAGCGGATCGCGAGCAGCGGCACGCTGCGCTCCTCGACCAGCCATGCCGAGATTCCACCGGGGCTCTTGACGTCCTGGATGTTCATTTTTGTCGCTGTCGCCTTGAATGCGGAAGCCGGCTTGTCCGCGGTAGCCGGCTTGGACGGAGCAATGGTCTCTTGGGGAGCTGCAGTCGGCTGTGGCGCCTCCGCGACGCGCTCAGACTTGCTCGCAAGCCCAGCCTGTCCCGGAAGAGCAGCCTGTCCCGCAAGCCCAGCCTCAGCCCCAGAGGCCGAACCGCTGGGCGCTGTCGAGTTGGCCGCTGCGCCGGGTGGGGATGACGCTTCAGTCGGAACGCCGCGCGGCACTGTGATCGTCTTCACAGGCTTGCCCGAAGCGCCGGGCTTTTCCGACAGCGATCCGAGACCATCTGCCGGAACAGCCGCCGTCTGGCTTCCAGCTGACGGAACAGCATCGGTTCCGGCACCAGGGCGCGAGACCGCCGCTGTGACACCCGCCGCTGCCGAGGCAGCAGGCTCGGGCACAGACGGCCCGCCAATCAGCGAGAACCCGCCGAGGAGCACGCCGACCGCACCGAGAAACAGCCACAGCCGCCCGGCGGGAGACCGTGCCTCGACCCAATCTTTAAGACGTTTGCCGTCACGCATGGACATGAGAGAGCTTCGTCCTTCGTCAGGTACGCCCGCCGGCCTTCGCCGCTGGAGCTGGAGCGTTTGACGGCATCGCCTTGGGCGGCGTGCCGGCAATCTCAGCTGGCAAATCTGGGCTCGCCGGAATCAGCGTCCCCGTCACCGAGCGGCGGATGTCGAGATACTTCGCCGCCACCTTGGCCACATCCGCGAGCGAGACCTTCGCAATACGATCGGGCCACTCCTCGATGTCCTTGACCGTGCGGCCGACGGTCAGCGACCACCCATAGCGCCGCGCCAGTGTCGCCTGATTGTCGCTTTCGTAGATGTATTCCGCGAGATACGACTTCTTCGCGCGATCGAGTTCCGCCTCTGTGATGCCACTCGCGCGCACTTCCGCGATCACCTTGTCGAGTGCCACTTCCAGCGCCTCGAGCGACACGCCGTCCGCCGGCACGCCGTAAAGCGAGATCTTGCCGCTATCTCGTGCCGATCCGGAGTAATAGCCGCCGGTCGAAGAGGCGACCTTCGCCTCGACGACGAGGCTCTTGTAGATTCGGCTCGTCGAGCCGGAGGCGAGCACCTTGAGCAGCAGGTCCAGCGCCTCGGCCTCTCCGGCCTCGGCACCGCGATAGGCTGGCGCCAGATAGCTGCGGTGCAGCGACGGCTTGCCCGCACGAGGGTCCTTGAGCTCCGTCCTCCGGGCGGCACGGTGCGGCGGCTCCTGCGGGCGTGGACGCGCCTTCACATCGGGATTCGCCGGGATCTTGCCATAGGTCGCCTCGGCGAGAGGCATCAGCTCCTCAGGCGTGACGTCGCCCGTCACCACCAGAATTGCGTTGTTCGGCGCATAGAAGCGCTTGTAGAATGAGAGCGCATCATCCGGCGAAAGTTGCGCCATCTCGTGCTCCCAACCGATCACGGGAAGGCCGTAAGGGTGCGAAAGATAGAGCATCGCGTTCATCTGCTCGTCGAGCAGCGCGGACGGGTTGTTCTCTGTGCGCGACCGACGCTCCTCGAGAATAACGTCGCGCTCGGTCAGCACCTCCTTCTCCTGGAGACGCAGATTGACCATCCGATCCGCTTCCATCTCCATCACGATAGGCAGGCGATCCTTGGCGATCCGCTGGAAGTAGGCGGTCACGTCCTGTCCGGTAAAGGCGTTGTCCTGACCACCGAGGCGCGACACGATCTTCGAAAACTCGCCATTGGCGATCTTCTCGGTCGACTTGAACATCAAGTGCTCGAGGAAGTGCGCGATGCCGGATACACCCGGCGGCTCGTCGGCCGCCCCGACCCGATACCAGACCATGTGCGTCACGACCGGCGCCCGATGGTCCTGGACTACGACCACCTTCATGCCGTTTTTGAGCTCGAATTCGGTCGCCCGGGGCGTCGCATGAGCCTCGGAGAAGTAGGAGGAGAAGGAGAGCATCAGGGTCACCACAGGTGCGGCAAGGACGGGAAAACGGAGCAGACGGGAGAGGAAAAAGCCTCTGCGGATCATAGGGGATTTCCCTTCGGCACTCGACTTCGGGAGCTCGCTGCCCCAGACCGGCTACGTCCACGACAATCTTGCGCGCAACACCACCAAGCCAAGAGGGCCGAAGTGGGCATCACGGCGTGCCAGCTCAATCGCACCATGTCGGGGCTCGCAGCATGAATGTCAAATGACAACGGGTTCATGCGGACGCTCCAAGGGGAGGCGCGTCATCTCACGAGAAGAAACGTTAACAGATTTTCATGCAGCCAGTC
>LNDR01000284.1 GCA_001464755.1 Rhizobiales bacterium Ga0077524
CGGCCATGGCTTGGCTCGCATAAGTCTCGATCTCAGTCGTATAGAACAGTTCCGGCGTCACCACCGTCGTCACGTTCTGATAGCTGACCTTGCCGCCCTTGAATTGCTGTCCTGCCCAGTCCCAACGAGCAGACACGCCCTCCCAGCCTCTTTCGTATCCGCCCCATCCGTAGAAGCTCGTGGCATCGGCGGTATGCGAGTAAAGCGCCTTGATGGCGCCGACATCGCCGTTGGCCACGTCGGCCATGGCGGCGTGCAGGCGCCGGATCGCAGCCTCGACGGAAGCTGAGGCATTTTGCGTCGCGGTCATCGGGCCATCTCCCAGGCTGCCTATCCGTCATTCAATACTGCGCCGGCGGCATTGTCACTTTTCGGCACCATCAGACTGCCCATCATAGATGCCGCGACCGCTCGACCTATCGGGCAATCCTCGGCAATCTGTCATCTTCCCGCACAAAGCCATGCGTTGCCACGAGGAGGATCTTCCGTTGGCTCGTCTTGCCCGATCCCTGGACCGGCTCGCCTCCCGCTACGACGTGATCGTCGTCGGATCGGGCTATGGCGGCGGCGTCGCGGCATCGCGACTGGCGCGGGCGGGCAAACGGGTGTGCGTGCTCGAGCGTGGCCGCGAGTTCCTGACGGGGGAATTCCCGGCCCGGTTTCCCGAGTTTCGCGCCGAGATGCAGGTCACTGGCCGCCGCACGGGGTTCGGCAAGCCAACTGCTCTCTACGACGTGCGCCTCGGCGAGGACATGCACGTGCTCGTCGCCTGTGGGCTCGGCGGGGGCTCTCTGGTGAACGCCGGCGTCGCGTTGCGCCCCGATCCGCGCGTCTTTCGTGACGAGGTCTGGCCCGGCCAGGTCGCGCAAGACGGTCTCATCGAGGAGGGATTCGAGCACGCCGCAAGGTGGCTCCGGCCGGCACGTCATGAGCGTGGCCGCGCCATGAGCAAATTCAAGGCACTCGATGCGGCGGGCGCCGCGCTCGACACACACGCCGTCGTGCCACCGGTCGCGGTCAGTTTCGAGCCGAACGTCAATCCGGCGGGTATCGCTCAACCCGGCTGCACGCTCTGCGGCGACTGCTGTGGCGGCTGCAATGTGGGCGCCAAGAATACTGTCGCGCTGACCTATTTGCCCGATGCTGTGCGGCACGGCGCCGAGGTGTTCACGGAGATCCGGGTCAGCTTTGTCATGCGTAGTCCGGATGGGGCCTGGTCCGTCGTGGCGGAGCGCCTCGACGCGGAACGCAATTGTAAGGGGCCGCAGGAGATCGTCATCGAGGCAGGGATGGTCATCCTTGCTGCCGGCACGCTCGGTTCGACGGAGATCCTGCTTCGGTCGCGCGAGAAGGGGCTGGCTCTCTCCGATCGGTTGGGGCACCGCTTCTCTGCCAATGGTGACATCATCGCCTTCGGCTACGGCGCCAAGCTCCCCGTCAATGCCATAGGCGTGGGTCATCCCGCGAAGATCGAAGACTTCGAGGTCGGCGCCGCCGTTACCGGGCAGATCGATATCGAGGATGCGGCAACGCTCGAGCACGAGATGTGTATTCAGGAGGGGGCGATGCCGTCCGCGATGGCGCCGATCCTGCCGGTAATGTTCGTTCCAAACGGGCGATTGCTCGGCGCACTCTCGGCGCTCGTCAATGGCGTCTACAAGGGGCCGCTCTCGAGCCTGCAGACATTCTTTGCAGTCTCGCACGATACGGCGGCGGGACGCTTTCACCTCGAGGACGGCCAGTTGGTGCTCTCGTGGCCCGGCGCCAAGGACCAGCCCGTTTATCGGCGGCTCGACAAGGTGCTGGCGGCGCTCGTCGAGAAGGCGGGTGGAGCCTATGTCAAGAACCCGCTCGCGGGCTCGGTGATGGGCCACCAGCCGGCGACGGCGCATCCGCTCGGTGGCGCCGGCATGGGACGCGAGCGTCGCGATGGCGTGGTCGACCACAAAGGCCGCGTGTTCGATGCCACCGCCGGCCGCGGGTCGACAGACGTTCACGGGGGTCTTTACGTCATCGACGGGTCGATCATCCCGCGCTCGCTCGGTGTCAATCCGCTCTTCACGATCACTGCGCTGGCTGAGCGTGCGTTGATGCACATGGGCCGCGATTTCGGCCTTCGGATCGACGATGCGCCGCGCTGGAGCGGAGCGCCGCTGACACCGCAATCGCCGGTCGCATGACTGCCTCGGTGGCGTTGGCAGGCGTCGAAGAGGACGAACTTAGGCGCGGCACGGCCTGCTAGCGCTGTTTCGCTCTTCTTTCAGAACGCAGCGATACGCAGAGTTTATACGACGAGGTTTTAAACTTACTGTCTGTGCATTCGGCGGCTGGCTACGTTGCGGTTGCTGCGGCGTCACGTGACGCCCGTGGCTCCTAATCGGAGTGGCCCGATGACCGAGGCTTGGCTATCGCTGTTGATCGGAATTGCCATCTCCGTGGCCAGTGCGCTGTTTCTCTGGTATTGCGCCAAGCAGTGCCGTCTGGCTCGGCCGCCGAGCAGATGGAGCAGCGAGGGGCTGGCAACGGCTCTCTCCCTGGGTCTGGTCGGCCTCCTCGTCGTCGGCGGGGCCTGGACCATCAAAGGCGCGATGTTCCTCGTGCCGGACGCGATTATGGGGTTGGTCGTCGGCTTCGTGGTTGTCCTCGTTGCCGTGTTCGTGACGCTGCGCGTGCTCGGCCCGTTGCCGATCGTCGGCAACACGTCAGAGGGTCATGCTGCGGACAAGTCCAGCCCGCAGCGCCGGTAACCACGAGCGCGCCTGAGGCTTGGCGTTGCACCGAGCGCGCCGGGGGGCTACAAGCGCGACCATGGCGAGAAACCCCGAGAAATCCCCTGCAAAGTCGTCGGCCCCGCGTGCGTTAGGGGGTGGCGGCCGTACGGCCGGCAGCGCAGCTCCCAAGGCGCGACGGGCTGCAGCGCAGATGCACCCGCGCGTTCCCAAGGTGGGCATCGTTTCGCTCGGTTGCCCGAAAGCGCTGGTCGACAGCGAGCGCATCATCACGAGGCTCCGAGCCGAGGGCTATCAGCTCGTGCCCGACTACAAGGGTGCCGATGCGGTCATCGTAAATACGTGCGGCTTCCTGAATTCCGCCAAAGAGGAAAGCTTGGCTGCGATCGGCGAGGCTATGGCCGAGAACGGCCGGGTCATCGTCACGGGCTGCCTCGGCGTCGAGAAAGACAAGATCCTGGCGGCTCATCCAGGTGTGCTGTCGGTTTCCGGCCCACACCAATACGAGGCCGTCATGGAGGCAGTGCATGCGGCCCTGCCGCCGTTGCACGACCCATTCGTCGACCTGGTTCCGCCCGAGGGGCTTCGCCTGACGCCGCGCCACTACGCCTATCTGAAGATCTCCGAGGGCTGCAACAACAGCTGCGCCTTCTGCATCATCCCGGCCATTCGGGGGCGTCTCGCCTCGCGGCCGGTCAATCAGGTGATGATGGAGGCCGAGCGCCTCGTCAAAGCTGGCGTCAAGGAGCTTCTGGTCATCAGCCAGGACACGTCGGCCTACGGCATCGACATCAAGTACGCCGAGAGCCAGTGGAAGGGCGAGCCTCTCAGGGCGCGTTTTTTCGAGTTGACGCAAGCGCTGGGCTCGCTTGGGGCCTGGGTGCGGCTCCACTACGTCTACCCGTATCCGCACGTCGACGAGGTGCTGCCCCTGATGGCTGAGGGCAAAGTTCTGCCCTACCTCGACATCCCGTTCCAGCACGCGAGCCCGGCTGTGCTCAAGGCCATGCGGCGTCCCGCGCACCAGGAGAAAACACTGGCGCGGATATCCGCCTGGCGCCGTGCCGTTCCCGATCTTGCGCTGCGCTCAACCTTCATCGTCGGTTTCCCGGGTGAGACCGAGCGTGATTTCGAGACGCTGCTCGAGTTCATCGGCGAGGCTCGGCTCGCCCGCGTGGGTTGTTTCAAGTATGAGCCCGTAGACGGCGCGCCCGCAAACGAGCTACCGGGAGCGGTGCCCGAGGAAGTCAAGGACGAGCGCTGGCATCGCTTCATGTCGGCGCAGCAGAAGGTCTCGGCCGAGATCATGGCGGCCAGAGTCGGGCGCGAGATCGACGTGCTGATCGACGAGGTCGACGAGGAAGGCGCGATCGGGAGATCGCAATGGGATGCGCCCGATATCGACGGTTCGGTCTTCCTGAACGGCGACATGAATGTGGCGTCTGGCGACATCGTTCGCGCGCGCGTCCTGCACGCCGACGAGTACGATTTGTGGGCGGAAACGGTTTAGGCGTTGAGCGAGTGAGATCGCCGTATTGGTCGCCGCACTGGAGTGGTGATAGGCTCGCCCTCCCATGTGGGTCGTCGACGCCCTGGCAGAGGTCACGATGACCGACAGGCTCGAGCCTTTAATCCAGGATCTCGTCGTCTGGTGCGCACAAGGCCCGCGGGCCTACGCGGACGTGATCGATGCGTGGCGCACCTCCTGTCCGCGCCTCATGGTGTGGGAGGGGGCTCACGACCGGGGCCTCGTCGAGACACGGCCCGGGCCGGATGGCCTGATCGTTGTCGCCACGCCCGAGGGGCATGCCCTTGCGGCGGCCCGCACGTCACGCTCGGTCGCTGTCACAGCGCCCGCAATTGCCCGCCCGATTTGACGGCCATCGCCGATCGTGCCGGCTGCGAAGAATGCCGCCGTCGCGCACAGCGTGCCTATTTCCGCCTTCTCTTGCCCTTGCCGGGGTCTTGGCGCGTGCCTCTGCCTGCGGTGTCGCGGTCGCTGAAAGCGAAGGCCTGGTTGACTTTGCTCGCCTCCTGACCCGAAGTTGCCGAACCGTCACTCACGAGCAGCGCCCTGGTCTCCAGGGCCATCAGCGCCGCGACACAGCCCATGACGAGCCCTACGGCGATCGATGCCAACGCATCCGCATCCGTCCAGCCGAGGCCTTGGGAAAGCGTGAGCCCTGCGAGCGCGGCCACGAGGCCGCCAAGGGCGGCTTTGGTCTCCACTGACACCGTCACTGCTGCCGGATGTCCGATGTCGGGTGTCGCGCAAATCTGGCGCCAGGCGCGATGGGCGAGGCCCAACTGGATCAGGAACGCGACTGCCAGCACAGCGTAGCCGGTGCTCGCGTCGACGAGCGGGCGCGGATGCTGGAACTGGTCGATACCTTCGCTGATCGCAACGCCCGCGCCGAGCGAGAACAGGAGAATGGGCACGACCGAGGTCCAGAACCGCAGCTCTCGAGCATAGCGTATGGGGTGTCGAGGCCGCAGTGGGCGGGCGGCCCGTACCAGTCCCAGCAGCAGTAGCCCCTGGCTGGTGGCGGCCGCGATGGAGTGGATCGCCTCCGCCAGGATCGCTGCCGATCCCGTCATGGCCGCCGCAATCAGTTTGGCGAGGCCGATGGCCGCATTAGCGAGGACCGCAGCCAGAGCCAGGTTGCTCGATCCGGTCGGGGGCATAGGGCTCCTGGTGGTGCTTGGCGCAATCGACAGGGACATTGGTGTCCGCTCCGAGGCGCCTTATACAAGGCGCTGACGTGGTGTGGCAGCCTATCCGACGAGGCCTCTCCCGGCGGCATGATCGCTCCCACTGGCCAGCGGAGGCTCGACACCTCATGCGAAAGGCCTCGAAGCCTCGGTGCGTCGGCAGCTGTCTGGCCCGCTGGGGCGTCGTCGCGGAGATGACTGTGGAGGTGTCGCGATGAAAGAAATGCCGGGCTTGGCTGTTCCGGACGGCTACACTGATATTCCGACGGGTCGGATCGCGGCGATCGCCACAACGCTCGAGATGCGTGCTCCGCCCCGACCACGCCCCTTGCCGCCTCTCTACGAAGGGCTCGAGATCCGCCGCGTCGAGCGGCCTGACCTCGACTGGTATCGCTCGCTTTTTCGCCGGATCGGCGAGCCGTGGCTCTGGCATTCGCGGTTGCGGCTCTCGGATGCGGCGCTCGGTGCCATCTTGCACGACGAGCGAGTGGCGGTATGGGCGCATTCTGCGGTCGAGCCGGGCGGCGAACTCGTCTCGGACGAGGGTCTACTCGAGTTGGATTTCAGGAGGGTGGGCGCGTGCGAACTCGCTTTCTTCGGCCTTACGCCGTCGATGACGGGGCGGGGCCTCGGCCGTTATCTCATGGCGCACGCCATCGGCGAGGCTTGGCGGCGTCCGATCGAGCGCTTCTGGGTGCACACCTGCACGCTCGATCATCCCGCGGCGCTTGGATTCTACATCCGCTCCGGCTTCGTGCCCGCAAAACGCCAACTCGAGATTGCCCTCGACCCGCGTCTCGACGGCACTCTGTCGCCGACTGCTGCGCCAGACGTGCCGATCCTTCGCTGACAACGCAACAAAAAGCCCCGGCGCTCGGCGGCGCCAGGGCTCTTTTGATCAGGTGTGTGCGCGCCGGTTACTGCTTCGGCGCCGGCTGAGCTGCATCCTTGGCCTTCTCGTAGGCTTGACCTGCCGCATCCTTGGCCTTCTCGTAGGCTTTGCCTGCAGCGTCCTTGGCCTTCTCCAGCGCCGGACCGGCCTGCTCACGCGCCTTCTGAGCCGCTTCCGTCGAGGTCTCGACCGTCTTGTCGGTCAACTCCTGCGCTTTCTCCTTGATGCGGTCGAGCATCGTCTTGGCCGGCTTGTTGCGCTGGAATGCCGGCAGCGCCGCCAGGATCTCCTTGGTCGCACCGGGCAGTGTGACGACGGTCTTGCCAGCCTTTTCCTCGACGGTCAGGGCGGACAGTCGCACCGCGATCCGCTTCTCGCCCGCGCCAAGGAATCCGCCGACGCCCATCAGGACACCGACGACCTCATTGTGGTCGTTGACCAGCAAATCCTCGACGTCGCCGATGATCTTGCCGTTGTTGTCGCGGACCTTGGCAAAGAGCACCGTATTGCGGGCGAGATACACGTTGCCAGGTTGTTGCTCGATGAAGACTCCCCGCGGGATATCGACGGGAGCGGGCGGCGCCTTGGCTTTCTGCTGGGCCAGTGCGGGCATGGTCGCTACCAGCGTGCCAAGTGCAACGAGGCTGAGGAAGGTCTTGTTCATGTGTATCTCTGTTCCTGGTCGAGGCCCGCTGCCAAGCGATCTCCCAAGGCGGGGGGACTGAGCCTTGGCGGATCGTCAATCGAGGCGCGGGGCCAATAACGCTCGGCTCGCAAAACGCTTCACGCAGGAAGCGCGTGCGGCAGACGGGACCGGTGACTAGCGCTTCCGTGTGTCAGCGGCAAGGCGGCAATCGGGATATTTGTCTTCGGCCGAGACTATGCAATGGCCTCTAGCGCGTCGGGTCGCAGGCGCGTCGGGCTTTGTGAAGCCGGCTCCACAGGGCATCCAGCCGTCGAGGGTGTGCGCTGCCGGGGGTCGCCAGAGTGGGGCGGAATGCCACATCTGCCGACTATCAGCACGCGCACGGCCCACATCCGGACATCTTGCGAATATGCTCCAGTCCGTTCGATCAGGGCGCCTGCTGCGTTGCGGGAGCGGCGTGTCTCGGCTATCAGAAAGGCACACATTGTTCGCCTCGGCGTGCGATTCGCCGGTGCCTGCGCTCGCAGCGCTTCGACGATGGCAGAGCGGCCCAAGGCGCGGCCCGGGCCAGTACTCGAGCGAAGCCGATGCGCCTCACCTGAAGGAAGAACCAACGCGTGGCTGACGATGACAAGAAGGGCGGCGGCGAGACGCCGAAGGAGCCGAACGACATCCGGCCCATAACGATCTCCGATGAGATGCGGCGTAGCTATCTCGATTACGCCATGAGCGTTATCGTCTCGCGCGCGCTGCCGGACGTGCGCGACGGCCTGAAGCCCGTTCACCGTCGCATCCTCTACGCGATGCGCGAGCTGGGGCTCAACTGGAACTCAAAATACGTAAAGTCCGCGCGCGTGGTCGGTGAGACCATGGGCAAGTACCATCCGCACGGCAATCTTGCCATCTACGATGCGCTCGTGCGCATGGCGCAGGACTGGTCACTGCGCGTGCCCCTCATCGACGGGCAGGGTAACTTCGGCTCGATGGACGGCGATCCGCCCGCGGCCGAGCGATACACCGAGTGCCGGCTCGCCAAAATTACCCAATACCTCGTCGATGACCTCGACAAGGAGACCGTCGAGTTCAAGGAGAACTATGACGGCTCCGAGGAAGAGCCGGTCGTACTGCCGGCCAAGTTCCCGAACCTGCTCGTCAATGGCGCTGGCGGCATCGCCGTCGGCATGGCGACCAACATTCCCCCGCACAATCTTGGCGAGGTGATCGACGCCTGCATGGCTATGCTCGAGAACCCCGAGATCACGATCGACGAGCTGTGCCAGATCATTCCCGGGCCTGACTTCCCGACGGGCGGCACCATCCTCGGCCGGGGCGGCATCCTCAACGCCTACCACAAGAGCCGCGGCTCGATCATCATGCGGGCGCACGTCCAGACCGAGCAGATCCGCAAGGATCGGGAGGCACTGGTCGTCACCTCGGTCCCCTACCAGATCAACAAGAAGGTGATGATCGAGAAGATCGCGGAGCTTGTTCGCGAGAAGAAGATCGAAGGCATCGCCAACGTCTGGGACGAGTCGAACCGGGAAGGCGTGCGGGTCGTCATCGAGCTGAAGCGCGATGCGATGGCCGACGTGGTTCTGAACCAGCTGTGGCGCTTCTCGGACCTGCAGTCGACGTTCGGCGCCAACATGATCGCGCTCAACGGCGGCCGGCCCGAGAGCCTCAACCTGCGAGATTTCATTCACGCCTTCACGACCTTCCGTGAGGACGTCGTCTCCAAGCGGACCAAGTACCTCCTCAAGAAGGCGCGGACCCGCGCCCATACCCTCGTCGGCCTCGCCATCGCTGTCGCCAATATCGACGAGGTGATCCGCTTGATCCGCACGTCGGCCAGCCCCGCCGATGCCAAAGTTGGCCTGATGGCGCGCGCCTGGCCGGCAAAGGACATGGCGCCGCTGATCGATCTCATCGCCGACCCGCGCCACAAGCTGGCCGAGGACGGCACCTACAAGCTTTCCGAGGAGCAGGCGACGGCGATCCTCGCGCTCACCCTCTCGCGGCTCACGGCGCTCGGCCGCGACGAGATCGGCGACGAGTTGAAGAAGCTCGCCGAGGAGATCAAGGACTACCTCGACATTCTGTCGTCGCGCACCCGCATCGTCGACATCATCAAGTCGGAGCTGTCCGACATCAGGTCCCAGTTCGCGACCCCGCGTGTCACCGAGATCCTCGATGTCGACGGTGATCTCGAGGATGAGGATCTGATCCAACGCGAAGACTGCGTCGTCACCGTCAGTCTCAAGGGCTACATCAAGCGCGTTCCGCTCTCGACGTACCGGGCGCAGCGGCGCGGCGGCAAGGGCCGCTCCGGAATGTCGACGCGCGACGAGGACGTCGTCACGCAGCTCTTTCTCGCTTCAACGCACACGCCCGTGCTGTTCTTTTCCTCGCGCGGCATGTGCTACCGCATGAAGGTCTGGCGTCTGCCAGCCGGCACACCGCAATCCCTGGGCAAGGCTCTCGTGAACCTGCTGCCCCTCGAGGCCGGCGAGGTGATCACCACCATCCTGCCGCTGCCCGAGGACTCGGAGACCTGGGCGAGCCTGGAGCTGATGTTCGCCACGATGACGGGCAACGTGCGCCGCAATAGCCTGACCGACTTCGAGAGCATCAATCGCAACGGCAAGATCGCCATGAAGCTCGACGAGGGCGATCGCATCATCGGCGTGCAGATCTGCCGCCCGGACGATGACGTGCTGCTGACGACTGCCCACGGCCAGGCGATCCGGTTCGCGGTCGACGACGTGCGCGTGTTCAAGGGGCGCGACTCGACCGGTGTCCGCGGCGTGCGCCTCGAGGATGATGACACCGTCATCTCGATGGCGGTTCTTTATCACGTCGAGGCAACCCCCGACGAGCGAGTGGCCTATCTGAAGCAGGCATCAGCATTCCGCCGCGCGCAAACAGGCGAGGCCGATGGCGAGGTGCCTGTCGAGCCCGTTGCCGAGGCGGAAGACGGGGCCGAGGCCGTGACTGGTGCCGCTGAGTTGACGCCCGACCGCTTCGCTGAACTCGGTGGGCGCGAGCAGTTTATCCTCACGGTCTCGCAGCGGGGCTTCGGCAAGCGGACGTCGTCCTATGAGTACCGGATCTCGGGGCGCGGCGGCAAAGGCATCGCGGCCATGGTCGTCAACGATCGGAACGGACCGCTTGTGGCCTCGTTCCCGATCGAGCAGTCGGACCAGATCATGCTGGTGACCGATGCTGGGCAGCTCATCCGGACGCCGGTCGACGAGGTTCGCATCGCCGGGCGGAACACCCAAGGTGTGCGTATCTTCCGCACGGACGCCGACGAGAAGGTGGTCTCCGTCGAGCGCATCCCCGACGACGGCACGAACGGCAACGGCGAGACGGGCGATGGCGAGGTTGGGAGCGAGCCGGATGGCACTGGTGGCAGCGATGCCACCTAGGATTGTGCCTCTGCCATGCGTCTACCGACGTGCTGATGCTTTACAAGCGAAGGCAGGATTCGGCGTCACCAATTGACGCCGGCCGGCCACGACGCGCACACTTCCCGCAAACAATGAAAAGTTGCGGGAGGTCACCATGCTCACGGCCGAGGACAACCGTCTCCTGACGCAAAGCGATGCCGGCACTCCGATGGGCGAGCTCATCCGGCGTTTCTGGGTTCCGGTGCTTCTCTCCGAGGAGATCCCCGAGCCCGACGGCCCTCCGAAGAAGATCACTGTCCTCGGTGAGGAACTGCTCGCCTTCCGCGACAGCAAGGGCCGGGTCGGTATCATCGACCAGTATTGTCCGCACCGTGGCGCCAACCTCTGGCTCGGGCGTAACGAGGAATGTGGCATCCGCTGCGTCTATCACGGCTGGAAATTCGACGTCACCGGCCAGTGCACCGACATGCCGACTAGTTATCCGGACCTCAACGCCAAGGACAAGATGCGCATCAAGGCCTATCCGGCTCGGGAGTGGGGCGGGATGGTGTGGGCGTATATGGGGCCGGCGGAAGCGATACCGGAGCTGCCACACCTGGAACTGGCGCTAGTGCCGGAGTCCCACCGCTTCGTCTCCAAGAAATGGCAGGACTGCAACTGGGTGCAGGCGCTCGAAGGATCGATCGATACCGCCCACTTCACCTACACGCACCTCGTCTTCGACAAGGCGGAGGGCGAGGACCTCGACGTCGACAAGCATCTCGTCATGCCCATCCAGCGCATGACTGGAAACCTGACGCGCTGGATCGCCAAGGACCCGCGCCCGGTCATACGTGTGGAGCCGCATGCTGCGGGTCTCGTCGTCGGTGGTGGGCGTGTCACCGAGACCGACGACCTGTACTGGCGCATTGCGCAATTTCTCATGCCGTTCCACTCCTATACGCCGAGTGCGCTGCCCGGCCAGACCATCTTCGGCCAGACCTTCGTGCCCTCCATCGACACCAATTGCTGGATTTATTGCTACGCCTGGAATCCGGATCGACCGCTCACGGTAGAGGAGCGCCACAGCTACGCCAACGGCGGCGCTATCTTCCCCGAGATCGACGAGAGCTACGTTCCGTTGCGCAACAAGACCAACAACTACATGATCGATCGGCGCGCGCAGCGGACATCGAGCTACATGGGCATCAAGGGTCTCTCCGAGCAGGACGCCGCTGTGCAGGACGGCCAGGGCCCGATCGTCGACCGGACGCGCGAGCATCTGGGGCCCACGGACCTCGGCATCATGCGCTTCAGGAAGCTCGTGATGGATTCTGCACGCGACCTCCAGGCCGGAATCGCGCCGCCGGCGGCTGCCGCGCACGAAGCCTACGCTGTTCGCTCGGGCGCCTGCATCACACACAGCTCCAAGTCGCTTTCCGAGGTGATGATAGAGCGCTTCGGTGACGCGTCGGGCCTCGTTGGTACGAAAGCGGCGGCCGAGTAGGCCACAACTGGTTCTGTTGTCGTTCAGGCGGCCAGAGCCACGCGTGCGCCTTCGGCCCAGGACTTTATGCGCTCGACGTCCGGCGGGGTTCCATCACGCAAGACCCGGCGACCCTTGTCGCTGTTGGCGAATGTCAGCAAGTCGGCGCAAAGCGTGTCCGGCTCGGCCGCAGCGAGCGCCGCGACGTCGCGATAGCCGGCACCCACAAGCAATTGCGCACCGGTCCCCGTCAGTCCTGGCACCGAGCAGACGAGCAGTGTCTGCGCTTGCCACTCGGCGATCGCCTGCGCCGTCACATGCGCGATCTGGAGCGCCTGCGCGAGCGCGGCAGGCTGCTCGTTGAGCAGATCCTGCACAGTCAGGATACCAAGCTTCGCCAGGCGCTCCGCCATACGCGGGCCGACCGACGGGGCATCGACGACGTCATCGCCGGGCGCGAGCCGCTTGCGGGGGGGAGCTGCGATCGTGGCGGGACGCGGCTTGATCGAAGGAACGCTGCCGCTGGACGCCGTGTCGACGCGGACGGCGGGCGGCGCTTCGGGTTTGGCCTCAGCAGCCGGCTTCGTCTCGGAAGACTTCGCTGGTAGCGCCTTCGACGCCGAGGCGTTGGCGGCGACGGGCTGCGAAGCCGCCGCTAGCATCGACTTGGGCGGCGGTGGCGCCTCGGCTTGCTCTCCGGTGCGAGCCGCCGCGAGGCGTGCCGCCAGCGTCGAGATGGGCGGAGCCTCGGCGACGACGGTTGCCGTATGGCTCGCGACCTCGGCTGCGTGCAGGTCGCGCATGATCCGGTCGTCCTCGGGCAATGTCAGCTCGACCGTGCCCGTCGCGCGCAACTCGTCGTACATGCGCTCGACCAGTCGGCGGTCGGCGTTGTCGGCCATCCGCTTGGCGAGCAGTTTGACGGGAATTTTCAGGGTGGCCAGCACGAGATCGATGGAGAGCGCCACTGGGGGTGGCACCGCTTGCGATTCCGCCAGCGCGCGACCGAGAATGACGCCGTGCAATCGCGCGGCGTGCAGGATCAGGTCGCCGACGATGCGCTGGGCCACGATGTCGAGGCCGGACGGCGGGTCGACCACGCCACGGTTGATATCGTAGTGCGCGATCAGCTTTTCGTAATGGCGGTTGGCCCGCACGGCACCTTGGCGCAGCATTTCCTCGAGCCAGTCCGTCTGCTCTGGCACGATCACCTCGTGCATCGCGCCGCCTGAGGCCGCTGCCTTCAGCGTGTCGTACGACTTGGCCGTGCTCCACTCGAAGGCGCGATGGATCGAGTTCTCGGCCTCCGACTGGCCAGTGTGAAACGGGTGCACCGCGTCCGTCACATAGTGGCTGAGGATGCCGGCTGCGTGGACGGCGTCGGCCCACTTCTGTTCGCCGAGCGCGGACACGGTTTTGGCATACCACTGGCGCGCGGTCGCAGGGGCGCCACCCCAGAACTTGTCGCGGGGATGCAGGCAGTGATTCTTGAAGTCCTTGAACACGTCGTCAGGCGCCTTCGACCCCGCCATATACGTCTCGGCATGCTTCAGGAACAGGCGCCGCCAGCCTTCCGCGTCGGGGCCGCCCAGATGAGCCAGCGCGTCGAGCGCGAGCTTGTGGTGCGTGCCCTTGGCATGCGCCGCGTAGATAATGCGGTAAAGCAGGCCCATGGGCGCTCCTGCCGTTAATGACGCCTGCACCTGAACGGCAACTCTTGATGCGAGTCGCAGCGCGATGGGAAGTGGGCGGTAACAGCAAACTGTGGGCAACCGGTAGGTGGGTGCGCTCAGGTGCGAAGCAGCGTCGCGAGCACCTTTGGAAGCGCCTCTGGGATATCCTCCGCGATGAGGCCCGGACCGAAAACGTTCGCGCATTCGCCATGCAACCAGACCGCTGCGCACGCCGCCTCGAAGGCCGGCATGCCTTGCGCGAGCAGTCCGGTCACGAAACCGGCCAGGACATCGCCTGAGCCGGCCGTCGCCAGCCACGGCGGCGCATTCTCGTTGATCGCGGCCCGCCCGTCGGGCGATGCGATCACCGTGTCGGGGCCTTTTAGCAAAACGATGCCGCCAGAGATCCTGGATGCCTCACGAGCCCGCTCGAGCTTCGACCCCGTGACATCCGGAAAGAGGCGTTTGAACTCGCCCTCGTGCGGCGTGAGCACGACGGAGCGTTTCCGGGCCGCTATGGCGCGAAAGAGCACCTCGGGCGAGGCAGCGGCCACGGTGAGTGCGTCGGCATCGAGCATGACCGCAGTGTCGGAGGTCACGACGGCCATCACCTGCTCCATCGCGTGATCTGCGCGTCCGAGGCCGGGACCGATGCCGACGGCAGTGAAGCGCGTGTCGACGAGAAGCTGCGCGATATCGGCTGGTGAAGTGCCGGTCTTCAGCAGCGTCGCGTTGAGCTGGGCCGCATGCGCCTGCAAGGCGTCGGGCGGTGACGCCACCGTGACGAGGCCAGCCCCCACGCGCAGCGCACCGCGAGCGCACAGCCGCGCCGCCCCGCTCATCTCGATCCCGCCCGAGACGATGACGGCATGGCCCCGCGTGTATTTGTGGCCGTCGAGGGTCGGACGGGGAAATCGTCCTCGCCAGAAGCTGGGGGCGTTTGTGTATGTCAGCGCTTCGATCTTTTCCAAGACCGCAACGGGCATCCCGATATCGTAAAGCGCGACGGGGCCACAGAGCTGCCGGCCGGGAAGCAAGAGATGTCCCGGCTTGCGACGAAAGAACGTGATGGTGCGGGTCGCTTGCACAACCGGTCCCGTCGCTGCGCCGGTCGTGCCGTGGAGGCCGCTCGGGACATCGACCGCGAGCACGGGCTTGCCACAGCCGTTCATGCTTGCGACGGCGGCGGCCGCCTCGCCGGATAGGGGCCGCGACAAGCCTGCCCCGTACATGGCATCGACGATCAGGTCGGCCCACACCCGGCAGAGGCTATCCACGCTGGCGCCGTCGAGGACGGGGCCATCGTGCCGGTCCGCCATGATTGCGGCGTCGCCCTTCAAAGCCAAACGATGCGCGCCGAGGAGTGCCACCCGCACGAGATAGCCGCGCTCGCGCAAGTGCCGGGCTGCAACGAAACCGTCACCGCCGTTATTGCCGGGACCGCAAAGGATCGCGACGCGGCTGCCGGCTGGAACCATGAGAGCCGTCTCGGCGGCGACGGCGGCGCCGGCCTTTTCCATCAGCGCCAGAGAAGGCATGCCGAAGGTGGGCGCTAGGCGATCTGCCTCGCCCATTTCAGATGTGGTGAGAAGCTCGTTCTCCGAACTCATCGCGCGGCCCTCGTGCCGTCCTGATAGACGGAGAGCTCGATCAGATTGAGGTCGGGATCTCGAATGTAGACGGATGTGATGGGGCCACGCGCACCGGTTCTGGTTGATCGCTCAACCAGGATCGGCACGCCATATGCAGCGAGCTGCGTTTCGATACCGTCGAGGCTATCGACCAGAAAGCACAGGTCACCCGATCCAGACGTTGGCCGCTCGGCCTTCGGCTCGAACGTCCTGTCGGTCTGATGCAGGTTGATCTTGTGTGGTCCGAAGCGAAGCGCCGTTCGGCCGGCACCGAACGTCTCCGCTTTCATGCCGAGAACCCGCTCGTAGAATGCCACGGTGTCGGGAATAGACGCCACGGTCAGCACTAGATGATCGAGCCCGACGACTTTCATATGCCTCTCCTCGACGATGGCCATGCGCAGCTTAGCCTTCAGGCAGCGATCCGTCGCGGGGGCTGTGGCATGCGGCTCACATGCCTAAAATGTCGCCATTCAGGCTGAAAAAACGGCACGAACTTTCTCGGGGATCTGCCCTATAAGTAGGCGTCGTTGTCTATGACGTTGATCGATAATAGGTTTGCAACTCGTTTACCGTTTGGCATGGGGCGTGCTATCTGGCCACCATGCTCGCGGGTCGCCGACCGACGTTCCGCCTAGCCCGAGGTCGTCATGAAAAAGATTGAGGCCATCATCAAGCCGTTCAAGCTTGACGAGGTGAAGGAGGCGCTGCAGGAGATCGGCTTGCAGGGTATTACCGTGATCGAGGCCA
>LNDR01000285.1 GCA_001464755.1 Rhizobiales bacterium Ga0077524
CCGAGATCGAGGCGAGGAAAACGACGCGGGCGGCCTGGCCCTTGGCAGCGGCGGCCTTCAGCAGCGGCATGGCGTGCTTGGTCGAGAGCCAGACGCCGCGCACGTTGACGGCGAAGAGGTCGTCCCACTCGTTGACGGGCATCGAGTCGAGCGGGCCGGTGCGCAACAGCCCTGCCGAGGCGACGAAGCCGTTCAGGTGGCCGTGCCGTTTGGTGATCTCGGCGAAGGCCTTTTCGAGCGAGGCTTCGGACGTGACGTCGGCCACCACCGTGTCGAGCCGCGTGCCGTAGATGCCGAACTCCTCGCGGAGCTTGGCGAGGCCCGTCTCGGACACGTCCATGGCGACGACCGTCCAGCCGTCGTCGAGCAGGCGGCGCGCGGTGCCGCGGCCGATGCCGGAGGCGGCGCCCATGATGGCGGCAATGCTGGTCATGGTGGATCGCTCCTCGGCTCGCGGCGCCGGTCGCGGCACCGTCTGTGGGCTTTGAGTGAATTGAGGCGTCAGCGGGCCACCTGAGTCAACCGCCGGGCGGGAGCGGGCGGCATCCGGCCTTACCGGCGACGCTTTTCCCCGTTGAGACAAACGGCAACGTGCGGCATGGCCGCCAATCGGCTAAAGTTTCGCCGCGAAGCAGGATTAGCCGATACTGGCGACGGGACGCCGGTCGAAGACGAGTCGCGAGAGAAGGAACGCCGGGGGGGATGGCGCAGGCAATGGCTGAGGATGGCGGCAGAGTGCCGATGTCGCCTGGTTTGCAGACGACGTTGCTGCGGGCACGCGAGTACGCCGCGGGCCAATCCGAGGCCCAGGTGCTGCTCGAGCATCTGTTGCTGGCGCTGACCGAGGACGGCGATGCGGCCAACGTGCTCGAGGCGTGTCAGGTCGATCTCGGGCGTCTGCGGAGCGACGTAGCGGGATACGTCGGGACGCTGAACGATCGCGTGCCGCCGAACACGCCGGGGGCGCCCGCCATATCCCCGCAACTCACGCAGGTGCTCAAGTACGCGACGCTGGCGGCGCAGCAGGGCAAGCGCAGCAGCATCGACGGCGCCATCGTTCTGGCCGCGTTGGTCGGCGACGGGCGCAGCATGGCGGCGAGTTTTCTCAAGGCCCAGGGCTTGACGTTCGAGGCGGCGATCCAGGCGCTGCGCGAGGCGGCAGTCCGCGCGGCCACCCCGCCCGAGGCGCCGTACGTCGCCCCACAGGCTGCACCGCCACCGCAACAGGCCCCACCGCCACAGTATCAAGCGCCGACCGCCCCGCTGCACGCCGACGACATCCTCGCCCGTGCCCGCGAACGCGTCGAAAGCCGGGCGCAACGAACCGAACCACGGGCGCCGCGCACCTCCCCTTCCGCTTTCTCCGCTTCTTCCCCGCGCATCGACTCCCCGCCACCGCCATCGCAGCCTCCGTTCGAGCCGATGCACGAGGCGGCGCCGCCGATCGAGCGCCCGTACGTGAATGGCACCGGTGCGCACGTCGATGCGGCCCCGCCCGGCTCCCCTCCTCGGCACATGGCGCCGCCGACAGTGCAGCCGGCACCGACCGACGACGAGGCGCCAGCGCCTTATGTTCCGGAACCCGCGCCCGAGGTGGCAGCCGAGCCGCAGATCGAGCGACTGCCAGAGCCGCATCAGCAGCAACCCGGCCCGCCCCAGCCATTCGCGGCAGAGCCCGAGCCGCCCGTGCCATACGACTCCTTGCCGGCCCCTGCAGCGTTGGCCACCGACCCGCCACGCCTGCCCCCGCGCCCCGCCGCCACGGAGCGCCTGCCCGAGCCCCATTGGCCGCCACAGCCGATCCAGAGCCAACCGCCCCCACAATCCGGGGGATGGGCGCCCGCCCCGAACCGCGGCCCACCGGCACCCCCAGGCCAGGGACGCCCTTATTCGCCGCCTCCCCCTCCGCCCCACGGATGGACCGGCCCCCCGCAGCCGCCGCAAGCGTCGTGGTCCTCGCCATCGCACGATCCGCGCGGACTGGGCAGCCCATCCCCCGGTTATGGGTCTCCGCCCGCCCTGTCCCCGCCGCAAGGCGGCGCCGTCATGCCTGTCGGCGGTCCACGACGGCCGGCGGTCGATGCGACGCAGATCTCGCATTCCATGCCGCGCCGGCTGAAGCAGGGACACCCGCACGTCATCGAGGTGCGGATCGAGCGCCCACCACTGGCGGGGGCTGGGACCGCCTCGCGCTCCTATGCGCTGCGTCCGGAAACGGCGGTGGCCCGCGCGATCGCGGTGCGGCTCCGGCCGCTGCAGGGCCGCTTCATCATCGACGCCGCATCACCGGAGACACAGTGGGACCAGAGCGGCGCTGCCGGAGCCGGGCGGTTGGCCAGCGAGGCCGCGGTCTGGCGCTTCTCGGTGACGCCGATCAGCTCGGGACGCGGTGTCCTCCAGCTCGGCATCTCGGCCCGCACCCTCGGCGCCGATGGCGTCCTTGCCGAGACCCAGCTTCCCGACGAGGGCCACGAGGTTCGCGTCGCCCCGTCGTATGGCCGGCTCGCCAAGCGCGCCGGTCTCGCCGCCGTGGTAGCCGTCGGCAGCATCGTGCTTCTCGAGATTGTCGAGGGCCTGCTCGGCATCGACGTCTTCTTCCACTTCAAGCAGTTGCTGCGGCTGTAGCGCGAGGCGCCACCCCACGTCTGCCCGGGTCGTCCGTCCCCTCGCTCCGAACGGTAGCCATCGGCCAGCGGCGGGTGCTAGCGTTCGCCACTAGCGGTGCCGTCAACAGGCGCCGGACCTGCGAGAGGAGACCTGCCCCATGATCCACGTCGTCGCCATCATCACGGCCAAGCCCGGCATGCGCGAGGCGGTGCTGAAAGAGTTCCGCGCCAACGTTCCGGCCGTGCACGCCGAGAAGGGCTGCATCGAATACGGCCCGGCCGTCGACGCCGAGGGCATGGGCGCGATCCAGACCGCCTTCGGCCCCGACACGTTCGTCGTCATCGAGAAGTGGGCGACCATGGACGACCTGAAGGCCCACGGCGCGGCGCCGCACATGAAGACCTACGCCGGGAAGGTCAAGGATATGCTGGCCGGCCGTGTGATCCACGTCCTCAACCCGGCCTGAGGGGCCCGGACCATGATCGTCGGCACCGCGGGCCACATCGACCACGGCAAAACGCTCCTCGTCAAGGCACTGACCGGCATCGATTGCGATCGCCTGAAAGAGGAGAAGGCCCGCGGTATCACCATCGAGCTCGGCTTCGCCTACGCGCCGCTGCCCGGCGGCGGCACGCTCGGTTTCGTCGACGTCCCGGGCCACGAGCGCTTCGTGCACACGATGCTGGCCGGCGCCGCCTCGGTGGACTTCGTCATGCTGGTCGTGGCGGCCGATGACGGCGTGATGCCGCAGACGCGCGAGCACCTGCAGATCCTGGACCTGCTCGGCCTCGAGCATGGCCTCGTGGTCATCAACAAATGCGACCTGGTCGACGCCGCGCGGCTGGACGAGGTCGAGGCCGAGATCCGCGCGGCGCTCGCCGGTACGTCGCTGGCAATGGCCGAGGTCGCGCGCGTCTCGGCGGCAACCGGCGACGGGATCGCCGCCCTCCGCGAGACGCTGGTCGAGGAAGCCGAGAGCCGCCCCGAGCGCGCAACACGCGGCGCGTTCCGCATGGCCATCGATCGGTCGTTCACCGTCGCGGGCGCCGGCACCGTCGTCACCGGTACGGTCGTGTCCGGCGCGATCGCCGTCGGCGCAACGGCCGTCGCTCTGCCGAGTGGCATCGAGGCACGGGTGCGCACCATTCATGCGCTCGGCGCGCCAGCGGAAAAAGGCGTCGCCGGAGAACGGGTCGCGCTCAACCTGGCCGGCGCCGAACGGCAGGCCGTAGCCCGCGGCGACTGGCTGGTTGCGCCCGATCAGCGCTCCGCGTCGCCGCGGTTCGATGCCCGCTTCCGCTTGCTCGACAGCGAGACGCGCGCGCTTCGTACCTGGACGCCGGTCCACCTGCACATCGGCACCAGCGAAATCGAGGCGCGGATCGTCCTGCTCGAGGGCGAAACCCTGGCGCCGGGAGCAAGCGGCCTCGTGCAGATCGTGGCGGCAAGC
The DNA here is from genome assembly GCA_001464755.1 of Rhizobiales bacterium Ga0077524. Taxonomy (GTDB): domain Bacteria; phylum Pseudomonadota; class Alphaproteobacteria; order Rhizobiales; family Hyphomicrobiaceae. The sequence continues at coordinate 4,058 of LNDR01000285.1, forward strand.
CCCCTCCCCGTCCGGGCCGGCGACCGTCTCGTCGCACGCGATGCCGGCGGCGCACGAACGCTGGGCGGCGGCGCAGTGATCGATCCCGCAGCCCCGCAGAGATTTCGCCGCACGCCGGCCCGTCTCGCAGCCCTGGCCGCGATGGCCGAGCGCGACCCCGAGTTGGCGCTCGCCGAACTGATCGAGTTGCCACCCGGCATCGTCGATCTGACCGCTTTCGCCATCGGGCGCGGCCTCTCGGCAACCGAGACCGACCGCCTGATCGAGGAAGTCCAGCCCGCGGTCGCGGACCTGCAGGGCCATCGCCACGCCGCAGCGCCGGCAGCCGTCGAGCGGCTGGGACGCGAGATCGTCGAGCGCCTCGGCGTGTTCCATGCTGCCTCGCCTGAACGTCCGGGCATGGCCGAGGATCCGTTGCGCCTCGCACTTCCAACGCGCCTCACCCGTCCCCAGCTCAAGGCCGTCCTTGCCATGCTGGCAGCTGCTGGCGAGGTCGTGGCTCAGGGCGGGCTCGTGCGTCTGGCATCGCATTCGTCCAGCCTCGGTGCCGCCGACCAACGGCTCTGGGACAGGATCGAGGCGGCCATCGGTGGCGATCACAGCTACCGGCCACCGCAAGTGCGCGAACTCTCGGAGGCGACGGGCCAACCCATCGCGACAATTCGCAAGCTGCTGAAAACTATGGCGCGCATGGGCGCCGTCGTCGAGGTAGCGAGCGACCGCTTCTTCTTGAAGCCGGCCTTGCTCGAGCTGGGACGCATGGCAGGTGAGCTTGCAGACAGCAATGACGGCAAGACATTCTCCGCCGCCGAGTTTCGTGACCGCGCCGGCTCGGGCCGCAACGTCGGTATCCAGATTCTCGAGCACTTCGACCGACGCGGCCTGACGTTGCGTCAGGGCGACGTGCGCCGCGTCGTGAAAGATCCGGCGGTCGTGTTCGGCGCTCGCGATGCCTCTTAGTCCGGCACTTCGGTGACGCGTCGGGCGCCTTCCGTAAAAAAACGATGACACCATCGTAAAACAAATAGACGACACCCGAGCGCCCACTTAAGAAATGCGGCCGTGAATGACGGGGCGGTTCTGCTCGTGTCGTCTTCGTGAGGGACTACCAGATGCTCTTGGTGCCAACGTTCGTTGCCCCCAGTCCGATCGCGGGATTCGGGCTCTATGCTGCCGAGCCCATCGCGGCTGGCACCGTGTGGTGGAAGTTCGTCGAAGGGTTCGACAAGGTTCTTTCCCCGGCCGAGGTCGAGGCCCTGCCGCCACTGGCTCAGCAGCATGTCACGACTTACGCCTACCTTTGGAAGGGCTATTGGATCCACTGCGCGGACCACGCGATCTTCACGAACCACTCCGACCACCCCAACAGCTACGGCGTCTATCCCAACGCGGATGTCTTCGGCTGGTCGGTCGCCAAGCGCGACATCGCCAAGGGCGAAGAAATCACCGAGGACTACCGCACCTTCTGCGAACGGCGCCATCCCGATGAGCGTCGGCGCCATCTGAGTGATGGCCAAGGCGCTGCGGCGTCAGCGGGGATCAGCGCGCGTCGCCCCCGCGTTAGGGGGGCTGCGCTTCCGGGCCGCGTGTATCGGGAGCAAAGCATGGGCGCGCGGCTTATCGCTGTGATCCGCCGCCATGGCCTTTGCTACCTTCCGCACGGGTGGCGCGCGCCATAGCTGGACATGCGCGACACGCGTACCCCCACCATGGCGTGGCAATGCCGGTCCGACTGCAACCGACCCAGCGGGATGCTCAGTGGCGCTTATGCGCCTTCAGGGCCCGGCCGAACTCCTCGAACAGGACGCGGTTGATGGGGTTCTTCGCTGCCTCGTACTCGGCGTGCCATTGGACGCCCAACGCAAAGGCCGGCGCATCGGCGATGCGGATCGCCTCCACCGTCCCGTCGTCCGCGAGGCCCTCGATCACCACCCGCGGTCCCGCCTCCTCGATACCTTGGCCGTGCAACGAGTTCACGCGGATCGTCTCGCGTCCGAGCAGGCGCGCGAAGACGCCGCCGGGGACGAGCGTGACGTCGGATCTCACCGTTGGCCAGACGCGGCATCCGGTGGTTCATGCGCCCCGGAATCTCGCGTATCTCCGGGTGCAGCGAGCCGCCCATGGCGACGTTCATCTCCTGTAGGCCACGGCAGATGCCGAAGATGGGGATACCTTTCGCGACGCACGCCTCGACCAGCGACAGGGCGACCGTGTCGCGGCGCTCGTCATAGGGCTCGTGCTTGATGTGCGGCTCGGCCCGAAAGCGCGTCGGATGGACGTTGGCCCGGGCGCCGGTCAGGAGGATCCCGTCGACCACCTCGAGCAGGGCGCCGACGTCCGTGATCTCGGGTATGCCGGCAAAGATCAGTGGCAGCGCGCCAGCCACCTCAGCCACGGCACGCAGGTTCTTCTCGCCGCAGATCTGGGCGGGAAACCGATTCTCGACGATGTGAGAGTTGCTGATCACACCGACCACGGGTCTCGCCATCGTGCTGCTCGCCTTGATCGTTCTGCTCACGCCATGCCCGCTCTGAAACGGCCAGCCGCCTTGACTCGCGACCGCCGATTGTGGAGCGTTCGGGGCGACAGGTCCAGAGCATCAATCAGCACAGACCGGCCCGTGCCGGATCACCGCCGACCCCACGCCTCGATCAGCCCCCAGCAAGGCGGCCGACAGATCCATGACATCCTTATCTCACGAGATGGTTCTCGGCGACATCCTGCGCACGGCGGCAGATCGGCACGGCGAACGCACTCTATTGCGGTTCGATCAAGTCGAGCGGAGCTTTGCAGAAACCCATTTGGCGGCCAACCGCACAGCCAACGGCCTCGCGGCATTGGGCGCCGGGCGTGACGCCAAGGTCGCCATAATGGCCGGCAACACATTGGCCTTCGTGGATGCGTGGCTCGGCACAGCGCGTGCAGGCGCCGTCTATGTACCCATCAACACCGACTACAAGGGCGGTATTCTCGAGTACCAACTCGCCAAGGCCGACGTGACGCACATCGTAATCGACCCTGAGTACATCGATCGGCTTCAAGTTGTAGCCGCTCAACTTCCAAAGCTGCGGCACGTTATACTGACGCGTGCAATGCCGGAACAGCCTAAGCGTCTCGGCAGCCATATCGCAATCACCACGCTCGACGACGTCATGAGCGCATCCGACCGCGATCCAGGTATTGCGATTGCACCTTCCGAACCGCTCGCGATCAGCTTCACGTCGGGGACGACCGGTCCGTCGAAGGGTGTGCTCGCAAGCCACGCCCACGTGGTCACGTTTGCGCGCGACTGGATCGTCGCCACCGACTACGGCGCCGGACAGACGATCTACTCGTGCATGCCGCTGTTCCATGCGGTCGCCTCATGGCTCGGTGTCGTTCCGGCGATCCTCAACGGCGGGAGCATTGCTTTCGCTACGCGCTTTTCGGCTTCACGCTTCTGGCATGACGTACGCCGCTACAACGCCGACGTGGCGCATGGCATTTTCTCGATGGTGCCGATCCTGATGAAGCAGCCAGCCAAGCCGGACGATGCCGAGCAGCCCGCGCGGCGCTTCTACTTCGCGAAGGTGGATGCGGCGTTCGAGGCCAGATTCAACTGCCAGATCGTGGAAGTCTATGGAGCAACAGAGACCGGCGTCGTGACGATGACCCCGCCCCGCGGAGTACGAAAGCCCGGGTCGTGCGGCACGGCGAACGCGGCGACGTTCGAGGTGCTGCTCGCCGACGCGCACGACGCCCCCGTGGCGACCGGCGAAGTCGGCGAGATCCTGGTCCGCCCGAAGCGGCCGTTCGCCATGCTCACCGCCTACTACAACAGTCCGGAGGCGACGACCGAGGCATTCCGGAATTTGTGGTTCCATACGGGCGACAACGCTCGGGTCGATGCCGATGGCTATTTCACCTTCGTCGACCGGAAGAAGGACGCCATTCGCCGCCGCGGCGAGAATATCTCCTCATCCGAGGTCGAGGCCGTGCTGAACCGGCATCCGGCAATCCTCGAATGTGCCGTCATCGCGGAGCCTTCGGAGTTTGGCGAGGACGAGGTCAAGGCCGTCGTCGTGCTCCGGGAAGGGACCGAAGCGGGAGCGGAGGATCTGTGGGTATTCGCCGAGGAGCACATGCCGCGCTTCTGGGTGCCGCGCTACATCGAGATGCGGACCGAAATGCCGAAGACACCGAGCCAGAAGATCCAGAAATATCTGCTCAGGTCGGGCCACGGTGCCGG
>LNDR01000286.1 GCA_001464755.1 Rhizobiales bacterium Ga0077524
CAAGGTCTACACGGACTACAAAAGCCCTTACGCCTATCTCGCCAAGGATCTCGCCTACGATCTCGAGCGCGAAACAGGGGTGATGATCGACTGGCTGCCTTACACGCTCGACATTCCGTCCTATCTCGGCAGCGCGAGGCTGGATGCCGACGGAACAGTGCTCGAGGAGAGCCGCAACGCGCACCAGTGGCGGCGCGTCAAGTACAGCTACATGGACTGTCGCCGCGAGGCCAACCTCAGGGGACTTACCATCCGGGGCACGCAGAAGATATGGGACTCCTCGCTGGCCAACATCGGCCTCCTCTATGCCAAGAAGCAGGGTGTGCTGCGCGCCTACCACGACCAGGTTTTCGAGCGGTTCTGGCGGCGTGATCTCGACATCGAGAATGTCGCCGTATTGAGCACGTTACTCGATCAATGCGGGGCGGATGGATCGGCATTTCCCGACTATGCGGAAGGCGATGGCCGGCGGAGCCTGAAGCAAGTACAGGACGCAGCCGAGGCGTCCGGCGTCTTCGGCGTGCCGAGCTTCGTACTCGAGGACGGCGACCTCTATTGGGGGCGCGAGCATCTGCCGCGCATACGCGAAATTCTGTCCGGCAACGCCAACCGGACGGCGTGACCCGCAAATGGGCTCGCCTCGTCAGAACCTTGGATGCCATAGTTGGGCGACGGTCGAGCCATGACCATTCCGAGGGAGACGCCCATGCGCAAAATCGCGCCCATCGCCGCAGACGCCCAGCGCGTCATGGAGATTATCGCCGAGTTGGACAAAGGCATTGTCCCCCCCGTTCCCGTGCCGGAGATGCGCGCCAACGCGAAGCGCCGGAACGCGCGCCTCGCAGCCCCCCCGCCGCCTGTGGGCAAAGTCGAGAACCGCATTGTCGAGGCCGACGGATGCAAGGTGCCGGTGCGCATGTATTGGCCGGAGACGACTGCCAGCCGCCAGCTCCCAGCCTATATCCACGCCCATGGCGGCGGCTTCGTCGTCGGTGATCTCGACATGGCGGATACAGTGTGCCGCACGATCTGCCGGGATGCGGGCGTGGTCGTCGTCTCGGTCGATTATCGGCTTGCGCCGGAACACAAGTTTCCTGCCGGGCTGGATGACATGCTCGCGGTCACGCGATGGGTGGCACGGTCGGGAGCCGAGATCGGCGTCGATCCGCAGCGGCTCGCTGTGGGCGGCGATAGCGCGGGTGGCAATCTCGCCGCAGCCGCGGCACTGGCGCTGACGGCTGAGCTGAATGGCGCCTTGCGGTTCCAGGCCCTCGTCTATCCCGTTACCGACCTGACCTGCTCGCAACCGTCCTACAAGGATCTCGGCACCGGCTATCCGCTGACCGAAGCGCGCATGCGGGCCTACATCGACATGTATCTCGCCAATCCGAGCCAGGCGACGGACCCACGTGCTTCCCCGCTGCTTGCCGCCTCGCTCGCGGGGCAACCTCCAGCGCTGGTCATTCTCGCCGGCCTCGATCCGCTGGTCGACGAAGGGCTTGCCTATGCGACGCGACTGACAGACGCTGGTATCGAGGCCGAGGTCGCTGAAGCACCTGGACATCCCCACGGCTTCCTCGGCTGGACAAAGGAAAGCGACGCCTCGCGCGACATGCTGGCCTTGATCGCGCGGCGCATGCGCGAGCGCCTCCACTGATTGCAAGCCCAACCCCACCATTTGCAAACCGAGAAAGGCAACCCCATGGCTGTCGTCGAGACCGAACGGCACGGACAAATCCTGGTCGTGCGCATGAACCGGCCGGAGAACTTGAACGCACTCAGCACCGAGATGCGCCAGATGCTCGCCGAGACCTGGACCGAGTTCCGCCACTCGAAGGAGCTGGAGGTCGCGATCTTCACCGGAACGGGACGCGGCTTCTGCGCAGGCGAGGACATGAAGGAATCGCTGGCCGCCAAGAAGCCCGGCGGCACGCGGCCCTCGATCCCAGACCCGTTCATGGAAGGCACGCTCGAAAAGCCCGTGATCGCAGCCGTCAACGGCTTTGCGATGGGCGGCGGCTTCATGCTTGTCGAACGGACGGATTTGCGCGTCGCGGTGCCGGAGGCCGTGTTCGAGGTGAGCGAGGCGAAGCGCTGGCTGCTCGGCGGCTACAATCACGGCCACCTCGCCAACGTACCCTACCCGATCGCGATGGAGATGGCACTCGGCTTCCGTTTCACCGCGGAACGCTTCCATCAGGTCGGCTTCATCAATCGCATCGCCCCGCAAGCCGAGCTGATCCCGACCGCGATCAAGATGGCCGAGCACATGCTGACCTTGCCGCCCGCGAGCCGCGTCAACACCGTGCACATGATGCGGCTGATGCGCCCCGAGCCCTCGGACGCGCACAAGGAGCTCGCCAAGAAATTGCACGACCACGGTGACAAGAGCGACCTGATCGAGAGCCGCGCCGCTTTCGCCGCCAAGCGCAAGCCCGACTTCAAGGGCTGGCTCGACCCGCAAGACCGCTACCGGATGCCCGGCTTGGAGAAGAAGTAGGCCTCTACTCAGCCACTCCCGTCCGACGAGCGGGCGGGAATGGTCGGGCAGCGATCACGCGCCATCAGCGAGCGACGCAAGAAGCGCCGCGGCGCCTCACAGGAGGAAGCACCATGCAGAGAATTCTTGTTTCCATGCTCACGTTTCTGGCCGTGGCAGGCTGGGCGGTGGCGCCAGCACGTTCCCAGGCCCCGGCCTGGCCGCAGAAGCCCGTCAGGATTATCGTCGTGGCGGCACCCGGCGGATCTCTCGACAATGCGACGCGCCCCCTCGTCGAGCACCTGACCAAAGGCCTCGGCCAGCAGTTCGTCGTCGAGAACAGGGGCGGCGCTTCAGGCGCGATTGGCGCCGAACTCGCAGCAAAAGCCACACCTGACGGTTACACGTTCGTCGTCATGTCGTCGTCGACGGCCGCAATCCTTCCCAACTTGCGCAAGCTCTCGTTCGACATGCAGAAGGACCTCGCGCCCGTCACCTACTTCATCGACGGGACGCAGCTGCTCACCGTGCATCCCTCAGTGCCGGCCAACTCACTTGCCGAGTTGGTCGACTATGCCAAGAAGAACCCGGGGAAGCTCAATTTCGGCAACCCTGGACAAGGCACTGCTGCGCATCTCTTCTCGGAGCTATTCGCGCGTGCGGCGGGCATCCAGCTCACCCAGGTCGCCTATCGGGGCGCCGGCGAGGCGCTGCCCGATTTCCTGAAAGGCGTTACTCAGCTCTATCTCGACCCCAATGCCATGCCGCACGTGAAGGCAGGCACGGTGAAACTGCTGGCCGTCTTCGACAGCGAGCGGCACCCCGAGCATCCGAGCATCCCCACCCTGCGTGAAGTCTACCCGGAGCTGGACGATATCTGGTGGTTCGGCCTCTTCGCACCTGCCGGGACGCCCGAGCCAATCGTTCGCCGCATGGCGGAGGAGATGAACCGGATCGCGAAAACCGACGAGTACAAAACTCAGTTGAGCCGCGTCTCGCTTCGACCCAAGGCGGGCACACCGGAGGATTTGGCGGCAATCCTGAAAAAAGATACCGAGCGGTTCGGCAAGCTGGCGAGAGACCTCAAGCTCAGCATGGAGTAGCCCTCGCGGCGATGCGAGGCGGGGTCGCGTTCGCGCGGCTGCCGCCTCAGCGCCCCCGATTGCCCAACCGTTCGCGAGAGATGATCATCTTCATGATCTGGGCGGTGCCATCGCCGATCTCGAGCCCCATCACGTCGCGCAAACGCTGCTGGTGGGGCAAATCGAGCGACCAGCCGTAATGGCCATGCGTCAGCAGGCACTGGTGGATCACGTCGACGGCGGTCTTGGGACCGAGCCATTTGCACATGGCGGCCTCGGCGGTGTGCGGCAGGCCAGCGTCTTTAAGGCGCAGCGTATGATAGCAGAGCTGACGCGCCGCCGAGACCATCGTCTCGGCCTCCGCGAGTGGGAAGGTGACGCCCTGGTTGCGCGAAAGCGGCGCACCGAAGGCCTCGCGCTGCTGCGTATAGGCCCACGACTCGTCGAGTGAGGCCTGTGCGGCGCCGAGCACCTGCAGCCCGATCAGCGCGCGCGAAAAATCGAAGCCCTGCATCACCTGGACGAAGCCTTGGCCCTCCTCGGCAAGGCGCCAGCCGATAGGCACGACAACGTCGTCGAAGAAGATCGAGCAGCGGCCAACAGCGTGACTGCCGAGGTCCCGATAGCGCTGCGTCGTGATGCCCGGCGTGCTCATCGGGATTAGGAAGGCGCTAACACCGCGGCCTCTCGCCTCGACCGGACCGGTGCGTGCAAACAGCACGACGGCATCAGACTGGTCGGCCATGCTGATCGAGGATTTCTCGCCCTTCAAGATGTAGCGGTCGCCATCGCGGCGCGCCGAGAGGACGAGGTTGGCTGCATCCGATCCACCGCGTGGCTCGGTCAGGCCAAGCGAGACGACGACCTCGCCCGCGACGAGCCGTGGCAGCCACTCGCGCGCGAGATCGGGTGCGGCGTGGCTCGCGATGATCTTGGCGTTGAGTGAGCCGAGGATCTGCAGGTAGGCGACGTTGGGGTCGGCATAGCCGATGGCCTCGGCGATCAACCCGCTCGTGAGGCTCGGCAGGCCGAGCCCGCCGAGGCTTTCGGGGATTTCTGGCGCGATCAGGCCCAACGCGCCAATCTCCCGGATCAGCCCTCGGTCGATACGGGCTTCGGCCTCGCGTGCCATGTAGCCCGGCGCGATCTTCTCCACGGCAAAACGCCGGGCCGTCTCCTGGATCGAACGCAGATCGTCGGGCAGTGTGGGGTCCAGCATCAGATCGCCTTGCGCTCCCGCAGTCCCGCGATGTCCGCTTGGCCGTATCCGAGGCTGGCTAGCACCTCGTCGTTGTGCTCACCCAGTTTGGGGGCGACGCCGATCTTGGCCGGCGTCTCGGAGAACTTCCAAGGGGTGCCGTGCACCTTCAGGCGCTTGCCGTGCTCGGGATAGTCCATCTCGGCGACGTAACCATTGGCCACCACATCGGGATCGACGGCGGCCTCGAGCATGGTGTTGATCGGCGCCGAGACGATATCGCCGGCTCGCAGCTTCGAGACCCACTCGTCGCGCGAGCCGGTGGCGAAAAGGCGGCCGACCAAGGCCAGCAACTCCTCGCGCTTGGCATCGGATTCCATGGCGACGCCGAGATGACCGAAGCCGGCCTCGGTGATCCGATCGTAGAAGCCGAGCGACGTCATCGCCTCTTTCCACTGGTCGCGCGCGAGCTGGAAAACGAAGGGCTTGCCGTCCCGGTCGTTGAAGGAGGCCGACATGGCGGGGCGCTCCTTGGTGCCCGCGACACGGGCCTGGCCTGTGACGGGATCGGTGCCGCGCCACATGGTGGTCTGGAAGGTCCAGCCGAGGAGGCGCACGATACCGCCAAGGAGCGACAGCTCGACTTTCTGGCCCTGGCCGGTCGTGCGCGCGTGGGTCAGCGCCGCCAGAGCGCCGCCGAAGGCGAGAAAAGCGCACGTCTCGTCGGCGACGGACGCGATGCCGGTCTTCATCGGCTGGCCGGGCGTGGCGTAGGCTTGCGCGATGCCGCCCAGCGCCTGGGCCATCGAGTCGGTGCCGGGAAGGTGCGCGTTCGGGCCGTCGGGGCCATAGCCCGAGATCGAGATGTAGACGAGCTTGGGATTGACCTTGCTCAGCTCCTCATAGCCGAAGCCGTTCTTCTCGGCGGCACCGGGGCGGAAATTCTGCCCGAAAATATCGGCACGGGCGACGAGCTTCTTCAGGATCGCCTGGCCTTCAGCACTCTTCAGGTTGAGCGTGACGCTCTTCACGCCGCGGTTGTTGGTCTCGAAGAAGGAGCTCGGCATACCGGGCAGAATCGACATCGTGCGCGAGTTGTCACCGCCCTGCGGCGTCTCGATCTTGATCACCTCGGCGCCGAGGTCGGCCATCAGCATGTAAGGCACGGTTCCGGCCTGTGCCGTCGAGCAGGAGACGACCTTGACGCCCTGCAACGGGCCGTGCGGTTGGGTGGTCATTGGGCTCCTCCATTCAAGGGCGTATGGCTCAGGTCTTCGACAGCAGTGGCGTCACGCGATCCCGGATCTCTGCCGGGAACGGCGTCGGTCGGCGGGCATCGAGATCGAGCTGCACGCCGGCCTGCACCATGGTGGCGATATCGCGGCCGTCCGCGCCGCTCATGCGGTGCACATAGCGCATCGAGGTATTGCCGATCTGTCCAACGGCGGTGTGCACGTCGATACGCTCACCGAGCCGCGCAGCGGAAATCAGCTCGACGTCGAGCAGGAACGTCGAGAAGCCGCGCCGGTTGGCGTGCATGTAGCCACCAGACATGCCGACCGACGTCAGGAAATGCATGCCGGCGGCGGAGAAACGATGCACGTGGTCGGAGAGCGACAGGCGCTCGCGCTCGTCGACCTCCCAAGGCTTGACCCGATCGCGACCGGTGAGATTGCCCTTGGCTCCCGGCATGGGCGCTGGCGGAGCGACCTCGGGGCCAGGCCACTCGACGACGAGCGACGACAGCCGCTTGCGCGTCGCCTGCGCGACGCCGGGTGGCAGGGCGAGGCTCTCGGCGAGCCAGGTGATCGTCTTGCCGCTCGCTGTATCGACGACCTGATGGCCAATGCGCAGCGTGGTCGCGTCCAACCCGGTCACGGCGCTCGTCATGTGGAAGGCCGCCCCCCCGCGAAGCTCGGCCTGAAACGTGGTAACGAGTCGCGACGGACCTGCACCGACCTGGGCGCCCAACGCTTCGCCCTCGCCGATCAGCTCGACGAAGTTGCGCGTCGCGTCGGCGAACTTCTCGAAGTAGTAGGCGATCGTGAAATGCTCGACGATGTCGCACTCCCAGGCGCTGACAACACCGCGATAAGTTTCGATCCACTCAGCCATTGCGCTTCCTTGATGATCTCCGGCGGACGGGCTTCGGCATCTCGCCTATCACGTCGCGGGGCTCGCCGCACGAGCGGGATCGACGGCGCCGCCGGTCGCGGCATCATCGTAGAGATGGCAGGCGACGTTGTGGGCTGGCGTGACCTCGCGCAGCACTGGCTCGTCGTGGCTGCACCGCCCGAAGGCGAAGGGGCAGCGCGGATGAAAACGGCAACCACCGGGCGGGTTGAGCGGCGACGGCACCTCGCCTTTCAGCTCGATCTCGTCAGCCACAGCCCCCGCCCGCGCCTCCAGAACCGCTGAGAAAAGCGCCTTGGTGTAGGGATGCCGCACGTCGCGGAAGAGTGATTCGGTGGGTCCCTGCTCGACGATTTTGCCGAGGTACATGACGACCGTATGATCGGCCATGTGACGCACGGTGGCGAGATCGTGCGCCACCAGCAGATAGGCGACGTTCTGATCCGCCTGGATGTCCTTCAACAGGTTCATCATCTGAGCGCGGATCGAGACATCGAGCGCCGAAATCGGCTCGTCGAGAACGATCAGCTTCGGATGCGAGGCAAGCGCGGCCGCGAGCGCGATGCGCTGGCGCTGTCCGCCGGAGAACTCGTGCGGGTACTGCGTCGCCTGCTCCGGGCGCAAGCCCACCTGAGCCAGCAGATCGCTGACGCGTGCCTTGATGCGCTCCTGGGTCCAGCCGTTGACGATCAGACTCTCGGCAATCGTGCGCCCGACCGTCATGCGCGGATTCAACGACGACCAGGGGTCTTGGAACACGGCCTGCACGGTGGCGCGGAAGGCGATCAGCTCGGCGCCACCGAGGCCGTGGATCGGCTTGCCGTCCAAGAGGACCTCGCCCTCGGTCGGCTGCTCGAGATTGAGAATGAGCTTCGATGTTGTCGTCTTGCCGCAACCAGATTCCCCGACGAGGCCCAACGTCTCGCCCGCGCGGAGGGAGAACGAGACGCCGTCCACGGCCTTGACGTGCCCGAGCGTCCGCGAGAACAGGATGCCCTTGGTCACGGGATAGTGCTTCTTCAAGCCTTCGACGCGCAGCAGCGGCTCGTCACTCATCGCGTGTCGGACC
>LNDR01000287.1 GCA_001464755.1 Rhizobiales bacterium Ga0077524
CCGCCCTGACCCGTCGACCTAAACGGCCTGCGCCTACTTCTTGGCCCAGTAGTGATCGGCCGCGAGGCTATAGGCGGGGTAGTAGAACCGCTTGGCCGGCACGGTCACGGAGTCCCACTTCTTCTGGCTCTCCCAGACTTCCTTGAAGACCGGGTTCCTGCCGGACTCACGCTCGGCGATCTTGTCCCAGGCGTTCAGGAACTCCTTGTGGATCTCCGGAGGCGTCTCTTTGACGTTGACGCCATGCTTGGTGCGGAACTCTTCGAGTGCCTCGGCATTCTGGCGCTGCCACTTGCCCCACCAGATGAACATGGTCTCGGTTGCGGCCGCCTTGATGATCTCCTGGTCCACTTTGGCCAGCGAGTTCCAGACGTCGCGGTTGATCACGAGCTCGCCCACCGAGACGTTCTCGTGCAGCGAGGGCGCGTAGTGGTACTTCCAGATGGTCTGGAAGCCGAAGCGGAGGTCCTCGACCCCGCCGACCCACTCGGCGCAGTCGATCGTGCCACGCTCGGCAGCCGGCATGATCTCTCCGCCGGGCATGTTGACCGTGCGCATGCCCATCTCGTTGAAGATCTCGGCAGCGATGCCGGTCTGACGGCACTTCTGGCCCTTGAAGTCCGCGAGCGAGGTGATCTCTTTCTTGAACCAGCCGAGCGCTTGCGGCGCCGAGGGCAGAATGTTCAGGACGACCACGTTCAGCTTGAGCGTGTCCTGATAGAACTTGTTATAGAGGTCGAGCCCGCCGCCGTGCCACATCCAGGACATGTAGTCCATGTGATCCATGCCGAGCGGACCGCCCGGTCCACCCGAGAAGAGCACCGCGGCCTTGTTCTTGCCGGTCCAATAACCCGCCCACGAATGGTGGCCGTCGATAACCTTCTTGTGCGACGCATCGAGCACCTCGAAGGCCGGGACCACCTGGCCTGCCGGCATCGTCTCGATTTTCACGCGGCCTTGCGTCAGCTCCTCGGTACGCTTGGCGAACTGCGTGAAGTTCTCGAACAACGTCAGCGACGCCGGCCATGACGCCTGCATCTTCAGTGTCGTGGTCTGAGCAATTGCAGATCCGCTGGCCGCAAGACTTATGGCGAGCGCGGATAGCGCTCCGCGGATAGTAGTGCTTCGCATTTCGATTAACCCTCCCTGGTTTCGCTTTTGCGATCGCCGCACTGAGCATAAGCCGCTTCGGCGGTCAACTGTATCAGCGCAGAATCGCTAGCGCGGCCCGCGTTCAAAGCCACCACGCGGCCGCCAAAGACAGGGAGGTGACGGTATGCATGGGCGGTGCCTATAGTCCTCCTGAAACCAGGGTAAGCTCGACGAGGGGTATAGAAATGCCGACGCTGGCCGCCACAGCATTGCTGGACCGCATGAGCGCCAAGCGCGCTGATAAGGCATGGGTCGACGCCCAGCGAGGGGCAGACAACGCGATTTTCCTCGTCCTCGCGGACCTCAAGCCCGTCGTCGCTCCGGGGCCGGATAAGAGCAGCAAGCTTAGATGGCTGACCCGTGCCGAGGTATCGCGCCTGCGCCTGCCCGAGGACAACGCCCTCTTTCTCGGCCTGTCGCGCGACGACGGAACCCCCCATTTCGCGATCGCGATGACCGAGCACCAGATGCGCTCCATCGCCGGCGCCGCCGAGATGCTGCGTCCGGCCGTCGATCTCCGCACCCTCGCAATGCAGGGCACGCTTTCTCCCGACGAGCAGTCGCTCGCCGGCAAGGCTCGCGCGCTCGCCCAGTGGCACGAGACCTCGCGCTGCTGCGGGAAGTGCGGCTCCACAACTCTGGTCAAGGACGGCGGTTGGCGGCGCAAGTGCTGGGGCTGCGGCCTGGATTGGTTCCCGCGCACCGACCCCGTCGTGATCATGCTGGTCACCGACGGCGAGCGCTGCATCATGGCTCACGAGCACCGCTACGCGCCAGGTATGTACTCGACGCTCGCGGGCTTCCTCGAGCCCGGCGAGGACATCGAGCACGCCGTTCGCCGCGAGGTTTTGGAGGAGACTGGCATAGTCGTCGGTCGCGTCGACTACTACCGCAGCCAGCCCTGGCCGTTTCCGCATTCGTTGATGATGGGCTGCATTGCCCACGCCGAGACGACTGAGTTGATTGTCGACAGGAACGAGCTCGTCGACGCCCGCTGGTTCACCCGCGCCGAAGCCTTGAGCATGCTGGAAGGCACGCATCCCGAGAAGCTCACCGCCCCGGGCAAACACGCCATCGCCCACGTTCTGGTGAAAGCTTTCGTCGAGGGAAAGACGAGCTGAGCGCCACAACATTTCGGAGCGAACGCAATGAAGCAGCCGATCACGTTCTACAGCGAAGGCCACAAGCTCTCGGGCGATCTCTACGTGCCGGACAACATGCCCAAGGGCGAGAGACGCGCCGGCATCGTGCTTTGCCATGGCTACACCGGCGTCAAGGACCTTTACCTCCCCGACAACGCCCGCGTCTTGAACGAGGCGGGCTACGTCGTGCTCACGTTCGACTACAAGGGCTGGGGCGAGAGCGAGGGGACGCGCAGCCGCCTCGCGCCTCTCAGCCGTGTCGCTGATGTGCAGGCCGCCATGACGTACCTCGGTCTGCAGGAGGGCGTCGACGAGGACCGCCTCGGCATCTACGGCACCAGCTACGGCGGCGCCACCGTGGTCTGGACCGCCGCCATCGACCCTCGCGTCAAGTGCGTGGTTTCTTGTGTCGGAATCGGAAACGGCGCCCGCTGGATGCGCTCCGTGCGCCGGCCCGACGAGTGGGTCGACCTGCTTGCCCGCGCCAAGCAGGACCGCGAGACGCGAGTTCTCACCGGCAAATCTGAGTACGCCGCCCGCGAGCAGGTGCTCTTGCCGGACCGGCAGTCGGCCGAGCTTGCAGCTGCCGCCCGCAAGAACAACCCGAATGCGGTCGGCACCATCCCGCTCGAGTACATCGACGAGACCATGCAGTTCCATCCCGAGTGGATCGTCGACAGGATCGCGCCCCGGCCGTTGCTCCTCATCACCACGGACGACGACCGCCTCGTCCCGCCCGAGGAATCCCAGGCGCTCTTTGCCAAGGCCGGCGAGCCCAAGAAACTCGTCACGTTGAAGGGCTGGGGTCACTACGAGGTCTATGCTGGCCGCGCCTTTGACGAGGTCATGGGCGAGACGGTGGCCTGGTTCCAGAACTACCTGCCGAGCAGGGTCTGACACCGTTTGGTCGAGGCCAGAACGTAGACTTGGCGAACGACGATCTCCGACGAAACACAACAGACAGGACCGCCGAGAATGACCAGCAAGCCACTGGATGGGAAAGTCGCCTTGATCACCGGCGCTGCAGGAGGGCTCGGCCGTGCAATCATCGCCGGCCTGCTCGACGCGGGCGCCCAGGTCATGGCCGCCGACATCAGTAAGGCGGGGCTCGCCGTCCTGCGCGATGCCAATCCGACGGCGGCCAATGCGCTCGCCACCATCGATCTCGACATCTCCGTCCAGAAGGCCTGCGAGAAGGCGGTCGCCGACACCGAGAACGCCTTCGGCAAGATCGACATCCTGATCAACAACGGCGCCCTTGGGATGGGGCTGATCCGCGACGACCATTTCACCAACCTTGTCGGTATCGAGGAGATCGAGCCCCAGATATGGGACCAGATGATCCGGGTGAACCTCAGCGGCGCATGGTACCTCACCCGCGCTGTGGTCCCGGGCATGAAGGCACGCCGTTTCGGCCGCATCATCAACGTCACGACCAGCATGTTCACCATGCTGCGCGGCAAGTTCCACCCATACGGCCCCTCCAAGGCCGCTCTCGAGGCGATGTCGGCCGGCCACGCCCAGGAGTTCGAGGCCGACGGCATTACGGTCAACGTCGTCGTCCCCGGTGGTCCGGCCGATACCGCCATGGTGCCTGAAGCGTCGGGCTTGCAACGCACGGCGCTCATCCCGCCGTCTGCCATGTGCGGACCGATTCTATGGCTCTGCTCGGATTCCGGAAACGGCGTGACGGGGAACCGCTACGTGGCCGCGGAGTGGAAGCCGGCGCGCAGCATCGACGAAAACCGCAAAGTGGCAGAGGCAGCCGCTGGTTGGCCCTCGTTGGCGCAGGCCCCCGTCTGGCCGGGCGGGAAGCCGCCGGCATGAGAAGCAACGGCATCGTCACGGTCGCCCAATGGCTCGAGCTGACCAATGGCGGACATCTCAAGGACGATGTTCGCGAAATGGCGCGGCTCGGCGATGGTGGGCAGTTGTCGATCCAGGCATCGCGGTATCACCACTGCGAGCCACAGATCGACAATGCCAAGCGTTATCGGTCTGTCGAGATCGGCGCAGACCCGGTGCTCGACGGCCCCGCCGATCCATCGTGGGCACTGGCTCCGTATCTCTACGAGCGAGGGCGGGTCGTGCTGTTCGCCAAGGTGCCGCTGGATGTCGCCGAAAGCTACGTCCAGGCGCGGGGCGGGATCATGGTGCCGCCCAAATGAAAAGTTATCCCCAGCGTGCCGCTCGATGGCATACTTTCAGGTAGGCTGGGCAAGGTGGGTACGAAATTGCACTCGCGCCCACTCGGTTCGCCGCGTGTCGACCCGCAACGCGCGGGTCCGACCTGAGTGAGCGTCGCTTACCCGAAACGCGCCTTCGACATCTCGAGCGCGTCCTCGTAGGTCCTGAGGCCCGTTGTCGGTGCGTT
Source organism: Rhizobiales bacterium Ga0077524 (assembly GCA_001464755.1). Taxonomy (GTDB): domain Bacteria; phylum Pseudomonadota; class Alphaproteobacteria; order Rhizobiales; family Hyphomicrobiaceae. The sequence continues at coordinate 4,669 of LNDR01000287.1, forward strand.
GACGAGCACCGCCATGTTACCGGGCTTGTGCTCGTTCTTGAGCATCCGCATGTGCGCCTTCGGAATCTGCTCCCAGGCGAACACCTCCGACATGCACGGATCGATGCGCCGTTCGACGACCAGCTTGTTCGCCTGCGCAGCCTGCAGGAGGTTGGCGAAATGGCTGCCCTGCACGCGCTTCTGATGCATCCAAAGATACCGCGCGTCCATGGTCAGGTTGTAGCCCGTCGTGCCCGCACAGATCACCACCATGCCGCCGCGCTTCACGAGTAGCACCGAAAGCGGAAACGTCGATTCACCCGGATGCTCGAACACGAAGTCGACGTTGACGCCCTTGCCGGTTATGTCCCAGACCGCCTTTCCAAACTTGCGTGCCTCGCCGATCCAGGCCTTTTCCTCGACACTACCGACCTTCGGCAGCTGTCCCCAGCAGTTGAACGCCTTGCGATTGATGACACCCTTGGCGCCGAGCTGCATGACGAAATCGCGCTTGTCGTCATCGGACACGACGCCGATGGCGTTGGCACCAGCCGTCGCGCAAAGCTGGATCGCGAACGAGCCGAGCCCGCCCGAGGCGCCCCAGACCAGCACGTTGTGGCCTGGCCGCAGGATGTGCGGGCGATGGCCGAACAGCATGCGGTACGCAGTTGCGAGCGTAAGCGTGTAGCAGGCGCTCTCTTCCCATGTCAGGTGTTTCGGCCGCTCCATCAGCTGCCGGTCCTGCACGCGTGTGAATTGCGAGAACGAGCCGTCGGGCGTCTCGTAGCCCCAGATACGCTGCGAGGGCGAGAACATCGGGTCGCCGCCGTTGCATTCCTCGTCGTCGCCGTCGTCCTGGTTGCAGTGGATGACCACCTCGTCGCCGACCTTCCACCGCTTCACTTTCGAGCCGACCGCCCAGACGATGCCGGAGGCATCAGAGCCTGCCACGTGAAAGGGCGCCTTGTGGCCGTCGAACGGCGAGATCGGCGTTCCGAGCGCAGCCCATACGCCGTTGTAGTTGACGCCTGCGGCCATCACGAGCACCAGCACGTCGTGGCTGTCGAGTTCCCAGGTCGGCACGACCTCGACCTTCATCGCCGTGTCGGGCTCGCCGTGCCGTTCGCGGCGGATCGCCCAGGCATACATCTGCTTTGGCACATGGCCGAGCGGCGGGATCTCGCCGATTTCATAGAGGTCTTTCGGCGCTGGGACGGCGGCGGAGCCGGACGGCTCTTTCCTGACGGCGGCTGACTTCGACATCGCTCTTCTCCAAGCAATCCAATTTCCGCACTGCAGCACATCACGCTGCGGCGCACAAGACGGCGGTGCGACACGCCGAGAACAATCTGTCTGGCGCGATCAGTGGTCAGAAATAACCGTAAACGCTGCCTCGAGCAGAGTTTGTGAGTTGCGACGCCGCTTCGTTTGTCGCGGCGCAAGAATAGCTGCATACTGCGCTGCAGCATGTTTGGTCAGCGCTCTGTCTTGTGCGCAGACCGTCTGGAGCGAGCCCCAATGACCGCAGTCAACCCTTCGCAGCACCGCGACCAGCCCTGGATCTTTCGCACCTACTCGGGGCATTCGACGGCCGCGAAATCGAACGCGCTCTACCGATCGAACCTCACTAAAGGGCAGACCGGCCTCTCTATCGCCTTCGATCTGCCGACGCAGACCGGCTACGACCCTGACCACATTCTCGCTCGCGGCGAGGTCGGCAAGGTCGGTGTCCCCGTCGCGCATCTCGGCGACATGCGCACGCTCCTTGACCAGATACCGCTCGACCGCATGAACACGTCGATGACGATTAACGCCACGGCGGCTTGGCTGCTCGCGCTCTATGTGGCGGTTGCCGACGAGCAGGGCGTGGCGCGCGCGAAACTGACCGGCACGATCCAGAACGACATCATCAAGGAGTACCTGTCGCGCGGCACTTACGTGTTTCCGCCCGAGCCCTCGCTCGGCTTGATCAAGGACACGATTGTTTTCTCGTACCGCGAGATACCGAAGTGGAACCCGACCAACGTCTGCTCCTACCACTTGCAGGAGGCCGGCGCGACGCCGGTCCAGGAACTCGCTTTCGCGCTCGCGACGGCCATGTCTGTGCTCGACACCGTAAAGGCCTCCGGCGAAGTCGATGAAGCCGAATTCCCACAGGTCGTCGGGCGGATCTCCTTCTTCGTCAATGCCGGTCTGAAGTTCGTGACCGAGATCTGCAAGATGCGGGCATTCACCGAGCTCTGGGACGAGCTGTGTGAGGCGCGCTACGGCGTGACAGATGCCCGCTTGCGTCGCTTTCGCTATGGCGTGCAGGTGAATTCTCTCGGTCTCACCGAGCAGCAGGCCGAGAACAACGTCTACCGCATCCTGCTCGAGATGCTGGCTGTGACGTTGTCGAAGGACGCCCGCGCCCGTGCCTTGCAGCTGCCCGCCTGGAATGAGGCGCTCGGGCTGCCTCGTCCCTGGGATCAGCAGTGGTCGCTGCGCATGCAGCAGGTGCTCGCCTACGAGACTGACCTGCTGGAATACCCCGACATCTTCGATGGTTCGACGGCGATCGCCGCCAAGGTCGAGGCATTGAAGGCCGAGGCCAAGGCCGAGTTGGCCAACATCGATCGCATGGGCGGCGCCGTCGCCGCCATCGACTACATGAAACGCCGCCTCGTCGAGAGCAACACCGACCGCCTGCGCAGGATCGAGACAGGGGAGCAGGTCGTTGTCGGCGTCAATCGCTGGACTGAAACCGAGACCTCGCCGCTCTCGACGGGCGAGGGCGCCATCCTGACCGTCGACGAAGGCGTCGAGCGTGAGGCAATCGAGCAGCTGCAGGCGTGGCGTGCGGCTCGCCACGCGACGGCGGCCAACTCGGCCTTGTCCGAGTTGGAGCGCGCCGCCAAGGAAGGCCTCAACGTCATGGAGCCGTCGATTGCTTGCGCCAAGGCTGGCGTAACGACGGGCGAATGGGGTGCAGCGCTTCGGCGGGTGTTCGGCGAGTACCGCGCGCCGACGGGCGTAGCCCAGTCTCGTCCGTCCTCCGGCGAGGGTGTGACCCAGGTCCGCAAGCGTGTCGAGCTTGTGTCCGAGAAGCTGGGCCGCCGCGTCAAGCTGCTGGTAGGCAAGCCCGGCCTCGACGGTCACTCGAACGGCGCCGAGCAGATCGCGGTTCGCGCGCGCGACTGCGGCATGGAGGTTGTCTACGAGGGTATCCGCCTGACGCCGTCCCAGATCGTCCGCGCTGCCATGGACGAAAGCGTGCACGTCGTCGGCTTGTCGATCCTGTCGGGGTCGCATGTGCCGCTCGTTCGCGACGTCATGGATCGCATGCGCGCCGAAGGGCTCGAGGACGTGCCGGTGGTTGTCGGCGGCATCATTCCACCGTCCGATGCGGCAACCTTGAAGAGCCTGGGCGTCGCCGCAGTCTACACTCCCAAGGATTTCGAATTGACCGCCATCATGAACGACATCGTCCGCCTTGTCGAAGGCACTGCGAGTGAGATGGCGGTCTGACCGACGCTACATCCGCATCCGCTCCAGCGCCGCGATATCGAGCCGGCAGCCGTGGCCGGGCCGCTCCGACACATGCGCAAAACCGTCCTCGATCCTCAACCGATCCTGATATACCGGCTCGAACCACGGCATCACCTCGAGGAACGTGGCATTGTCGAGCGCGGCCAGGATCGGCAGGCTCATCTCGGTGAACAGATGCGACGACACGGCAACCCCGTGCCGCTCCGCCATGTGCGCGCCCTTGATGAACTCGGCGATACCTCCCATCCGCTGCAGGTCCGGCATCAGCGTCTGGCAACAACCCATCTCGGCCATGGTCGCCATGCCGCGAGCCAGATACTCGGATTCTCCACTCGCGAGGGGAATCGGGCTGGCTGCCGTGATCTGCGCCTCACCGCGATGGTCATAGTAGGGAATCGGTTCCTCGAACCAGGTCAGATCGTGCTCGGCAAGCAGGCGAGACAGCCGGATCGCGCCGGCCACGTCGAGCGTCTGGTTGGCATCCACCATCAGCTTGATGTCAGGCCCTATCGCGGCCCGCACCGCCTTGACGCGCTCGGCCGTCACCCGGTCGTCGCCGCGAGCGACGCGCAGCTTCATTGCTCGATAGCCAGCCCGCACCCTGTCGCCGGCTTCGCGCTGCAACTCGTCGATGCTCATGGTCAGCCAGAGGCCGCCGCTCCAGTAGACAGGAACACGGTCGCGCACGGCACCGAGCAGCTTGTGCATCGGCAGCCCCGCATCCTTCGCGCGAATGTCCCACAGCGCCGTCTCGATCGCCGCCATCGACATCACGAGCGGGCTCTGATGCCCAAAGAACAGCGTGTCCTTGAGCGCTCGCTCCATGAATGCGCCGGTGAAATGCGGGTCGAGCCCGATCGCCAATGGTGAAAGCGTCTCGACGCCCTCGACGAGCATGCCCATTCGGCGGCCGTTGAGCGTGAATGCCAGTCCCTCGCCCACGACCCCCGTATCCGTCTCTACCAGGACCGCGAGGATACCCGCGGATTTTATCTCCCAGCCACCCGCTAGGATCGGCCGCTCGAGCGGCACGTTCGCGGGGATCGTACGGATGCGCGTCACCTTCATCGCGCAACTCCTGCCTCAGGCGCATCGAGAGGAACCCGCCGTGGAACGAGGATCTGCCCTGTCACCTGGAATACCAATTCGCCCTTCTGGTTGAGCCCTTCGCCGAGAGTGACCAGCATCCCGCGCTCGGGCCGGTTCTTGAAGTTGGTCAGCGCCGCGATTGTTTGCCGGTAGCTGATCGTGTCGCCAGCGAAAACCGGCCTTGGCCATTTCAGATCCTTGAACCCGGGCGACGGCCCCCACCGCGCAATCTCCTCGCCGCGCGCTCGCGCCTCGGCCTCGCGAGCGAGGCGGGTCCGAATGTTCATGCCCGTATAGACTGCCGCCGTCTGCCAGCCCGAAGCGCACAGCGCCCCGAAGATCGATGACTTCGCGGCCTCCTCGTCGAGGTGAAACGGCTGCGGATCGTACTTTGCCGCGAAGTCCTTGATGCTCTCGGCCGTGAACGTGAAGCTGCCGAGATCCGTCACGCGCCCGGCCTCTAGATCCTCGAAATACGTGCTCATCGCTGGGCCTCCGTGCCGACGGCGGGAGCCGGATTGCGCACCGCAATGAAGAACGAGTTCTCCATCGTCATCAACAGCTCGTCGTGCTGGTTGAAGATCTCATGCTTCATCTTGCAGATCCCGACAGCGGGCCGCGAGCGCATCACCCGCTTTTCCACGCACGTCGACCGGGCCTTGAGCACATGGTCGGGCCGGATCGGCTTCATCCATTTCACCTCGTCGATCGCCGGGCCGCCCATGGAGGCCGAGTCCGCCAATACGCCGTCGTAGAACATGCGCATGAACATCGCGCACGAGTGCCATCCCGAAGCGCACAGACCTTTCACGAGCGACAGCTTCGCCGCCTCCTCGTCGATGTGATGCGGCTGCGGATCGTAGGCGTGCGCGAACTCGAAGATCTCGTTTCTGGTCACGCGATACCCGCCGTACTCGAAGGGCGCACCCACCACGATGTCCTCGTAGTGGCGCTTGGCCTGCGCGTCTGTCGTCATGCCGGGTGTCCTGGCTGTGAAGGTGCTCTGTTGATCAGTCTATCGCACGTCGCGAAGGCGCGCGGCCAGCGTCCTGGCACTCTTCGCCCCCTCCCGTGCCATGTCCGCGCAAAGGCCTGTATAGGCCACCGGATCGAGCAATTTTCGGATGCCCGACGGGTCCAGATGCTTCGTCACCCGCGAGTCCGCCGCCAGCACGTCCGAGAACGCACGCCCCTCGACGAACGCCGCCTGCGCCGCATCGTAGACGATGTCGTGCGCGTGTTGTCGGCCGAGGGTGCGGCCCAGGTCCAGCATCACCGCCTCGGCCATGATCAGTCCGCCACCGAGGTCGAGATTCCTCCTCATCCTCTCGGGATCGAGCACCAGCCCGCGCAGAACCTCGGTCAATCGCCCGAGCATGTCGCCCGTCGCGATGCAGGCGCGAGCCTCAGCTGTATCCATCATCAGCGTCATGGTGCGGTCGGCTTCATGTTCGGTCTGCATCGCCTCGAGCGCCAGCGGCACCTGCATGCGCACATCCGCCGCCAGTGCGATGATGTCCTGACAGAGTTTCGGATTGCGCTTCTGCGGCATAGTGGATGAGCCGACCGTCCCCGGCGGCACCGGCTCCTCCACTTCGCCGAACTCGGTCTTCATCAGCGTGTAGATCTCACGCCCGATTTTGGCCGAGGTCGCGGCCAGCAGAGCCAGCAGGCAGACGTTTTCCGCCAGATGATCGCCGAGCGCGCGCGACGGCACCCGCATCGTGCCGAACCCGAGATGTTTGCCAATACCGGCCTGCACCGGCGGGCCGTCTTTGCCGAGTGATGCGAACGTGCCGGCGCCGCCACCGAGCATGGCGACGAAGATGCGCGGCGCCGCCTGCTCGAGCCGCTCCACGTGCCGCGAGAGTTCGTCGATCCACACGGCCACCTTGTAGCCGAACGTTGCCGGCACCGCGTGCTGTCCATGTGTGCGGCCCGGCAGCGCCATCTCGGCACCCCGCTCCGCCAGCTCGGCCATCGCAGCCAGCATCTCGCCGATCTGGCGCAGGAAGATTCCGTGCGCCTGCCTCAGCACCAGCAGATCGCCGGTTTGTGTGATGTTCTGTGTCGTTGCCCCCCAGTGCACCCAGCCACCGTGCGGCTCGCCGACGACCCGCCCCAGCTCCCAGACCAGCGGCACCAGTGTATGCCCCGTGCGCTGGAAGCCTTCGTCGATACGCGTGCGGTCCATCAGTTCGAGGCGGGCGACCTTGGCGATCGCCTCGGCGGCGCCTTTGGGAATGATCCCCAATTCCTCTTGCGCCCGCGCCAGCGCGACCTCGACGTCGAGCCACGCCTGCCAGCGACTCTCCTGGCTGTAGAGCTTGCGGATGCCCGGATCGGAAACCCGCGTTGCGGTCGGAAGGGCGTCGCTCATGTCAGCTCTCATCACTCGGCTAAGGTCGATGGCAGCGGTTCGTCAGGCGTTGCCGACGGCATCCTTGGCGATCAGGTCGGCCCGCCAGGTCACGGCAATTTCCAGCGTCAGCAGCAGTCCCGTGACGACAAAGATTATAGCCGTCGCGTGGTAGCCGATGCTCGGAATCATCACGCCGGCGATCAGCAGCCCCAGCGGCAGAGTATAGATCGCCAGCATGCGCACGCCCATGATGCGCCCTCGGAACCGTTCGTCGGACGTCTTCAACAGGATGATCGCCAGTGTCACCATGCTGAGACTCTGTGCGATGCCGGCCAGGAGAAGCAACCCCATGGCAACCGGAAGGCTCGTCGAAAGAACAAAGCCGATCAGGCATAGATACCAGACGATGCATGTCGCCATCATCGTGCGAGCTGGCCTGACCCGCGCCCCGAGCATGCTGAGCGTCACAGAGCCGATGAACGCGCCCGAGGCGAAGCTTGCCACCAGCAGCCCAAGACCTTTCTGGTCCAGATGAAAAACGTCACGCGCAATGTAGGGCATCAGGCCGCCGGTGAGGGGGAACGCGGTCAGATTGACGAGCGCCGCGAGGCTCATCGCAGCGAGCAGCCGCGGCGTTCGCCAGACATAGCCGAGCCCTTCCTTGAGATCCCGCCACGGCGATGGCCGCAACACGGGCGGCGCTCCGGCGATCGCGAGGGGGCGCGACCCTGGCCGGCCGTCGACGAGGAGCGTCAGGCATGCCCCCACCAGATAGATGCCGGTGATCGCAATGTAGGCCGGCCCCATGCCGAAAGTGGCCATGAACCCGGCGCCCGCCAGGGCGCCACCGATGCGGGCCGAGTCCTGCGTCGTCCTGGAGATGCCCATCGCCGCGACCAGATGGCCGGCTGGCACGGTTGCCCCGACGAGCGCGCTACGCAGGCCGATGTCCGACGGTCGTAGCATTCCCGACATCGCTGCAACCACCAGCACGAGCATCGGGTTGAGCTGCTGCGTCAGCGCCAGAAACAGGATGATCGACGCGAAGATCGCATAGCAGAACCGCATCACAGCGAGCACGTTTCGCAGCCCCAGCCGGTCGCCCAGCATGCCAAGCACTGGCGAGATCAGGGTGCCGACGAACTGCAGCGATCCGAACACCGTAAGTAGAACCACGGAGCCGGTCTCGACCAATACGTACCACCCGAGGATCAGCGTCTCCATCTCCAGTGCCCAGGCCGTGAAGAGGTCGGCGGGCCACTGCAAGCGGAAGCTTCGCGTTCGGAAGGGTGCCAGAGCGGCAATTCCGCTCATGGCGCCTCGCGCATCGTCATCAGGCGTTCTTCCCTGTCGGCCGGCTGTCGTTGCAGCAGGCTCTTATTTTTTGCTTCGGTAGTCAGTTACTCGGCGGCGGCTTGAACCCCGCCTGTGCCCGGCCACTCTACCTTGTCCCCGCCGAGCTTCGGCGTCGGCCGGATCCAGCGCGGAGGCGTCTCCGAAAGCCGGAGCACAGGCCCCAGATGCCTCAGCGGCCCGATATGCGGTGGCTTGCTCTCGATCCGGATCTCATCGAGTTCGGCCGGCGCCAGATCCATGTTGGCCTGCCCGTACTCGACTTTGCCTTGACGATGGATGAACATTCCCGACTGGCAGAGCGACACTCGCACGTGATAGCTGCCGCCTTCGCGGGCCCGGCGCGCCAGAGCCAGCATCACGCCGTAGGCGCCGAGATAGCCCGTCGTATAATCGCACGCCGCCGCCGGCAGCAGATGTGGACGCTCCGGATTGTTGTCGTGGCAGATGCCCGTCATCGTCTGCGCCACCTGCTCCCACCCGCCGCGATGGCTGAATGGCCCGTCGGCGCCGTAGCAGCTGATCGTCGTGTAGATGATCCCAGGCCTGAGCGCCGCCAGATCCTCCGGCCCAAATCCCAGCTTCCCGATCATGCCTGGCCGGTAGCCCTGCGAGAACACGTCCGCGTCCTTCACGAGCGCCTTGAGACGCGCCGTGCCGTCCGCGGTCGAGAGGTCGAGGAAGCAGCTCCGCTTGCCGTGGCTCGTGTCGATAACGTGCTCGGGAATTTGCGGCAGCCGCTCGGCGGTCACCATCAGCACCTCGGCGCCGTTCTCGGCAAGGGTGCGCGCACACACCGGACCCGCCAGAATACGCGTGAGATCCAATACGCGGATGCCGCTGAGCGGCCGGTCACCCGCAGGCATCGGCTCTGGCTCGCTATCGGCGATCTTGATCACCTCGACAATTGGCTTTCCGGCGAGCACCTGCCCGTGCGGTGTCGCCAGCCACTCGGCATTCGACCGCACCATGCCGCCGCACACCCGGTTCTCGTCGATCGCCTGCTCGAGATCGAGCGCGTTCCAGGTCGCGACCGCCGCGGCAACGCTCTCCGGCGTCGGCTCGCTTAGCCCGAGCAGCTTCGTCATGCGCGCCTTGAGGTTCGGCAGGCCGAAGTGGGTCAACACGAAGCGGCCGTCCTTTGTTGGCCAAGGCTGCGTGATGCTCCGCATGAACTCGTGGTCGGGATTGACGACGTCGCGAAACACCCCGCCCGCATCCGGCCGCTGCAGATAGGACGAGCTCTTGAGCGCCGCCGCCGCGTGGCGGACGTTGATCGCCGCCTTTTGGCGCCGGCCCGTCTTCAGCTCCCAGATGTCGTTGGCCGCGACGCCGACGCCGCCCAGCACGGCCGCGCATACTTCGCCGATCCGGAAGCGCGTCGAGAATACCGGATCGTGGCCGTTAATCGCTACCTCGCCTTCGGCCGGCAGACCCTTGCCGCGCGCCGCCATCACCTCCTCGAATGCCGTCGCCATGCTGCGCTCCTCCACGTTGTTTTGCCCGATCATGCCCGCACGGGGGCAGCAGGTCTACGCTTGGCTGCGCACGCCAGGCGCCGTTGGGGTTAATGCCGGAGATCATCGCCCTGCCGTCTCGACAGGCACGGTCTGCTTGCAGATGATGGCCCCGACACTCGGAGAGACACCCATGGCCGTCATCCCGGCACTTCGCGAGCCCGTGCTCGCCATCCACGGCGGCGCAGGCACCATCGACCCTGGCAGCATGACACCCGCCAAAGAGCGGGCCTACCGTGACGCTTTGGTTGCCGCACTTCGGTCCGGCCAGCACGTCCTGTCGGCAGGCGGCTCGGCCGTCGATGCTGTCATCGCGGCGGTCGTCTCGCTTGAGGACTGCCCGCTATTCAACGCCGGTCGCGGCGCCGTCTTCACCTCGGACGGCCGCAACGAACTCGACGCCTCGATCATGGATGGTGCCACCCGTGCAGCCGGCGCGGTTGCCGGCGTCACCTGCATACGCAACCCCATTCGCGCCGCCCACGCCGTCATGACGGCCTCCCGCCACGTCATGCTGATCGGACCCGGCGCCGAAGCATTCGCGGCCGAGAAGGGCCTCGCCAAGGTCGAGCCCGCCTACTTCCACACCCCCGAGCGCTGGGCCCAGCTCGAGCGTGCCCGCGCCGAAGGCCGCCTCGAACTCGACCACGACGGCGCCGCCAAGTCGGCATCTGCAACCTCTGACGACAAGAAGTTCGGCACGGTTGGGGCCGTCGCACTCGACGCCCACGGCAATCTCGCCGCCGCCACGTCCACCGGTGGCGTCACCAACAAGCAGTGGGGCCGTGTCGGTGACAGCCCCATCATCGGCGCCGGCACCTGGGCCGACAACGGCACGTGCGCTGTCTCTGGCACGGGGCTGGGCGAGGCCTTTATGCGCTGCTGTGCCGCCCACGAGGTCGCGAGCCTCATGAAATACAAAGGCCTCCCCCTCGACGCAGCCGTTACCGAGGTCGCCACCATCACCGTCCCCGCCAACCACGGCACCGGCGGCCTCATAGCTCTCGATTCCGCCGGCAACGTCTCCATGCGCTTCTCCACCACCGGCATGTACCGCGGCGTGGCGCGGGGTGCAGGTGAACCCGAGGTGGCGATCTACGGCGATTGAAGCAAGGTCGATGCGATGACTCGCAAATTGATCAACAGCATCTGCAAGGAGTTCCCCGGTGCCGAGGTTTCGGACCCCTGGGGCGGTGGGCACGACGCCTGGAAGGTCCGCGGCAAGATGTTTGCCAGTATCGGCGCCGTCTCCCCCGGTGTCTCGATCAAAACCGACAGCGTGGAAACGGCCCAGATGCTCATCGACGCGGGCGTCGGCGCCAAAGCGCCCTACTTCCACAGGTCCTGGATCAACCTTCCCTTCGAGACGCCGGAAGACGAGCTGCGCCATCGGCTTGCCCAGTCGTATCGCCTCGTCCGCAAAAGCCTCAGCAGGAAGGCCCAGGCCGCACTCGCTCCGTCGCCCGGCCCTGTGCCTATGATGGCGCACGTAAGGGCTACCTGCGGAGTCCCAGCATCCGCGCGCCGGATGCAATGTGGGCATCCGAAGGCGCAATGAAGCAAGCGCCGGATGCAATGTGGGCATCCGAAGGCGCAACCAAGGAGTTCCCCATGGCAGTCGTCGAATGGAAGGTCGAGGGCGCGGTGCGCACCGTGCTCCTCAACAGGCCCGAGAAGCGCAACGCCCTCGACGGCGATACCATGATGCTCGTCAAGGCCGCCTTTGAAGCACCTCCCGGCCCCGAGGAGCGCGTCGCCGTCGTGCGTGGCGCCGGCCCGGTCTTCTGCGCCGGCCTCGACCTCAAGTGGCGCCGCAATAACCCGCAGGGCGAGAGCGGCATC
>LNDR01000288.1 GCA_001464755.1 Rhizobiales bacterium Ga0077524
CAGGACTTAAGTTCAGGACATGGTCGCAGCATTACGCTTCGACCGCGACCTCATCATAGTTGTCATTGGCAACTATCTGTTTGACCCGATAACGGTGGTATCATGCCGGGCAAAAGAGCGTCCTTTACACCCTCGTCGATCCTATTTCGCCCCCATCAGCAACCGACCGCAAGCCATTTGGGCAATCTCGCCCTTGTGCCTTGTGATCGGCTCCTGGTGGAGGCGCCGGGTACCGCCCCCGGGTCCGATAGGCTTATTCCGACGTCCATTTATCGCCATAGCCGGACGAATCCGGCAGACCTAATATAGGCTCCGAGGCGAGCGATTGAAAGATCGCAGTTGCCAGCAGAAAGACGATTCATGTCGATACTGTCCTTTCGAGGCTTCCTGGTTGGCCCCGATGCATGGAGTCCACAAAGTCCTTGGCCTCCGGTGCTGGCGGTGTTGGCGTCGGTCGGTGTGCTCGTTGTAGGGCAGATCGTGCCCATCCTCTTCCTTGAGGCGATGTCCGGTGGAGGACTGGCGACGGCGCCGGTCGACTCGAGCCCTGAAGCGATACACCAGATCATGGAAGGCTCCGGCGCGTCGATCTTACTCCTCAGCCAGGCAAGTCTCGCACTGCTGACCATTGCTGCCGCGAGCCTGTACCGCGCCCGCTTCACCACGGTCCTGAGCCTCGAGCCGCCGGTCGGCGGCAATCGAGCCTACTTCTACGCGTTTGCCCTGATGGTGCCGCTGCTGCTGGCCGCCAACGCCGTCGCCTATACGCTGAGCCCAGCTGGCTTCACGTCGGATTTCCAGCAGTTCGCCAAGTTGGCCAATACATCCGAGCCGCTCACCGCATTTCTCTCCATCGCAATCGGGGCACCGTTCTGGGAGGAGATGCTTTTTCGCGGCTTCCTCCTTGCACCGCTGATCGGCCCGGTCGGATTCTGGCCGGCTGCGGTCCTGGTCTCGGGCGCCTGGACGGTGATGCACATCGGCTATTCCACGGTGGGCCTTGCCGAGGTCTTCCTGATCGGCCTCTACTTCTCCTGGCTCCTGCGACGCACTGGCAGCCTTTGGGTGCCGATAGCGTGCCATGCGGCCTACAATGGTTGTCTCTTTGCCGCGCTGCGGGTTCTGACAGATTAGCCCTCATCCACCCAACCTTCTGAAGGTCAACGAAATGAGCAAGATTCTGCTCGTCACTGGCGGTTCAGGCGGCATCGGCGCCGCAACGGCTCGACTGGCTGCCAATCGGGGATACGATGTCGCCATAGGCTACGCTGGCAACGCAGCCGGAGCCGAAGCCGTCGCCGCCGACGTACGCGCGGCAGGCCAACGTGCGATCACCGTCCGCGCCGATGTCGCCGCTGCAAGCCAGGTGCGCGCCATGTTTGCCGAGGTCGATCAACAATTCGGGCGGCTCGATGCGTTCTTCAACAATGCCGGCGTTCTCTTTGCTGGCACGCGCTTCATGGACATAGGCGAGGAGCAGCTGGACCGCATCATCGCCGTCAATCTGAAGGGCGCCTACATCGCGGCGCAGGAGGCGGCGCGCCGTCTAGCCCGCAGTCGTGGTGGCAACGGTGGGACGATCGTCAACATGTCCTCGATGCTGGCCAAGCTCGGCGGCGGTCTGGAGAACAACGACTACGGAGCGACGAAGGCGGCGATCGAGGCAATGACCATCGGCATGGCCAAGGAGCTCGCGGGTGATGGCGTGCGCGTCAATGCTGTGCGGCCGGGTCTCATCGACACGGAGATCCACGCGCGCGCTGGCGATCCGGGGCGCGTTGGCCGGCTGATGGGCTCGGTGCCTCTCGGTCGCGCAGGGAGGCCGGAGGACGTCGCTGAGGCGGTGCTGTGGCTGCTATCCGATAAGTCTGCCTATACCACCGGCACCATCGTCGACGTCGCCGGCGGCCGGGGTATCTGAGGCATGCCCGAGCTTCCCGAGGTCGAGACGGTTCGCCGGGGCCTCGAGCCGGTGCTATCGGGTGCGCGGATTCGGCGGGTCGTGCAGCGCCGGCCGGACCTGCGCTTTCCGCTACCCGAGCGCTTCGTCGAGCGCCTCGAGGGGCGGACGCTCCTGCGTCTCGATCGCCGTGCGAAGTATATCCTCGGCTACCTCGATTCAGGCGAGGTTTTGGCCATCCATCTCGGCATGACCGGCCGCTTCACCATTGCCGTGCCAGGGGGCGCCAACGGTACCCAGCTCGGCGAGTTCACGCACGAGGCCGGCCACGATCCGACCCACGACCACGTCGTAATCGAAACCGAGGTCGGCGCGACTGTGACCTACAACGATGCCCGCCGCTTCGGCTACATGAGCCTGATCCCTGCCCATGGTCTGGCCGCCCATCCCCACTTCAAGGCGCTCGGCATCGAGCCGTTGGGCGATGACCTGACCTCGACATTTCTTGCCCGCAAAGCCGAGGGACGCACGGCCGACCTGAAAGCGTTCCTCATGGACCAGCGCATCGTGGCAGGCCTCGGCAACATCTACGTTTGCGAAGCGCTGTTCCGCTCGGGCCTGAGCCCCAACCGAGCCGCGAGCGTCCTTGCGCGCCGTGGTGGCAAGGCGACCGATCGTGGCGAGCGGCTGGTCGTCGCGATACGCGAGGTTCTCGAAGCCGCCATCGCCGCCGGCGGATCCACACTACGCGACTATCGCCACACAGACGGTTCTCTCGGCTATTTCCAGCACGCGTTCGCCGTCTACGGGCGGGAGGGCGAGCCCTGCACGCGGCCCGGCTGCGGCGGAACAATCCGGCGCATCGTGCAAGCTGGACGATCGACGTTCTATTGCAACGTCTGTCAGCGCTGATCGTCCTGCATGCCCGGCGTTCTCAGCCCTGTTTCTGGCGCGTCGGCGGACTGAGCCGCAGCAGCATGATACTGGTCGTTGCGAGCAGCAGGGCTGCGCCTCCGTAGATGGCGAGCGGCGTCGCTATCTGAAACAGGAAACCCGCCGCCAGCGGTCCGGTGCCTGCTCCGATGTCGCGCCAAGTTGCCTGTCGTGCCAAGGCTCTGACGCGTTCCGGTCCCGGATAGGCCTCTGCGACGAGCGGCGCAGTGAGCGGTTGCGTCAGTGCCCGCAAGACGATCGTGGCAACCATGGCGCACCAAAGCAGCCAACCGTCACTCGAAAGCAGGGCCAGCCCGGCCGAAGCACCGAGCGAGGCAAGAACCAGGATGCGGCGCGCACCGTAGTGATGCGCCAGATGCCCGCCGAGGGGTGAGAACGCAACCTCGACCGCATACCGCAAGGCCATCGCCGCGCCGGCCGCCAGCACCGCGCCTTTCGGGTAGCTCGCGGCGGCAAGCAGCCCAAGGCCGAAAATGAAGAGGCCATCCATGGTGAATCCCAAGGCAAACGACCAGAGGCTGATGGCTCCGGGTCGCTCGAAGCGAGGCCCGCCCGGGATCGGCCTCTCGAGGCGATGCGGAATGCCGGCGGCGATGATGGGCGCCACGCAGGCGATGGCAGAGAGCGTGAGAAAAACGCTGCGCGGGCCAAGAAAATGCGCCATCACCGCGCCGCCGATGAGGCCCACGGTCGGCCCGACGGCAATAATTGCGCGCGAGCGGCCATTGCGTCTCGCGGCCCCCTCCGCGACACCGGTCGGGAGTGCCTGGTTTGCGAGGTTCATCGCGGCAAAGGAGAGACCCCAGATCAGACGGGCCACCAACAGCGGCCAAAGCCCCGACAGCATCGCGTAGCTGAAGGTGGAAATCGCGGCACCGACCGCGGCCACGATGCAGGCCGCCCGCGCACCGCGCCTTTCATAGAAGCGTCCGACCCAGCTGTAGCCGACGATTCGAACCAGCCGATTTGCGGCCAGCAGCAATCCCGCCTCGGGCAGCGAAACGCCGAACGTAGCGGCATAAATCGGTAGGAGCAGGTAGAGGAGCGTGTCTCCTGGCAACGTGAGCGCCAGTGTCACGGCAGCGCGCACGGACGCGCGATCTGCCTCGCTCGCGGTCAGCGGCACGGTGGAGGCGTGAGGAGCACTATCCAAGAAGCCATACCGGAAGGCGGGAAGGGAGCGCGGATCGTTCGAACACATCGCTCATAGGCTTGTCCGCCGACTTTTGCGACACTTTAGTGACAATCCCTCGCATGTGCCGGTCGGCTGGCGTCGGCGGCCGAGTAACCGCCTGCTGGGTGGGCTGCGACATTGCTCGAGAGCGGCTGCCTTGCTGCCGGCGAGCGCAATCCGGCGGCGTTGCAGGAGCGGAAATTCTGTGGGTACGATAAGCCCTGGTTTGTCTGGCAGTCTGTCTGGCTCGGCGACCGCCATCGTTCGACAGATGGTTCAAGAAAGGGCTCACGAATGTTCCTGCGCATCGTTGCTGCCGTTGCCGCCCTATGGGGCGCATCGCTCTCCGCCCAGGCTCAGTGGCCGGAAAAGCCCGTTCGATTGATCGTGCCATATCCTGCTGGCGGTGCGGCCGATCTGCCGGCGCGTATCATGGCGGAGGGCCTGACACGCAAGCTCGGCAAGCCATTCATTATCGAGAACCGCGCGGGCGCTGCCGGTCAAATTGGAACGGAGTACGCGGTGCGGGCGACGCCCGACGGCTATACCTTCTACTGCGGCCCGAACGGACCCATCGTGTTGCTGCCGCTGCTGCGCAAGACGAGCTACCAGTCCACCGATCTGATCCCGATCGCGCCGTATGGTGAGCTGGTCTATGGGATAGGCACCCTGAAGTCGTTCCCGGTCAACAATCTCAAGGAACTGGTTGCCCACGCCAAGGCCAACCCGGGCAAACTCTCCTATTCCTCGCCGGGCGCGGGCTCCGTCACGCACTTGCGGATGGAGACGTTCCTCAAGCTCGCCGACATGCAGATCACCCATGTCCCCTACCGCACTGGCGCCGAGGCCCTCCCCGATCTCCTCGCGGGCCGGCTCGACATGATGCACGACAATATTTTCTTTCCGCAGCTTCGGATCGGCGAGGCCAAGATGCTGGGCGTCTTGAGCGCCCGTCGCCATCCCGAGTTCCCCGACGTCCCGACCTTTGCCGAGCAAGGTTTCGCGATCGAGCTACCGGTATGGGGGGGCTTCATGGCCCCTACGGGCACGCCGCAAGCCATCATGGACACCTTGGGCAAGGTCGTGAACGAGCTCAATACCGACCCGGAGACGATGGCCAAGATGCTCAAGATCGGATGGCTCTCTTACGTTGCGACACCGCAAGACCTGGCTAAGCAGCTCATATCGCAGGCCGAGGCCTATCGGACCTGGGTCCAGAATACGAACTTGAAGCTCGAATAGGACGCCGGTCGAGCGGCTAGCCAGCAGCCGCGTCTCGGTCTAAAGCCTCCCATCAGAACTGGGTTTGCTAGCAGAGGCCAGCCAATGACCTACGAGTGCATCATCGTCGAGACCAAGGGGCGCGTCGGGCTCATCCGCCTCAACCGGCCCCAGGCGCTCAACGCGCTCAATGCGCAAGTCATCAAGGAACTCGGACGTGCACTCGACGGCTTTGAAGCCGACGACAACATCAATTGTATCGTCGTCACCGGCAGCGAGAAGGCCTTCGCGGCCGGTGCCGACATCAAGGAGATGCAATCCAAGACCTTCATCCAGGCCTATAAGGAGGACTTCATCTCCAAGTGGCATCGGGTGTCCGAGACGCGCAAGCCCGTGATCGCGGCCGTCGCCGGTTTCGCGCTCGGCGGCGGCTGTGAACTCGCCATGATGTGCGACTTCATCATCGCAGCAGACACGGCCAAGTTCGGCCAGCCCGAAATCAAGCTCGGCGTCATGCCGGGAGCCGGCGGAACGCAGCGTCTGACGCGCTTCGTCGGGAAGTCGAAGGCGATGGATATGTGCCTGACCGGGCGCATGATGGACGCGGCCGAGGCGGAGCGGAGCGGCTTGGTCAGTCGGGTGGTCCCGGCCGACAAGCTGCTCGAGGAAGCGATGAAAACGGCGGAGACCATCGCCTCAATGTCGCAGCCCATTCTGATGATGACCAAGGACAGCGTAAACCGGGCCTACGAGACGACGCTGACCGAGGGGCTGCTCTACGAGCGGCGCACGTTCCACCCGATGTTCGCCACCGAGGACCAGAAAGAAGGCATGGCCGCATTCGTCGAGAAGCGGAAGCCTCAGTTCAAGGATCGGTGACAAGCCCTGCACCTGTCATCCCGCGGCTTGTCCGCGGGAGCCCTCGAGCGGCAAGCGCGGAAGTCGACAGTAAATTGGCGAGCGCGGTGTTCGAACTTTGAACTTCGCGGGGGAGCCGATGGTTTGAGCCCGGCGGCAAGTGCCGGGATCATGTCACACCGGATGCTCGCGAGGCGCCTTCTTCGCCCCTTCCATGACGTCGGCGCGCGTGCCGACATGGGCTGTGTGACTGCCGGCCTCGATGCCCAGCAGCTTGGCACAATCGCGCGCCGCCGCTGCGATCTCGGCCGTATCGACACCCGTCTCGATGCCCATCTCGTTCAGCATGTGCACGATGTCCTCGGTCGCGAGGTTGCCAACCGAGGCGATGGTGTGTGGCATGGCGATGCCACCGCCGACGCCGCAGATGGCGCCTTCCACGAACGCGGCGCCGGCATCGATGGCCGCCAGCACGTTGGCGAGGCCTGAGCCGGCGAGATTGTGCACATGGAATCCGATCTCGATGTCGGGGTAGGCGTCGAGCGCGCGGCCGAACAGCTCCGATACGTGGCGCGGGTCTTCCATGCCGAGGCTGCCGGCAAGATAGAAGCGCCGCATGCCGGCGTTGCGGAATTGGCCGAGGATCGAGAGCACGCGCTCCTGCGGGATTTTGCCCTCATACGGGCACCATAGGCTCATGCCGAGTGCCATCACCCAGCGTTTGCCTGACATCTCGACGACGCGAAATGTCTTGATTGCTTCCTCGACGCCCTGCTCGAGCGTCATATTCTGGTTTTTCTTGTTGTAGGCCGCGCTGACGGTGATGAGCCCCAGCAACTCGTCGAGCTCCGTCTTGATACCCCTCTCGGCGCCCCGCGCATTTGGGACGAGCCCTCGATAGACCACGCCGGGCTTGCGCGTGATCCGCGCGCAAACCTCCTCGGCATCGGCAAGATTCGGAATCACGCGCGGATGCGCGAATCCCGTCACCTCGATCACGGGCAGGCCCGTCTCCGACAACCGGTCGACGAGCGCCACCTTGGTCGCGGTGTCAACCGCGCGGGGAAAGCTCTGGATGCCGTCACGCGCAGCGACATCCACGATCGTAATGGAGGAGGGGAAGCGAAGAGGCATGACGGACCATCGGTTGAGGTTGTGATTTCAAATGTCTGGTTTTGGCCTTGCAGCGCGGGACCGTTCGCTCCGCGAGGTCGCTCGGCGGAGATTTGGTGTCAGGCTGGAGCCAGAGGCGCCGTTCGGCTCAAACCTCCAGCCCCGCCGCCCTCACCTCGGCCTCGCTGAACCCCAGACGCTCGATCAGAATCTCGCGGTTGTGCTGCCCGAGCTTCGGCCCTGCGCTGGTGATCTCACCCGGAGTCTCGGAGAACTTGCCGACCACATTCTGCATGCGCACGGGGCCACCCAGCTCCGCGTCCTCGATCGTCGCGATATTCTCGCGCGCCTGGAACTGCGGATCAGCGAAGATCTGCGCAATGTCGTTGACGGGAGCGACCGGAGCATCGATGGCGAGGAACCGTGTCATCAGGTCCTCGAAGTCGAGCTTTCCGATGGCGCCTTGCAATTCGACGTCGAGTGCCTTGGCGTTGTCGAGGCGCACACGATTGTCCGAGAAGAGTGGGCTCTTCACCAGCTCCGGCACCTCGAGCGCCTGGCAGATGCGCTCGAACGTCGACTGCGCGGAGCCCGCCATCGACACCCACTTGCCGTCCTTCGTCTGATAGGTGTTACGCGGCGCCGTAAATGGTAGGCGGCTGCCCTGGCGCTGCTGGATCTGTCCGAGTTGGTCGAAGTCGATGGCCTGCGGCCCGAGCAGCGTGAACAGCGTCTCGTAGATGGCGAGATCGACCACCTGGCCTTTGCCCGAGCGGCGCTTCTCGTGCAGCGCCGCCGACGCGAGGAACGCGGCCATCAAGCCCGTCGTCGAGTCCGCCAGCCCGAACCCTGGCAGCAACGGCGGACGCTCCGGCTCCCCGTTGATGTGGACGAACCCCGAGTAGGCCTCCGCAAGCGTGCCGAAACCGGGACGGTTCTTATACGGCCCCGTCTGACCGAAGCCGGTGACGCGAACGATGATGAGGCCGGGGTTGATGGCGTGCAGCACGTCGGGGCCAATCCCCCATTTTTCGAGGGTGCCGGTCCGATAATTCTCGACCAGGATGTCGGCATCCTTCACGAGGCGCTTGACCACCTCGACGCCGAAGGGCGTGCGCATGTCGGCCGTGACCGACTTCTTCCCGCGCCCCAGGATCTTGTAGTAAAGCCCGACGCCGTTCTTGTTGCGCCCCCAGTAGCGCACCTCGTCGCCCGTGCCCGGCCGCTCGACCTTGACGACGTCGGCGCCGAAGTCCGCGAGGAACATCGCGCTCATGGGCGCTGCCAGGAAGTTCGAGATGTCGATGACTTTGACATCAGCGAAGGGCTTCAGGCGTGCATCGGGGGCAGGTGTGTCCTTGGCCAAAATCGTGCTCCTGGAGCGTCATGGGTTTGCCAAGTTGTTCCACGGATGCCTTGTCCGGACAAGATGGCTCGCCCAAAGGCTGAAGAGCCTGACGAGCCCTATCGTGCAAGCGCCTGCTCGGCCGGCTCGTAACGAAGCCCTGTCGCCTCCGAGATGGCCCGATAGGTCACCTTGCCGGCATGCACATTCAACCCGGCCCTGAGGTGGAGATCTTCGGTCAGAGCTCGCTTCGCCCCCTTGTCGGCAATGGCGAGGACGAACGGCAGCGTTGCGTTGTTCAGCGCGACTGTTGACGTTCGCGCGACCGCGCCCGGCATGTTGGTCACGCAGTAATGCACCACGCCCTCCTCGACATAGGTCGGCGCCGCATGCGTCGTCGGTCGCGAGGTCTCTGCACACCCGCCCTGGTCGATGGCGATGTCGACGATCACCGCGCCTTTCGGCATCGCCTTCACCATCTCACGCGTGACGAGCTTCGGTGCTGCTGCTCCGGGCACGAGGACCGCCCCGATGACAAGATCGGAGGCGAGCACGTGCTCCTCGATGGCAGCCCGGGTCGAGAAGGCCGTGTCGACCGCCGCGCCGAATTGTTGGTCGATCGAATAGAGACGCCCCACGTCGATGTCGATCACCGTGACGCGCGCCTCGAGGCCGATAGCCATGCGGGCCGCATTGATCCCTGAAACGCCCCCACCGAGCACGGTCACGCGAGCGGCTGGCACGCCAGCGACGCCGCCGAGCAGCATGCCACGCCCGCCCTGCTCCATCTCGAGGCAATGGGCACCGGCCTGGACCGCCATGCGTCCGGCCACCTCGCTCATGGGCGCCAGCAACGGAAGACCACCACGCGGGCTCGTCACCGTCTCGTAGGCGATAGCCGTCACCCCGGATCGGACGAGCGCGTTAGCCTGCTCGGGATCCGGGGCGAGATGAAGGTAGGTAAAAAGCGTCTGCCCCTCGCGCAGTTGGAGGCATTCGTCGGGTTGCGGTTCCTTCACCTTGACGATGAGGTCGGCCCTGGCAAAAACCTCCACGGCTGAAGCGGCGATGCGGGCGCCAGCGCGTTCGTAATCGGCGTCGGTGATGCCCTGCCTGGCTGCGGCCCCCGTTTCGACCAGCACCTTGTGACCGTGAGCGACAGCCTCGCGAACGGCACCGGGCGTCATGCCCACCCGGTACTCGTGCACCTTCAGCTCTTTGGGAACGCCGATCAGCATCCGTCGCCTCCTCTGCCCTTGCCGCACAAGGTACATAGTGCTCGGCGAGCCGTCAGGGAATGGATGCAGGAGGAACTTGCCGGTCAGCGTCTCTGCGCTGAGCTGGCTTGCTGGGTGAGTCGCGCCACGAGCGGCCCAGAGATTCGCCCTGACGGCACCAGGCCGCAATCCATCTCGAACTCGCGGATCGCGCGCACGGTCTCGTCAGAAGCGAGACCGTCGGGAGACGCGCTGAGATAGCCAAGCTTTCCGAGCGCCTGCTGGACAGCTTTGATCACCTGCTCGGCATGGCCTACGGCACGCCCAATGTTCGCCTCGAGCCCGATCGCGGCGCCCGGCGCGGACGTCCCATGTCTTAGGTGCGCCAGTACCTCCGGAGAAGGGTCGGCCGTCAGCGGCAAGCCCTGGTCGTGCTCGTAGGCCATCACAGCGGCGCGTGTAACCAATCCCGTGGCTCCGTCGGATGGCCCCGGCTCATAGCCCCGACGCGCAAGCTCGGCCTGCACGCCTTTGACGGTCGCCCGGCGCGCCTCGCTCGGGTCACCGCCGGGGACGACAATGTGGGCGAACGAGCCGGACGAAGGTGCGAAGCTGCCGAGGCGGCGCGCGTCGGTGTCTCGTGCTGGGTCAGTGTCTCGGGCGCGAGTGCTGTTGGACGGCCTTCCGCCATCCGGCAGAGGTGCAACCAGGCTGTTGCCGATCAGCGCTTCGAGTGCTTTGCGCCCCAGGTTTTCCGCATCAACACCAGGAATAACGCGAATGGTGGCGGGATTGGTGCCAGCAGAGTTTCGTGGGGGATTTTGAAGCATTAGCAGGTTGCTGCCGATGCCCCCCCCGATTGCGAGGAAGGTGATGAGCGCGGCTCCCGAGGCACGGCGGTTCGCGAATGCGGCGGTTAAGGCCCGCACGACCTATCGCCGATGTTCATGGAACTGATAGCGGGCGATTTCTTAACAGGGTCTTTCCGTGCGGGATCGAAAAGTCGGTCTTTGGGTGAGATTTCGTGAACGGGTTGGGATCGAGTGGTTGCATCGTGAGATGTCTGCAATTTTACGAAATTTGATCCCCGCGCATTGGCAGGATATCGGCAACTTTGGGTTAGTCTTGTGACCAGGGCAACTCAGGATCGGCAACGATCGGGATAGAGACGATGTTCATCATTCGATCCGCGTTCTGGATCGCGCTCATCATAGCGTTGATACCAAGCGATCCCGCCCAGCAGGCGAGGATGTATCAGACGGCCTCCTATGCCGTGCATCGCGCGGCGACGTTCTGTGACCGCAATGGTTTTGTTTGCGACCGCGCCGAGAGTTACTGGGGCATCTTCAAGGAAAAGGCGGCCGTTGGCGCGCGCATGCTGGGCGACCTCGTGAACGAGCGGGTCATGGCGCCCACGACGCCCGTGCAGGCACCCCAATCCGGGAAAAAGGGAATGACACCGGTCCTCGAGCGGTCCGGCCCGCCGAGCGAGACGCTGCGGCCGACTGACCACGCCCCCGAGTGGCGCGTGCGCGCGCGGACGCAGCTCTGAACCCAGCTTGCTTGCGCCGACACCGATGCCGCCGTCAGGCGGTAGGCGAAAGGCAGAACTTGCATTTGCGGTCTTTTTAGGCGACACGCGTCGCGATGAGCTTGCGACAAATCCTGCATTCGACCGCCAGTACGACTGCAATAGCGCACCGGTCCGGCGACGCCCGTTGCGAGACATCCGCTTGCGGTAACCGTACTATGGCCGCTAGTGTGCCGGTTCGGACAGGGCGGGGCGTTGACGGCAGTTGGGTGCGCGCAGGGCTCAAACGGGGCTCGTAATCGTTGGGGCTGCGTAGCCTGCAGCGCGAGTTGGGCAATTTATGGTAAACGTGGGGTCAACGGCAGACGATTTGGCGCGGGTGGCGGCCTCTCTAGAGGGTCTCTCACCCGGTGCCCGTATTGTCGTGGCAATGTCGGGGGGCGTGGATAGTTCGGTCGTAGCCGCGCTGGTCAAACGGTTGGGATATGATGCTATCGGCATCACGTTACAGCTTTATGATCAGGGCGCGGCGGCCGGGCGCAAGGGGGCCTGCTGTGCGGGTCAAGATATCCGCGATGCCCGCCGAGTCGCCGAGCAGATATCCATCCCACACTATGTCCTTGACTACGAAAGCCGCTTCCGCGAGGCCGTGATCGACGCATTCGCCGACAGCTACCTCCGCGGTGAGACTCCCATCCCCTGTGTGGCTTGCAACCAGCGCATCAAATTCGGCGATTTGGCTACTGCCGCGCGCGATCTTGGCGCCAGTGCTCTGGTGACAGGTCACTACGTCGGCTGGCGTGCCGAGCCGACGGGACCTGCTCTCTATCGAGCTGTCGACGCTGAACGCGATCAGAGCTATTTCCTTTTTTCCACCCCGCAAACCGAGCTTGATTTCGTTCGCTTTCCGCTGGGCGGGCTTGCCAAGTCCACCGTCCGCCGTTTAGCCGAGGAGGCTGGCCTCGCCGTCGCCGACAAGGCCGACAGCCAGGATATCTGCTTCGTGGCGGGGGGGCGCTACGCCGAAGTGATCCAGCGGCTTCGGCCTGGTGTTGCCGAGCCTGGCGAGATCGTCGACGTCAACGGTCGCCACCTCGGTGACCATCAGGGCATTCTGAATTTCACGGTCGGCCAGCGACGTGGCCTCGGCATCGCAGCCCGGGATCCGCTCTATGTCGTGGCTCTCGAGCCGGCTTCGAGCCGCGTCGTGGTTGGGTCGCGGGAGATGCTGATGACGCGACGGATCGAGATTGACGGCGTCAACTGGCTCGGCCACAAGCCTCCAGCTGCTTTCATCGCCGAGGGCGGTCGTCTGCATGCACGCGTGCGATCGTCGTCGCCGCCAAGGCCGGCGCGGCTGTGGAGCGATCGGGACCGCTTGGTGGTCGAACTCGACACGGCCGAGTACGGCGTGTCACGGGGGCAAGCATGCGTGCTCTATGCGGACGGAGCGCCGGGGGCACGGATGCTCGGAGGAGGCTGGATCGTCCGGGCGGAAAGCCTTGGCGAGGCAGCTCGGGGAGTGTCGCGGGCGCAGAGTGCGCAAGCGATTTGTAGGGCGGAGCAGGGCTCGCGCACCCTAAGTTGACGAGGGGTGTTGGGTCGGCGCGTTAGCGCCGGCTGGAGCCTGCGGATTGGGACCACGGAGGATCTATGGACTTGTCGACGCGTCATGGCAGCCGGAAACAGCCGCGCCCGTTTGGCCGGGGCCTGTTTGGGCCCCCCACTGGCCACGGCAGCCGGCTCGACGAGGAGAACGTCCTCGACGCCTACCGGCGGTGGGCGCCAGTCTATGACAATACCTTCGGTCGCCTCACCACGGAAGGTCGCCGCCAAGCCGTCGAGATGATCAATCGAGGCACCGGGCGCGTTCTGGAGCTAGGCGTGGGCACCGGCTTGTCCTTGTCGATGTACGCACCGAGCCTTGAGATCGTCGGTATCGACATCTCTCCGGACATGCTCGAGCGAGCCCGCAACAAGGTTGCGGCCGAAGCCCTGGAGCACGTCACCGGCCTCCACGAAATGGACGCCGCCGCGTTGAATTTTCCAGATGCGTGCTTCGATACCGTCGTCGCCATGTACGTGATGACTGTCGTGCCCGATCCAGTGTCCGTGATGCGCGAGATCAACCGCGTCTGTAAGCCTGGCGGCGAAGTGATGCTGCTCAATCACTTCAGCGAGGAGTCCGGCGTAAGGGGATGGGTCGAGCGGCGCTTGGCACCCTTCGCGAGCCGCCTTGGTTGGCATCCCGTCTTCGATGTCGATCGGGTGATGGTCTGCGACGACCTCAAGCTGACGGGTCGACACACGTTGAAGCCGTTTGGCCTCTTCACCCTCCTACGCTTTCGCAAGGCTGCCGAGACGGCCATCGCCGCATAGCAGCGCGTCTCGTCACAGGCCTCCGGGCGATCCTTCGTGATCGACCGGAGGCGATGGCGTCATGCCGACCGACGCAATGGCCGGAAAAACTGGCGGATCTCATTTGCAAGCGCCTCGGGTTGCTCGAGGGCTGCAAAATGACCGCCTTTTGGCATTTTGGTCCATCGCTGAATGTCGACGTAGGTGCGCTCCGCCAGAGAACGGGGCGGCGACAGGATCTCCTTCGGGAACTCAGCGTAGCCGGTCGGCACGGTGATCGCTCCTCCCTCGGGGATGGGCCACGGTGAGTGCATCCGCGCATAGTAGGGCCAGAACGAGGAACCGATCGCTCCCGTCGCCCAGTAGAGCATGATGTTCGCCAGCATCGCGTCGCGATCGACTGCGGATTCGATCGTGCCGTCGTTGTCCGTCCAGCGGTGAAACTTTTCCGCGATCCAGGCCGCAAGCCCTATCGGCGAATCCGTTAATCCGAACGAAAGCGTCGTCGGTCGAGTACCCTGGATCCACTGATAGCCCGTCTCTTCCTTCATCCAATGAGCGAGGTGGGCTAGAAACCGCTGCTCCTCCGGTGTCGGGTTCGCCAGCGACGCGTCGCGCCGGACTGCCAGCAGATTGATATGAATACCGATCAGCCGGTCGGCGAATTGGTAGCCCATGCGGGACGTTATGAACGCACCCCAATCGCCGCCCTGCGCCCCGAACCGCCGGTAGCCGAGCACGTCGCTCATGAGTGTCGCGAACGCCTCCGCGATCTCGACGATACCGAAGCGAGGCTGACCTGGGGTGAATGAGAGCGTGTAACCGGGCAGCGACGGTGCCACGACCGTGAATGCATCGGCCGGATCGCCGCCGAATCGCGCCGGATCAGTCAGCATCGGCAGGATGCGCACGAACTCGATCACGGATCCGGGCCAGCCATGAGACAGCAGGAGCGGCATGGGATCTGGTCCCTTGCCCTGCTCGTGGATGAAATGCAGGTCGATGCCGGCAAGGGGCACCTTGAACTGCCGGAAGCCGTTGAGTCGTGCCTCCTGCGCGCGCCAGTCGAACCCGCTGCGCCAATAGTCGACCAGATCCCGCATGTAAGCGACGCTGGTTCCCGTCGACCACGGCTCGACGGGTGGCGTTTCGGGCCAGCGGGCGCGGTCGAGCCGCATCTTGAGATCCCGGAGCGTCTCGTCTTCGACGTGAAGGCTGAAGTAAGTTGGAGTAGGTTGTCCCATGTGTTCCTCAAGTGGATCTGTCGCCTCGTGTCGAACCGGGGAGCGTGGCCTCCGCCCGCCCGATCACCGTGTGGAGCCCACGACACCGGGCTGATCGGTCCCATCCAAATGCTTCTGTGGCGCTTTGGTCGTCTGGCGCCGGAGCGGTCACCGTGCGAGCATGCCACTGATCAGGCCTTTGGCCAGAGTGCCACATTAGGACATGGGACCGAACCGCGTGCAGCTGCAGTGGACGGCCGTAGCCGCGGCAACCCGACGACCGTCCTTCAAGGCCATCGTGGGTCTAGGCGTGACGCAGGTCATAGGCTGGGGCACGTCGTTCTCGGCCCTGCCGATTTTCGGAACACCCATCGCCCGAGATCTGGGCCTCGCGCGAGAGTGGGTGTTCGGCGGTATCACCGTCATGCTCCTCGTGTCGGCGCTGGTCGCTCCTCGCATGGGCAAGCTTGTCGACCGCCTGGGCGCGCGGCCCATTATGGCGATCGGCTCGCTCATTGCAGCCTTGGCAATGCTCCTCCAAGGCTATGCATGGAATTTGCCGAGCTACATGTTCGCTTGGGTAGTGATCGGCATAGCGACGCCAATGATGCTCGGCAACGCCGCGATGCCGGGCCTCGTTCAGGTGGTCGGTCCCAATGCGCGGTCGGCCATCACCAGCCTGATGTTGATCTCGGGGCTGACCTCGACGGTCTTCCTGCCCTTCAATGCGTGGCTATTGGGAACTATCGGTTGGCGCCATGCCTACATTATCTTCGCCCTTCTGCATCTGTTGGTCTGTGCTCCGCTACACTGGCTCGTCTTGAAGCGCGGCACGGGCCACGAGCCGGCTCCGTCACCGACGCCGGGCGCCAAGCGCGGGCCTAAGGCCTTCCCGCCGGAAGGCGTGCTTCTGCCCGATCAGCGGCGTAAGGCGTTCATCCTGTTGGCTGTCTGGATGTGCACCGAGGGCCTGATTACGTGGGGCCTCTACCTGCAGGTGATCGACATCTTCACCGCCTCGGGACTGACCATGTCTCAGTCGATCGCCGTGTGGGCCATAGTTGGCCCCTGCCAGGCGTTGGCGCGGCTCGTGGAGTTGCTGAGCGGCGGTCGCCATTCGATCCTGACGACGACGCTCGGGGCCTCGCTCGGTGTCAGCCTCTCGTTCGTATTGCTGCTGCCTCTGGGCGTTTCGTTTCCGACTGCCGTCGCATTCTGCATTTGCATGGGTCTTGGCCACGGCCTCTTTGCTATCGCGCGCAATACGCTGCCGCTTGCCCTTTTCGGCGTGAAGGAGTTCGGCACCTACATGGGGCTGCTGACGGTGCCCCAGAACATCGTCAACGCCGTTGCGCCGGTGCTCTTCGCGGCCGTCTTGTCGCGCGTGTCGCCAGAGGGCACACTCTGGATCGCGGCCGTCAGTGCGTGGATCGGGCTCGTCTCGGTCTACTTTCTTGTCACGTACTGTAGGGCATCGATGAAAGAGCGTGGGATCGACCTGTGAGCGCACCGTCCAATACATCAGCGAAAGATCTATTGATCGCCGACCTCGTGGTTCCCGGCGATACGTTGATGTGGGGCATGGGGCAGGCCGAGCCGGTGGCGCTGCTCCAGTCCCTGAATGAC
>LNDR01000289.1 GCA_001464755.1 Rhizobiales bacterium Ga0077524
GAGCCAGCCCATCTACGACACGGTCGCCCTGATCGGCATCGGCCTGATCGGCTCATCCATCAGCCATGCCGCCCGCCGCGGTGGTCTTTGCCGCCGACTTGTCGGTCACGCCAAGTCGGAGACAACGCGTGCGACGGCGCTGCGGCTCGGTCTGGTCGACGCCGCCTACCCGACCGCCGCCGAGGCCGTGAAGGATGCCGACCTCGTCATCCTCTGCGTCCCGGTCGGCGCCTGCGTGCGCATCGCCGAGGAGATCCGTGACCACCTGAAGCCCGGCGCGACCGTCACCGACGTCGGCTCGGTCAAGGGCACCATCGTTCGCGACGTCGGCCCGTTGCTGCCGGAGAACGTGCATTTCGTACCTGGCCACCCGATCGCCGGCACCGAGCATTCCGGCCCCGGCATCCTGACACCGCCCGAGGGCACCGATCCGGCCGCCACCGAGCGCCTGCGCGCCTTCTGGCAAGGTCTCGGCTCGAACGTCGAGATCATGGACGCCGATCACCACGACATGGTTCTGGCGATCACCAGCCATGTACCCCACCTCATCGCCTTCAATATCGTCAACACCGCAGCCCACCTCGAGCGCGTGACCGACAGCGAGGTGATCAAGTTCTCGGCCGGCGGCTTCCGCGACTTCACCCGCATCGCCGCCTCCGACCCGACCATGTGGCGCGACGTCTTCCTCAACAACCGCGAGGCGGTGCTCGAGATGCTCGGCCGCTTCACTGAGGATCTGATCCACCTGCAACGCTCGATCCGCTACGGCGACGGCGAGACGCTGTTCGATCTGTTCTCCGAGGCACGCCAGATCCGCCGCGGCGTGGTCCAGGCTGGCCAGGACGCCGGCTCGGCAGCCGCTTTCTACCGCAGCCGCGATGCTACGGGCGCCACTCCCGGAGACGGGGCCCCCGGCGCCAAGCCTAAGCCCTGATCACCAGCAATGCGCCCCACGTTCGACCAGGACTTCTGGATCTTCGGCTACGGCTCGTTGATGTGGCGGCCCGATTTTCCATTCGTCGAGCGAGCTGCCGCCAGCGTCGCGGGATTCCACCGCGCCTTCTGCATCGCTTCGACCGTGCACCGCGGCAATCGCGACCGCCCCGGCCTCGTGCTCGGCCTCGACCGCGGCCAGGCCTGCGCCGGCATCGCCTATCGCGTGGCTGCCAGGGACGCGGCTGCAGTGCTCGCCTACCTGCGCAAGCGCGAGCTTGTCTACGGCGTCTATCGCGAGACCTTCGTCACCGCACACCTCGCCGCCGACGCCTCGGTCCGATCGACGCCAGCCCTCGCCTATACCGTGGAGCGCTGCCACCCCAGCTACACGGGACGTCTCCCCCTCGCCACACAGGCCGCGATCATCAAGGGCGCGCGGGGCCAGTCGGGCGCCAACCTCGACTACCTGATCAATACTGTGCGCCACTTGAAGGACCTCGGCATCCGAGAGCGTCAGATCGAGCGCCTGGTGGGCCTCGCAGCCGGTTATGCTGCCCACGCCCCAGGCGAGATCATGCACCGCCCGAGCGTTCGCGGCCTGAGCGCGACGTGGGCGCGCCTGCCGACCAAGCTGCCCCGCTTGCCGATCGGCGATCAACGCCGGTTTGGCCATCGTATCTCGACGTCGAGGCCCTGATCGCGCCTTCCGAGGGACCGGCCACTCTGTGTGTCCGCCAAGCACTCCCCTGCTCGCACTAACCAAGCAGGGCCAGCGACGGACGTGAACGCCACTTTTCCCTAGCGCTGCCCAACCGGTACGATACAAGACCATCCGCGTGGGAGTGTCCGGTCCGCATCAGCGGCTCGAGTTCCGGAGCTCAAACGCGAGGAACCCTCCTTTCCAGCGAGCCCGGTAATGAAAAGCTCGGTAACCACGATCGTGCTGGCGGCTGCCGCCGTGCTGTTTGCCTTCTACGGCTATCTCCAGTCCTCGAACCTTTCCGACGAGGTGAAGCGGTCGCGTCAGGCAGCGTCGGTCCTCGAGAAGTCGACGGTCGAGTTGAAGTCGGCTCGCGACGAGATCGGCAAGCTGACGTCGGCCCGCACCGCGACCGACACCGAGGTCAAGAAGATCCGCGACGAACTCGCTGCCATGCAGACCGCTCGCACGACCGCCGAAGCGGCAGCTGGCGCCGCCCGCGATGAGGTCGGCAAGGCCCAGGCTGCCGTGAAGACGATGGAAGCCAGCCTCGCGACCCTGAAATCGGATCTCGCCACCGCGCGCGATCAGGCAGCCAAGGCGCAAGCCTCGCTTCAGACCATGCAGTCGGACCTGAAAGCTGCTCGCGATCAGGTCAGCCAATTCCAGTCGGCCAAGATTTCGGCCGACGCGTTGGCCAAGGAAGCAACCGACAAACTCGCTTCCGAGCAAAAACTTCGCGAAGCCGCCGAGAAGGCCTTGGCCGAGGCTCGCAAGCAATAGATCGGCGGTCTCAGGGCGGCGACCGGGTGGCATGACCGCCCGTCGCCCTCTTCAAGAGGTGTGAAACCACCATCTTGAACGCATCGCCGTCGCGCAGGACCCGACCCGCCGTCGGGCCCGCGAAATGCGTCCCGATCACCAGTACGGGCTGACCCGCCAGCTGGCTCAATATCCGTCGCCGGGTCGCCTCGCCTTCGGCCCGGTCGAAGTCCGCGCTCGAGCACCATTCCGGGCGCGCGAATTGGCACGGATGATGCGCGAAGTCGCCTGTGATCAGCGCGGTCTCGCCCTTCGATTCGATCATCACACTGCAGTGGCCGGGCGAATGGCCGTGGCTCGGCACGAACCGCACCTCCGGGCATAGGCGATGGTCCGCCTCGACCAGTTCGTGCAACCCCGAATCGACAATCGGCTGCACGCTATCGGCAAAGACCGTGAGCATGTGCTCCGCCTCTTTCTGCCGGGCCCAATGCTCGAACTCAGTCCGCCCGAAGATGTAGCGCGCCTTCGGGAAGGTCGGGACCCACTTCCCGCCGACAAGCATTGTGTTCCAGCCGACATGATCGACGTGCAGGTGCGTGCACATCACCACGTCGATCTTCTCCTCCGGGTAGCCCGCCTCGGCGATGTCCGCGAGGAACCGCCCCTGCCTCTCGTTCCACGTCGGCACCTTGCGGCCTTGCTTGTCGTTGCCGAGGCAGGTGTCGACCATGATGGTCATCGACGGCGTCTCGACGATCAGCGCGTGGATGCTCATCTTGAGCTTGCCCATCTCGTCGGCGAAATGCGGAATCAGCCAAGAGATCGGCCGTACCGCCTCAGGTGACGCATCCGGCAGGATGAATCGGCTCCCGCCCGTCGTCTCCAGTTCGACCACCTTGGTGACCGTGACGTCCCCGATCTTCCAGCGCATGCCGTGCCTCCCTGAGCCGCTCGGTAAAGGCTAGGCCGGGATGCCCGCTCCTGCCAAGTCGAGACGATCGGATCGGACGAGTGGCCTTCGCACCACACAGCCGAACTTTGTCGATAGGCCTACTGACAATGGAGATCGCTTAATCGTAGAAGTACGGATCAACTGGCGATTGATTTCCCAATCCGCCTGCGTCCGCGTCATCCAAGGGTCTGACAATGGAGCCCTCGCTGCACCGACGCTGCTTGTTCCCTCGATTCCTCGGCTTGGCACTGGCGTTGCTCGCCCTCCCTGTGGTCTCACCGGCTCGCGCCGACATGTTCGATGTCAAGGGGGTCGAGATCACCAGGGGCGAAAGCGAGCTTGCCTTCGCCTTGGCACCCCAATGGGGACACAATGCCAACTCGGGCAATGTGCGCCTCCACGGCGAGGCGAGCTATGGCTACGGTCTCACGTCGTGGTTCAAGGCTGGCGGCAAGCTTGGCTTCGAACTCGGATCGGGCGGAACTGGCGACGCTACTTACGGCGGCATCGAGACCCAAATCCTGATCATCGCTCCCGACAAAGGGGGTCTGGGGCTCGGCTGGTTCACCGGATTCGACACGGAGTTTTCTGGCGACTTCGGCCAGTTGCTCACATTCGGGCCGATCGCCTCCTTCACAGTCACCAAAGGGCTCACAGTGACCGTCAATCCCCTGTTGCAGAAACAGTGGGACCCCGACGAGCCGGGCCTGACCCTGAATTATGCTTGGCAGGTCAAGCAGGAGTTGAACGACAACCTGTCACTTGGCATCGAGGGGTATGGCGCCGTACCAGACATCGGCAATGCTCCGTCCATCGACTTCCAGGAGCACCGGATTGGACCGGTTGTGTACCTCAATCGCGAAATACCAGGAAACGGCGGTGCTCTGAAGCTCGGTGTGGGTGCCGGCGCCGACGGCCAGAAGGTCGGCAATATCGAGTTGCAGCTCGGTGTGCTGTTCGGCTTCACCGAGGCCACACCCGATACGACGGGTCGCGCCAAGCTGTCGGTCACTTGGTAACCAGCGCAGCCAACGGCTACTTCTCGGGCAGCGTCTGCGCGTAGGCGAGTGTGTCGACCGCGTCCTTCATCGACAACGCCCGCATGTTGATCATCGCGGCGCCCGGGTGCGAGTTGCGCATCTTGTGCAGCACCTCCCAGGGCAACGCTTTGGCTTCTGTGCCCACGAAGCCAGGCTCGTCCTTGGTGCCCCAGTTCAAGGCCCGACCGTCGAGCCCATGGCACGCCGCACAAACTGTCTGGTAGAAGCCGGCGCCGCGATTGACGTCGCCCCGCGCCTTGCCGGTCTTGCGGTCGATGTATTTATCCGCATCGTGCTGACCACTGCGCACGAATGCGGCGAGCCGCACCATCGCATCGTCGGGGATCATCTCGGGGGTATAGTTGTGCGGCGCGGCCCGCAGCAGCTTGACGATCGCTGCTGGAGGAATGCGCTGAGCGCCTCGGATGCCCACGATCCCGGTATAGCGGTCGCCCATCGGCTGATCCTTGCCGTAGACGCCATCCTTGCCCTTGTAATCCCAGCCATGACACTCGACGCAGCGCCAAGTATTCGAGCCGGTGCGTTTGCCTGTTGATGGATAAGCCGGGTTGGTCTCCCGGGGCCGCTTACTGTCGAGCGCATCCCACCACGTATCGTAGATGCGCCCGCCGGCAGCGAGCGTCCAAGGCGTGCTTGGCTTGTCCGGCGCACCGTGGACGAACGATTGCAGCGACGAGCTGTGCGCTGCTGGCTTCTCTTGTGCCACCGCCGCACCAAACGCCACGAGCGACAATATCGAGCCGAGTAACGTAACCAAACACCTCATGAGGACTCTCCCGGTGAGAATGACGTCTGGCACGATCTCATGCCGGCTTCCCGCCGCTGATGATGGAGGTCAACCCTGGTGTGTCGGTGACATTGTCACGGTCCGGCTCAACCTACGTAAGCCTGGCACTCGATCTCGACCTTCATCCGGGGATCGACGAGGCCCGAAACTTCGACGAGCGTCGAAGCCGGTCGGTTTTCGCCGAAGTAGGCGATGCGCCGCGGATTGATCACGGGGCGCTCTTTAATGTCGGTCATGAACACCTGCACCTTGACGACGTGCTCGGGCCCGGCCCCCGCGGCCTTCAGGCACTCGTGCAACGCGTCCATCGCGATATCGAATTGATCGACCGTCTTCTCCGGGATCTTGCCGTCGGCTGTCACGCCGACCACGCCCGAGACCCACACGTTTGGGCCTGCCCGCGTCACGTGGCAGTAGTGGCTCACCGGGGCGGCGAGGTGAGGCAGGGTGATCCGTTGAATGGCACTCATGAGGCTTGGCTCCTTCGTTGATGGGTGGTGCCAGCCTAAGCCACTCAAAGCCAGCCCGAAAGCTCCCGTCGCACGACTGCGTCGAGCACCCGCATGCCTTCGTTGCTGTCGTTGAGCGCCGGAATGTAGGCGAACTGCTCGCCGCCGTGCTCCATGAAGATCTCGCGGTTCTCGACGTCCAGCTCCTCGAGCGTCTCGAGGCAATCCGCTGAGAACCCAGGCGCCACCAGCGCCAGCCGCTTCACGCCGGATTTGGCCAGTCGCTCCACCGTCTTGTCGGTGTAGGGCTGCAGCCATGGATCGGAGCCGAACCGCGATTGGAATGAGGTGACCCAACGCTCCTTCGGCAAGCCCAGCGCCTCGCGCACCAGCCGCGACGTCTTCAAGCACTGGCAATGATAAGGGTCGCCCGCCTCAAGATACTTCTGCGGCATGCCGTGGAACGTGGCGAGGATCGTCTCGGGCTCGAATGGTAGCGTGGCGAGGCTCCCACGGATCGAAGCCGCAAGCGCATCGATGTACGTCGGATCGTCATGCCACGGCGGTGCCACCCGCACGGCCGGTTGCCAGCGCAGCGTCATGAGATGCCGGAACGCCTCGTCGGCGGCTGTGGCCGTCGTTGCTGCGGCATACTGCGGATAGAGCGGAACGAGCAGAATGCGATCGCATCCGGCCTTCACCAGCGCGTCGATCCGCGACGCGGTCGACGGATTGGCGTAGCGCATCGCCCAATCGACGAGCACGCGCGGCTGATCACCGAGGGCAGTCGCCAGCTTCTCCGCCTGCGAGCGCGTAATGGTCTTGAGCGGACCCTCGTTGCGCTCCTTGTTCCAGATCGTCTCATAGTCCCGCCCCTTCGGACCGGGACGAACCGTAAGAATGATCAGATTGAGGATCGGCCACCACTTCCAGCGCGGCTCCTCGATCACGCGGCGATCCGAGAGGAACTGCTTCAGGTAGCGCCGCATCGACCAGTAGTCGGTCGCATCGGGCGTCCCGAGATTGAGCAGCAGGACGCCGACGCGACCGTGCGCGACATCGGGATGATCGGCTGGCCAATGAGCGGGACGAGGGTCTGAAAGGGTGCGCTGCATGACGGACATATAGCGCCACGCAACGCGTTATGAAACAAACGCGCCCGATGCGCGACGCTTAGCCCTCAGACCTCAGCGGCCGAGCCGATGGCGCGCTGCCTCGAGGTAGAGCCGCCCACGCTCGGCCAGCGGTGCGAGATCGATGCGCGAGACGGCGTCACCCAGGGAGGCACCGAACCGTCCCATGCGGTCGGCGACGTCCGAGTGGCGCAGGGCCCGCATCTCCTTGGCAAAGGTGCGCTCCATAGAGCGGGCCGAACGCATCGCGCGCCGGTCAAGCCGGCTCGAATCGACGCGCCGCGAGCTGACGAGCATCACCACAGCCGCGCCGACGGCCAACGCCGCCCCGCTCGCAAGCAGCGGATTTCTCTGGACGAAACCGATAACCGACTGCCCCACCGAGCCGTTACCCGTCGTCTCGCGCGGTTGACCCGCCTGAGGTTGACCCGCCCGGTCCTGCTCCGCCTGCCGCGTCTTCCACGGCTCGGAGGCTTTGGGTGTGGCGGATATGGAGCCCGTCGGGGAGGCGGACGTTTCCGCCCGAGCACGATCTTGAAGGGAATCAGATCCAGCGTTCGGATGCATCGGACGGCCTCATGGTTGGTTGATCTCAGACCGTCAAACGCACGCCGTGTCGAGGCCGTTCCTTCAGGAGGCGACACGATGGTGCTCCTGGCAGGTTCAGGCCTCCAGGTGCGGCTTGATCTCGGCAGCGAACCTGGCCAGCGCCTCGCGCGAGCCCGTCGGATCGACCAACAGCACGTAATCGACCCCGCCGGCCTCGAGCCGCTGGAGCCGGGCCACGATCTCCTCAGGCGTCCCGAGCAGAGGCGCGTCGTCCCTTGCCAGCTCGGACGCCGCCTCGGCCGTCAGGTTGTAATAGCGCTCGGCGCCCGGACCACGTGCCAGCCCGCCGATGGCGCCCAGAACTCGTGCGCGCACGGCCAGCGCCTCGGCCCGCTCGTCCTCGCTCGAGACGATCTGCAGTGCCCGCGCGACCGCGATCTGGTACGACCCGGGCGCCCGGCCAGCGCGTTGGCATTGGTTACGGTAGTGCCTGACGCGATCGACGATGACCTCTATCGGCGCCACCTGATCGAGCAGCAGGTTGTAGCCCTCCGCCGCAGCCTTCTCGATCGAGGCCGGACTGCCCGCGCCGAGCCAGAAGGGCGGATGTGGCCGCTGCAGCGGCCGGGGCTCGATAACGACGTCCTTGAAATGCCAGTAGCGTCCGTGATGGGAGAAGCGACCATCGCTGCGCCAGGCCGTCCTGAGGAACGCCATGGCCTCCTCGAACCGCTCGCTGGCCTCGGACGACGCGATCGCAAACCCCGCGAATTCGCTCTCCCGGTAGCCTTTGCCGACGCCGAAGTCGAACCGCCCACCGGACAAGAGGTCCAGTGTCGCTACCTGCTCGGCCAGCAGAGCCGGATTGTGCCATGGCAAAACGACGACGGCAGTACCGAGCCGGATGCGCGATGTCCGTGCCGAAAGATAGCTCAACAGGTTGAGCGAAGCCGACACTTGCCCCACGCCGGTGAAGTGATGCTCGACCACGAACACGCTGTGAAAGCCGAGCGCCTCGGCTTCGAGCACATAGTCGATGTAGCGGGCATAGCCAATGCTGTCGCCAACCGGTCCGGCTCTTGAGGAGCTGGCACCTGAGGATCTGGCGCCCCCGAAAAGACCGAACCTCATCGGCGCACCTCCCGGCTCAGCTCACGAAAGTGTCCTGAGCAGTTCGGCGAACAACCGGCACCGTGGCACCAGGGACGACACCAGCAGATGCTCCTCGAAGGTGTGTGCGCCCGCACCGTCGACGCCGAGGCCGTCGAGCGTCGCCACGCCGAGCGCCCCGGTGAAGTTGCCGTCGCTGCCACCGCCGAACGAGCCATGCTTCAACTCGAAGCCGAGCCCCCGCGCGATTCCATGGGCTTTCTCGTAGAGGACCATCGTTTCCCGATGCGGCTCCCATAAGGGGCGCACCGGCCCCCTTTCGACCGTTACCCGTATCCCGTCGTCCTCGTCCTCGAGGGCCTTCATCTTCGCTGCCACGTCCTCGAAGATCGCCTGCGTCGGCGCCACCGTCAGCACCTGCGCCCGGCATTCGATCGGCATGACGTTGACGAACGTGCCGCCCTGGATAGTGCCGACCGAGAACGTCATCCCGCGCTCGAAGTCCGTCATCCCCTCGATCCGCTCCACCAGCCGTGCCATCGCACGGATGGCGCTACGGCCCAGCCGGTTGTTGGCACCGGCGTGGGCTGGCCGGCCATGCACCGTTACCCAGAACCGCTGGAACGCAAAACGCCCGGTGACCACCACCCCGTTCTTGCAGGGCTCCGTCACCAGAACGTACTTGTGCCGCTTGGCCTCCGCCTCGATCATTTCGCGCGACGACGGGCTCCCGACCTCCTCGTCGGGCACAAGCATGTAGGACACCGGAAGGCGCGGCTGCTTCCCCGCGCGCCGCAGCACCTCGAGCGCGTGCATGGCGATCCGCACGCCGCCCTTCATGTCGTAGATGCCGGGACCATAGTAGCGATCACCGTCGCGCCGCAGTGGGAGCCGCCCGTCGAGCGTCCCCGCAAGATGCACCGTATCGAGGTGTGACAGTATGAGGATGCCGGCCGAGTTCGTCGGCTCCGCTCCGCCGAGACGTCCGACGACGATGTCGCCGAAGCCGTCCCTGCCTGGCGTCCGCTCGATCGTGCCGCCGAGACGCGTCAGCGCGTCGGTGGCCATATCCATCATGCGATTGACGCCCGCTACGTCGCCCGTCGGGCTCTCGCACCGGACCCACGGCAGCAGGCCGTCGAGGATCTCTTCTGCGTCGAAGAGGTTGGCGCTCAACACGATGTTGCTCTCCCTGGGGAATTGGCGCATTCGCAGCCGATCCTATCCGAGCCGGTCGCGACGATAGTGCACCATTTCACCACATCGCGCCGCAAGTACGGTCTGTACATGCTTGACGAGCGGCAGTGCTGGCGCAAGAGGATGATTGGCGCTAAGGGAAACTCGCGGGCCAAGGCTCTTCGCCTGCTTCTGTCCTCGCTACACCGCGGCCGCAGTGCATGCTGCAGCGGATGCCCGATGTGAGGCGTCATGATCTATTCTGGCTGAGATCGGCATTGTGATCCACGACGATAAACGCACAGCCGATTCGCCCGCCGCCACCCCGCCGGACCTGGCACAGATGTTGTCGGTTCTTGTCCTTGTTGGTGTGATCACATCTCTCGTCGCGCCTCGGTCAACACCAATAATGCTGCTCCTCGTTGGCCTGCCCATCGTCGCGCTGGTCGCAACTGCAGGGCATCGTCTGATCCCCCGATCCTGCCCACCGATCCTCTTGGCCCTCGGCGCATTCGGTGGCTACCTTGCCTTGAACGCGCTCTGGGCGGTGAGCCCATTGCACGGCCTCAGCCGAGCCCTCCTGTTCGCGGCGATCGTTGCTCTAGGGAGCGTCGTAGCCGTGGCCCTGCCCCAACTAGCCTCTAACGACAACGAGCGCTTCCATCGAGCCGTCCTGATCGGAATCTCTCTCTCAGTGGCCTATCTGGCCGTCGAAATCCTCTCGGGCCAGCC
Source organism: Rhizobiales bacterium Ga0077524 (assembly GCA_001464755.1). Taxonomy (GTDB): domain Bacteria; phylum Pseudomonadota; class Alphaproteobacteria; order Rhizobiales; family Hyphomicrobiaceae. The sequence continues at coordinate 10,351 of LNDR01000289.1, forward strand.
GATTCGCAGATTTGTCATCTCGCTCATACCCATCCTGCAACCATCGCCGAAGCACATGGCGACCGCGGACAGTTGGGTGACGCACCTGAACCTCTATACGCTCAACCGCAATCTGGGGATCCTCAATCTTGTACTTTGGCCGGCTCTCCTTCTGGCGCGGACCCGGTTGTCACTGCCGGTCGCACGGATCGTCGGCTTCGGGTTGCTGGCTGTGTCCGCTGTCTCTGTTTTTGCCTCCGAGCACGAATCGTCGATGCTCGCGCTGACCTTGGCTTGCCTGGTGTTCGTCGGTGTGACGTTCGCTGCCACGACGGTGCGCAAGGTCATCCTCGCGGCCTGGGTTGCAGCGACGTTGCTCATCGTACCGATAGCGGATATCTCGCACGATGCTGGGCTCCATCGTGCCGGCTGGCTCCCCCAGACTGCCCGCAATCGCATCGTCTTGTGGAGCGTGACGGCAGATCGCATGCAAGAGGCGCCGATCCTGGGCATCGGCATCGGCTCGACCAAGCCACTGGATGAGGAAGCCGCTCCCACAGCGGCCCGCGAGCTGGGCGATTCCTACGCCCAGCGCACCGGCCGCCACGCGCACAACATCTTCATGCAGACGTGGTACGAACTCGGCGCCGTCGGCGCTTGCCTGCTTCTCCTCGCCGGCTTGGCAGGCCTGCGCGTCCTATCGCGATTGCCCACGATCCAACAGCCGTTCGCCTACGCCGGATTCGTCTCCGCCATGGTGATCGCATCTTTCACCTGGGGTATGTGGCAGCCCTGGTTCATGTGCGCGTTCGGCCTTTGGGCCGTACTCTGGCTGATCGCACTCGACGCAGCTGGCCGAAAAGAAGCTCACGCCTGAGACGCCGGCAACGCCGTTGCGACCAGCTTCCCCCACATGACCACTCGCTCGTCCTTAGACCTTGGGCGCGATCTCGCTCGCGAACTGGTCGATCTGAGCGCGCGTCGCCTCCATCGTGGCTGCCCCCCGCACTCGAACGATGATCTCGCCGAAGCCGAGATCCCGGATGCGCTTCAGGTCGTCGATGATCTCGGCGGGACTGCCCGTGGCGGGCTCGCGCTCGTTGTATTGATTGCGCTTTTCTTGTCCAATGCTCAGGAAGATCTTGAAAACCAGCGAGATGTTGTCGAAAGGACGCCCTGCCTCCGCGCAAAGCTCCTTCATACGGTCGAGTTGGCCCTTTAGGCGATCCGGGCCAAGCGCCGTCGCGAGCCAGCCATCGCCGTTTCTTACGACCCGCTTCAGCGCCGGATCGGTAATCCCGCCGATCAGCACCGGCGGATGCGGTCGCTGGATGGAGCCAGGGGCCGAATAGACGGGCGCGAAGTTGTAGATCTCGCCCTTGAAGCCCACCTCACCGCCCCTCGCGATCGCCTTGAAGATCTCGATCGCCTCGTCGGTGGCTTTGCCGCGCCGCTTGAACTCGTGAAAGCCGAGGGCCTGAAACTCCTCCTCCAACCAGCCGACGCCCGCTCCTAGAACGATGCGGCCGCCCGACATCTGGTCGATGGTGACGAGCTGACGCGCCTGGAGCAACGGATTGCGGTAGGCCATGACCAGCACCGCAGTGCCGAGGCGAACGCGCTTCGTCGCGCCTGCGAGAACACCGAGTATGGCGAGCGGCTCGAGCAGCGGATCGTCGAGCTTCGTCGGAAAGTCACCATCCCTCGCATAAGGGTACTTCGAGGCGAACGAAACCGGGAAGGCGACGTGGTCCGCCACCCAGATCGAAGCAAAGCCCATGTCCTCGGCGAGCCGCGCCAGGGTCATCACCGGCTCGGGCATGGCGAGGCGTCCATAGATGCCCACGTCCAGGCCGAACGTCGAGAGAGCCGCCATGCGTCGTGTCCTCCGCCTGTTGCACCTGCCGAGCCTTCGATGCTCGTGCGCCTGCTGCAACTGATTGATCCCAATGCAGCAGCCCTGCCAGCCTCAGCTTGGCCGAAACGCCCAGCTCCGCCAGCATCCGAGTTCTAGACGCAGGCCCGTCAGCAGCGCCAGTATTTCGTTCGCCGCTACTCCGCACCCGCCGTCGTTCGACGGTTCGATGCGCGGGGTTTCTCCTCGGCCTCTGCGGCCGCCAACTCGATGGCTGCCGTCCAGCCCGCCGCCAACTCGCCTGCCGCCGCTTTAGGGCGCATCGCAAACAGCCTGGCCGCCATCGGCATCGCCACTTCGCGCAGCTCAGTCTGGCGTTGCCTGCACGCGGCGACGATGCGCTCCGCGCGAGCGCCGTCCTCGGATGTGTCCTGTCCCTGCGCCGTGGCCGTCGCAGCCAGCACCGCAAGGTCCTGTGCCTCGCCTAGGATCTGGGACAAGTGACGTGCAGCCTCGATCCGAACTCTCTGCAGCTCGGGCCAGACCGCCTGCACGAGCGTCTGCTGTCGCTGATAGATCTGAACCGCCTTGCGCAGCTCATGCACATTCTCGTCGCTGGGGTCGGTGGCGAGGCGGGACAGCGCCATCTGACCTCTTCGCTGACACGCGCGAATGCCCGCCGCCACCACATCGGTGATCTCGCCGGAAACCTCCAATTTCGCCAATCGCGCTCGCGCCGTCTCCAGGGCCTTTACGGCCTGCCGGACGGCTGCCGTGGCGGAACGGGCAGACGCGGCGGCCTTCGGCAACGCCGGGTGTCCGAGCGAGGCTCCGAGCCACCCCAGCGCCTCGTCCAGCTCCTCGTCTCGACCCGCAAGCCGACCCATGGTGTCAGCCAACACGTCGCGATCCCTGAGGCTCGACAGATTGCCCGCGATCAGCCGCAGCGCTGCATTCTCCTCGCGAAACGCCTTGTCCCCGAGCCCGTCACGAACGCAGCGCAGCAAGGCGCGCGTTCTCTTCAATGCCTTCCGCGTATCGTGAACCCATTCGGCCCGCTTATCCCCGGCATGCGGCGCCGCGAGAGCCCGGTCGATCTGCTCGGTGGCGATCCTGCGCGCACCCTCCCGCACATCCTCTTTCAGCTTGAATCGATAGGCCATGATCGCTCCCGAATGCCGGGCGCAGCTTCTGCAATAAATTTGTCACAAACAAGCGGGCTGTGCGCTGGCAACGCGCGGATCTATCGAACTGTTTACAATGACCGGTCACCGCGCCGGAACCTGCGAGATTGCACAGGCGATCGCCCCATGAGCGGCCTGATCGTCCGCTTGGGGATCAGTCCGACGCCCGCGCCCAGGCGAGCCACCCCGCGACCCGTCCCTCCGGATCGGCATGCGTGAAGAAGTCGGTGATGACCGCGACGCTGTCGGCACCCGCTGCGACCACCCCGGGAGCCCGTTCGGGGGTGATGCCCCCCATGCAGCAGAGTGGCAGCGCCCCGATGCGCGCCTTCCAGTCCGTGATGCGCGCCAAGCCTTGCGGTTCCCATTTCATCGCCTTGAGCTTGGTCTCGTAGATCGGCCCGAGGGCGATGTAGTCCGGCTTGGCCGCAAGTGCGATCTCCAGTTCCTCCGGGCTGTGGGTCGAGATGCCGAGCCGTGCTCCGGCCGCCTTGATGGCGCCGACATCCGCGTCCGCCAGATCTTCCTGTCCGAGGTGAATGAAGTCCGCCCCCAGCGCGATCGCCTCCCGCCAGTAGTCGTTGACGATGAGGTCGCAGCCATGTCGCTTGCACACCTCCAGGCTGCCGCCGATTTGCCGGCGCACCTCGGCCGGGCTCGCATCCTTGAGACGCAATTGAACAGTGCGCACACCCAGTGGCACCAGCCGCTCCATCCAGGTCAGGTCAGGTACGATCGGGTAGAAGCGGTCGAGAAGGGGGCGCATCGGATCAGGCCTTGGGCTCGAAGGAAAAGAACGGAGTACCCGCAACTGGCGTCGATGGGGCCGCCATGTCGCGCGCCTCCATCAATCCGGCCTCGAAGGCCGTTCGGCCGGCGACCACGCCCTGTGCGAAGGCACGGGCCATGGCGACCGGATCAACCGCCTTGGCAACGGCGGTGTTCAGGAGCACGGCATCATAGCCCATTTCCATGGCCTGCGCGGCATGGCTCGGTGCGCCCATCCCCGCATCGACGACGAGCGGTACGCTGGGAAAATAGTTGCGCATCGTCCTGAGCGCATACGGATTGGCGAGGCCGCGGCCGGTTCCGATCGGCGCTCCCCAAGGCATCAGCACCTCGCAACCCGCAGTCAGGAGCCGCTCCGCCGCACCGAGGTCCTCGGTCGTGTAGGGGAAAACCTTGAATCCATCGCGCGCCAGGACGCCGGCCGCCTCGACGAGGCCGAAGAGATCCGGCTGCAGCGTGTCGTCGTTAGCGATCACCTCGAGCTTGATCCAGTCCGTCCCGAACAACTCGCGCGCCATCTGCGCCGTCGTGATGGCCTCTTTTGGCGTCCGGCAGCCGGCCGTATTCGGCAGCACGCGAACGCCCAGCCCCTTGATCATGTCCCAGAAGCGTTCCCCGCCCCGGGTTCGAGCAGCCTCGCGACGCAGCGAGACCGTCACGACGGCCACCTCGGCCGCGTGGATGGCATCGGCCAGCACCTTCGGCGAAGGATATTGCGCCGTGCCGAGCAGCAGGCGCGACGACAATCCAACACCATAAGGCGCAAATTGCGTGGCCACGCTCGGGGCTTCTGTCTCGATCATCGCTTCGACCTCTGTGCGCGACGGCTCCGCCGTTCGCTTATCGTCATCCGAGCCTAGACCGGCCCAAAGGCTATCGGGAAGCAGTTGCAGTGGCACCAGTCGAGCGGCGGCTTCGGTGCGCTCACCCGCCCTGTCTCGGCGCCACGATCTCGACCTCGTCGCCCGGCGACACACCGGTCTGGTGGCGCACTCGCTCGGCCACGAAATCGCCATTCAGCGCCGTCGCCACCTTCTGCCCACTATATCCAAGCTCGTCCAGCAGCGCGGCCAGCGACGCCGACGCCACTTCGCGCGGCTCGCCGTTGACTACGAGACGCCTCGACTTGCTTGTTTCGCCAACCGCTTCCGGCACGCCCTGCCTCTCCGTAAGACCCGTTCTCCAGGACAAGATAGGGGCAGTTGCGCCTGTGATCAAAGCCGCGACGAGCGGAGCCGTCCGTCTGGTCCACAGATAGGCCTGTCAACACCGTCGGTCGCCCGGCCGCGCGCCCCCCGATCGATGCCGCGCTTGGCGACGATCCGGATTTCTGCCTACCATCCGCCAAAGCCACCCGGAGGAGCGACCCATGGCATCCCAATCCTATGTCTTCGCAGGCATTGCCGGCTATGTCGGCCGTCCCGACCAGCCGGGCAAGGTCGGCATCTTCCGCCGGCCCGCCGAGAGTAGCGAATGGACCCACGTCCTCCCCGACATCGAAACGCACGTCGTGATGGTGCATCCCTCCAATCCCGATATCGTTCTGGCCGGCACCGCGGTCGGCATTCAGGTCTCGACGGACCACGGCGCCACGTTCAAGCCAGCCACGTTCCCTGACAAGATCCAGATCTGGTCATTCCTCGTCGATCGCCGCAACGCCAGCCGCATCATCGCTGGCGCCTCGCCGGTCGCCTTCTACGAGAGCATGGACATGGGCCTCTCCTGGAAGGCCCTGCCGGACAGCGGCATCCAGGAGCGCGAGAAGTGCGCCTTTCGGCATCGCGCCATGCGCATGGTCCAGCACCCGACCAAGGCCGACACCATCTACGCCGCCCTAGAGGTCAACGGCGTCGTCCGTTCGGACGACTTCGGCCGCACCTGGACCGACTGTTCCGAGCACCTGATCGAACTCGCAAAGCTCCCCCACCTCAAGAGCTCGATCCTCACCAAGAACGACGCCGAGGGCATGCTCGACGGCCAGCCGTCGTGCTCGCCTGCCGCATGGGCCTCTTCCGCTCCACCGACCAGGGCAAGACCTGGCACGATATGGAGATGAAGCGCTTCTCCCCGATTACCTATGGCCGCGATGTGCGCGTGTCGTCGAAAGACCCGAAGACCGTTTACGCCGCGCTCTCCGTCGCCGCCGCCAGCCACGATGGCCTGGTCGTGCGTTCCGACGACGCCGGCAAGACGTGGAAACGGTTCGACAAGGTCCAGGTCCACGGCACCATCATGTCGGTGGCCCTGAACGACCGGAACCCCGACGAGGTGCTGATCGGCGCCCGCTACGAAGGCGAGGTGTTCGCCACCCGCGACGGCGGCAAGACCTGGGCAGCGACGCCCATCCCCGGGCCGGTCAAGGACGTCTACTGCCTGGCTGT
>LNDR01000290.1 GCA_001464755.1 Rhizobiales bacterium Ga0077524
CAGGATCTCTACCACGTGGCTGACTCGTTCGGAGAATTTCTCGGGCTCTTGCGGCCATCGGATAGTTGACGCTGCATAGTCTGTCCTCCCGACGGCTGGCCGGAGGCATTCGACTACACGGTTGCCGGTCGCACGGTGCGCATCTCGGGCGAGGCGACGGACGGCGTCCGCGCGATCCACCACCTCAAGCTCTTCCACCCGACCAACGACCACTACGGCCTCTCGCCGCTCGAAGCCGCCGCCCAGGCCATCGACCTGCACAACACCGCGTCCCGCTGGAACAAAGCGCTGCTCGATAACTCGGCGCGTCCCTCCGGCGCCATCGTCTATACGGCGCGCGACGGCAACCCCACCTCCGAGCAGATCGAGCGGTCCTGCCGAAGGCGGGCAACCAACCTCGTTCCTCACCGACGTCGTGCCGGAGGCGCGCCAGTAAAACGAGAAACGCACGCTGGCCGGCTTCTCGCTAAGGCCCGCTCTCGCCAGCCGCTTTGCTTTGTCGTTGTCGCAACGTCGCGCTGATCAGTCGTGTCATGCGGGGCGAGCGGATTACAGGCCCATACCCGTCTGGCGGGATGCCAATCGGACTATTCGGCAATTCGCCTGAATAACCTCGGACCTCGCCTGCCGAGCCGCATTCCGCAGTCAATCCACATCCTCTGGAGCACCCCATGCAGCACCCGACCGAGGCGGTTTTCACCGCGCTCGACTTGAAATCCATTGCCGATGACGGGGCGTTCGAGGGTTATGCCTCTGTGTTCGGGCGTGAGGACCTCGGCCGCGACGTCATTGCGCCAGGTGCCTTCCGTGACAGTCTCGCCGCAAAAGGCGCGGGCGGCATCCGACTTCTCTTCCAGCACAATCCGGCCGAGCCGATCGGCCGGTGGGAGGAGCTGAAGGAGGACGGGAAAGGGCTTTTTGCGCGCGGCCGGCTCACTATCGAAGTCGCGCGAGCCCGAGAGGTGCTGTCGCTGATGCGCTCCGGCGCCATCGATGGCCTGTCGATCGGCTTTCGTGCGCTCAAGGCGCATCGCGACCGCGCGCGCGGCATCCGCCGGATCGACAAGGTCGATCTCTGGGAGATCTCCATCGTCACCTTTCCGATGCTGCCCGATGCCCGCATCCGCAGCGTCAAGCAACGTCCGTTCGCAGGTCGCCTGCCGACGGAACGCGAGTTGGAGCGCTGGCTCACGCAGGACGCTGGGCTGTCGCGTTCCGAGGCACGGGCGCTTTTGCGCGACGGCCTCAAAGGTCTTGGCCGCACGCGGGATGCTGCTGCCGGCCTACCCGAGGAGGCCCGCCTCGCCGAGCGCATCGCCTCGGTTGCGCGCCTCCTCCGCACGTCCCCTCACCATCACAGGATCATCTGACATCATGCACGATACATTCGAAACCAAAGGTACGGGCGATCTCGGCCTGGCCATCGACGATCTGGCGCGCGCCTTCGAGGTCTACAAGGAGAGCAACGACGAGGCGCTCGCCGAGATCAAGTCGCGTGGCGCCACCGACGCCGTCACGGCCGACAAGCTCTCCCGCCTCGACCGCGCGCTCGACGAGCTTTCGCTCAAGGCCCGCCGCCCGCACCTCGGCGGTGTGGGTGCACAGGCCTCGCACACGGATCTGGCACACAAATCGGCGTTCGACACCTACGTCCGCAGAGGCGAGACGGCTGATCTTGCCGCGATCGAGGCGAAGGCACTTTCGGTCGGCATCGGAGCCGACGGCGGTTTTCTGGTTCCGAGCCAGACGGAGCAGACGGTCAATCGGGCCTTGAAGGACATCTCGCCCATACGCGCCATCGCAAGCGTGCGCCAGGTCTCGGGTTCCGTCTTCAAGAAACCGTTTTCGCTGACCGGCCCGGGAACGGGATGGGTCGGGGAGACGGCGGCGCGACCCGAAACGACATCGCCGACGCTCGCCGAGCTCTCGTTTCCGACCATGGAGCTTTACGCGATGCCTGCGGCAACGCCATCGCTCCTCGACGATGCCGCTGTCGATATCGACGAATGGATCGCCGACGAGGTGCGTATCGCCTTCGCCGAGCAGGAGGGGACGGCCTTCACGACCGGCAATGGCGTCAACAAGCCCAAGGGCTTCCTCGACTACACCAAGGTTGCCAATGCGTCGTGGACGTGGGGCAATATCGGCTTCATTGCCACCGGTGTCGCCGGTGCTTTCCCGGCCGTGAACCCGACCGACAGGTTGATCGACCTCGCCTATGCCGTGCGGAGTGCCTATCGGGCTAACGCGCACTTCGTCATGAATCGGGCGACTCAAGCGGCGATCCGCAAGTTCAAGGATGCCGACGGCAACTACATCTGGCAACCGGCGGCGCGGCCGGGAGAGGCGTCGATGCTGCTGGGCCACCCCGTCGCGGAGTCGGAGGACATGCCGTCGATTGCCACCGACAGCTATTCCATCGCGTTCGGTGATTTCCGGCGCGGCTATCTCGTCGTCGACCGTGTCGGCATCCGGGTGCTGCGCGACCCCTACTCGTCCAAGCCCTACGTGCTTTTCTACACAACGAAGCGCGTCGGTGGCGGCGTGCAGGACTTCAACGCCATCAAGCTTCTGAAGTTCGGGGTCTAGTTCGCGTTCCTAGGAGCGCGGGGCTCAGGCTGCACGAGAGTGCAGCCCGAGCCGTCCCCACTCGCTGTCCTTTCCTGATCCTTTCCTCCGGAAGCAGATCCCTGACATGTCCCTCGTCATGACGAGCGGGCCCGCGCTCGAGCCAGTTTCACTGGCCGAGGCGAAAGCCCATCTGCGCGTCGACGGTACGGCCGAGGATGCCCTCATCCAAAGCCTGATCGTCACGTCGCGCCTGCACATCGAGGCGGCCCTCGGCCTCGCCCTTATCACGCAGAGCTGGTCGTACTTTCTCGACCGTTGGCCCAAAGCCGGACGACTGGTGCTGCCCTTGAGACCGGTGGCGGCGATCAGTCATGTGCGCGTGTGGAGCGAGGAGGGAGCGGCCGAGACACTCGCCCTGTCTCATTTCCTGCTCGACGGGCACGGCATGCCGCCTCGACTGGTGGCGTTGTCCGGCGCGCTGCCGCTTGCTCCCGGGCGCGTTGCCAACGGCATCGAGGTCGCCTTCTCCGCCGGCTTCGGCGCGGCGCCGACCGATGTGCCGGCCACGATCCGCCATGCGCTGCTGCTGCTGGTCGCGCACTGGTACGAGCATCGCGAGCCGGTCGAGATCGGTGTCGGCGTGAATGCGGTTCCGGCGATGGTCGCAGATCTGCTCGCACCCTATCGGCGGAGGCGGTTGTGAGCGGGTCGCGCATCGGTGCGCTGCGCCACCGCATCGTGCTGGAGGCCGCTGCCAGAGCTGCCGATGGCGGCGGCGGTGCGGTCGTCACCTGGTTGCCGGTCGCCGAAGCCTGGGCCTCGATCACACCGTCGACAGGGGCCGAGACGATCGTCGCCGATGCCCTTGCTGGGCGGATCACGCATGAAGTCGTCGTCCGTCACCGCGCTGATCTGGTGCCCGCGATGCGGTTTCGCTATGGCGCTCGTGTCTTCGAGATCACGGCGGTTCTCGACGTCGACGAGCGTCGGCGCCTGTCGCGCTGCCTTTGCCGGGAGGAACTGTTGTGAGTGCCATTCTGCGCATGCTCCCGTCCCTACTCAGGCGCGTGATCGTCCCGATGCTTGTTGCAATCGTCGAGCGTGTTGCAGCGCGCATCAGACGCCAGAACGGTCGGAGGAGCTGACCATGCCGAGTTCGAGCTGGGCGCTGCAGAAGTCGATCTACGAGACACTGGCCGTCGATGCGGGTGTGCTTGGCCTTCTCGGCGGCGCTCGCATCTACGACGACGCGCCGCAGCGGAGCGCGTTTCCCTACCTCACGCTCGGGCAGTCGACGCTGCGCGACTGGAGTACGGGGAGCGAGGACGGGGACGAGCATCTGTTGACGCTCCACGTCTGGTCGCGGGCCGATGGGCGGCGGGAGGCGCACGAGATCATGCAGGCCCTCCGCGATGCCCTGCACGAACGGGCGCTCGCCCTCGAGGGCCATCGCCTGGTCAACCTGCGCCACGAGCTCTCGGAGGCGCGGCGCGAGCCGGACGGCGAGACTTACCACGGCATCGTGCGGCTTAGGGCCGTGACCGAGCCGATCTAGCGAGATCGACGACAGGCGCCGTCGCCGCCGCTCGCCGTCTTTTTGGAAACCATTTCAAGTTCAGGAAAACGCCATGGCAGCGCAGAGAGGCAAGGACCTTCTGCTGAAGGTCGATGCCGACGGGTCCGGATCGTTCACGACGGTCGCGGGTCTGAGATCGCGGGCGATCTCGTTCAACACCGAGACTGTCGACATCACGCATTCGGAATCGGCTGGCCGGTGGCGCGAGTTGCTGTCGGGGGCGGGCGCCAAGTCGGCACGAGTGACCGGTGCCGGAATCTTCAAGGATGCCGCGTCCGACGAGATCGTTCGCGGCTACGTTTTCGCCGGCAGCATACGCGACTGGCAGATCGCGGTGCCGGACTTCGGCGTCGTTACGGGGCTGTTCCAGATCACCGCTTTCGAGATCTCGGGGCGGCACGACGGAGAGGTCACCTTCGACATCACGCTCGAGTCCGCTGGCGAGCTGACGTTCGCCGCCGCTTGAGATCTCAGACAGGAAAATCATCTCATGACCAATCTGCACAGAGGCGAGATCGAGGCCGTTCTCGACGGGCGGCCTACGACCCTCTGCCTGACGCTCGGCGCTCTCGCCGAACTCGAGGCTGCCTTCGGTGACGATGATCTGCTGTCGCTAGCCGATCGCTTCTCGTCGGGTCGCCTGTCGGCGCGCGATGCCATCCGGATTCTCGGGGCGGGCCTGCGCGGGGCGGGCCATGATCTCGCCGACACCGACGTGGCGCGCCTCAAGGCTGACGGCGGCGCGGCGGGCTACGTCGAGGTGGTCGCACGCCTCCTCACCGCGACGTTCGGTTCGAGCGACGACGCACCGTCCGCCGGGTACGGGAGCGTCCCGGCCGGTGACCAGCTCTCGCCGAGCGGGGCGCGTGATCCTGGCCCTTTCCCTGGTCGGAGGTGATGGCGGCCGGCCTCGGTCTCCTCCGTCTTCCGCCGGCCCAGTTCTGGTCGATGACGCCGCGCGAGCTTGCGGCAGCGTTGCGGGGCGGCCTTGGGCTCGGTCCCCGCACGCCCATCGGTCGAGGCGATCTCACGCGCCTGATGGACCGCTTTCCGGACCGCAATTGATCGGTGTGGCCCATCCACTCTCAAAGGACATCTCATGCCCGATAACGCTCTGACGCCAGATCCAGCACCAAGCACCGGCGAGATCGGCGCGCTCCGTCGCGAGGTCGACGGCCTTGTCGAAAGCCAGCGTCTCTACAACGCGACGCTCGAGAGTTCCGATCGCATCGGGCGACAGTTCGGCCGGACTCTGACCAACGCCTTCATCGGCCTCGCCGTGCAGGGAAAGGGCTTCGGCGCTGTCCTGAACACTCTCGTCGCGAGCCTTTCGAGGATCGCCCTGCGTGCCGCCTTCAAGCCACTCGAGACGGCCTTCGGGAGTGCCCTGCAGTCGCTGATATCGGCGCCGCCACTCTTCAGCGGCGCCAGTGTTGCGGCGCCTTCGGGCTTTCCGGTCTCGGCTGGCGTGCCGGTCAGCGGTGGCCTCGTTTCGAGCAGCGCTGTAGCTGGCAGCTTTGCTTCGCCGAGCAGCATGGTGGCGGCCGCTCCGAGCGTGGTGCTCAACGTCACGACGCCGGATGCGGAGAGCTTCCGGCGGTCGGAAACCCAGATCGCGGCGTTGCTCGCGCGCGCCGTCGGTCAGGGGCAGAGGAATCTCTGACGCGAGGCAGCTATCTCGGATAGCCGGGGCTCGAGCCGTATCACCGCATTGCGAGGCAACATGTCGTTCCACGAGATCCGCTTCCCGACCCAGATTTCGCGCGGTGCGACCGGCGGTCCCGAGCGGCGCACCGACGTCGTGGTGCTCGGCTCCGGCTTCGAGGAGAGAAATGCGCGCTGGGCGCATGCGCGTCGCAGCTACAATGCTGGGTATGGTGTCCGCTCCCTCGACGATCTGCACGCCGTCATCGGCTTTTTCGAGGAGCGGCGCGGTCGTCTCTACGGCTTTCGCTGGAAGGACCACGCGGACTGGAAGTCGTGTCCTCCGGAGCAGGCTGTTGCCCCGACGGACCAGGCGCTCGGCGCGGGCGACGGGGCGCAGGTTCTGTTCCCACTGGTCAAGCGGTACGGCTCGCTGCATGCGCCCTACGAGCGGCCCATCGCGAAGCCGGTTGCGGGGACCGTGCGTGTCTCCGTCGATGGGCTCGAAAGGGTCGAGGGTGTCGGCTTCGACATTGATGGCACCACCGGTGTCGTCGCATTCCGCGCCGGGTACGTGCCGCCAATCGGCGCCGTCGTGGCGGCGGGCTTCGAGTTCGATGTTCCTGTCCGCTTCGATACCGACCGCCTCGAAGTCAATCTCGCCGGCTTCCGGCATGGGGCCATCCCGGCCATCCCGATCGTCGAGGTGCGGGTCTGAGTTCATGGCTCAGCTCAGCGTCGCATGTGACGGCGCCCCTCGAGATCCAGGACGTAGAAAGGCCGTGACATGAGACAACTCCCACCCGCCATGCAGGCGGCGCTCGACGGCGGTGCCACCACCTTCTGCTCGTGCTGGCGCATCCTACCGCGTGTCGGCTCGCCGCTCGGCTTCACCGACCACGACCGCGATCTCGCCTTCGATGGCACGACATTCGAAGCCGCGTCAGGTTTCACGGCGAGCGAATTGCGCGAGTCGGTCGGGCTCGCTGTCGACAATCTCGAAGTCGAGAGCGCGCTCATATCGGCGAGGCTCACCGAGGCATCCCTTGCAGCCGGCGACTTCGACGACGCGGTCGTGGAAATCTTTCGTGTCGACTGGATGGATGTCGCCTCGCGTGTGCTCCTGAGACGTGGCTCGCTCGGCGAGGTGCGACGCTCGGGTCATGCCTTTGCCGCCGAGGTTCGGGGGCTCGCCCATTACCTGCAGCAACCGCAAGGGCGTCTGTTCCAGTACGCCTGCGATGCCGAACTCGGTGACGCGCGCTGTGGGATCGATCTGGCGAGCGGGTCCTATCGCGCCAGCGGGATCGTCGTGGCAGGGCTCGGCGACCGTCTGTTCTCGACCGCCGATCTCGCAGTCTTTGCCGATGGCTGGTTCACGCGCGGGCTCCTTACCTTCACGGGAGGGGCCAATGCAGGGCGGGCCGTCGAGGTGAAGCGACACCAGAAGCGGAGTGGAGACGCGACGGTCGAGTTGTGGCAGGCGCCCGGCGCCGCAATCGTTGCCGGGGATGCCTTTGTGATCACCGCCGGTTGCGACAAGCAGCATGCGACGTGCCGTGGAAAGTTTGCCAACGCCGTCAACTATCGGGGCTTCCCCCACATGCCCGGCAACGATTTCCTCGCCTCGCCGCCCATCGGCTGAGGCACACTCCTTCATCTAGGGGGCATCTATGTCCGCACTCTTGCCCATTCGGCGCAGGGAGGTGGTTGCGCACGCGCGCCGATGGATCGGCACGCCCTATCATCACCAGGCGAGCAGGCCGGACGTCGGCGTCGATTGCATCGGCCTCGTGCGCGGCGTGTGGCGTGCGCTCTACGGTGTCGAGCCCGAAGTGCTGCCCGGCTACGGCCGCGATTGGTCTGAGGCGACGGGGCGCGAGACGCTGCTCGAGGCGGCGCGGCGCCATCTCGTCGAGATCGCTCCGGCGGCAGCCCGGCCGGGTGATGTGCTCGTCTTTCGCTATCGCCCGCGCGCCGTCGCCAAGCACGCGGGCATCGTTGGGGAACCGGTCGAGGTCGCAAGCGCGACGTCGGGCCAGCCCGACGGTCGCCTTACGCTCATTCACGCCGTCGAAGGATCACCGGTCAGCGAAGTCGCGCTCATCGGCTGGTGGCGACGGCGGATCGCGGCGGCTTTCTCTTATCCTGGGATCATCGACTGATGGCGACCCTCGCTCTCACCGTTGCCGGTGCCGCCGTCGGTGGCGCACTGTTGCCGGCTGGTATTTCCGTTCTCGGGGCCACGCTGTCGGGAGCCGCAATCGGTTCGCAGATCGGCGCCCTCGCGGGAACGTTCGTCGATCAGGCGTTGTTCGGCGGCAGCGGCCAGGCGCGTGCTGTCGCGGGGCCACGCCTCTCGGATCTGAAGATCACGACGTCGACCGAGGGCGTTGCTATACCGCGGCTCTTCGGACGTGCCCGGCTCGGCGGCCAGGTGTTGTGGGCGACCGATCTCGAGGAGGAGGCCGTCACCAGTGGCGGCGATGGCGGATCCAAGGGGGCTCCGGCCGGCGGCACCGCGAAGGGCCGCACCGACTATCGCTACTATGCCAACTTTGCGGTGGCGCTGTGCGAGGGCCCGATCACCGGCATCGGTCGCGTCTGGGCGGACGGGAAGGAGCTGGATCTCGGACAGCACGTCTGGCGGCTCTACCACGGTAGCGAGGCTCAAGAGCCCGACGGACTGATCGTTGCCCACGAGGGGGCCGATGCAGCGCCAGCCTACCGGGGGGTCGCCTATATCGTCTTCGAGCGCATGGCGCTCGAGACCTTCGGCAACCGGCTGCCACAACTTTCCCTCGAGGTGCACCGATCGGTCGATGCTTTCGAGGATCTGGTCCGCGGCGTC
>LNDR01000291.1 GCA_001464755.1 Rhizobiales bacterium Ga0077524
GTGAGCACCGAGGCGGAGAACACGCACACGCTCAAGGGCGGCACAGACTGGGAGGTTGCGCTCGAGCAACTCGCCGAGACGCTGCCCAATGCGCTCTCGACGTCGCTTGTGGTGAGCTGGTTCGGCTCGGGTCTCAGGGCGGGGCACTGCCTGGTGCGGCCGGCGGTCGATGCAGCCGAGAAGAAAACCGCGCCGCTCGAATGGTCGGTCGCAGGCCTGACTCGCGCTGCTGCACCGCTCGTGTCGTCGAACGACGGACAGGCCGCCTACGGCGGTACGCCCTCCGATCAGACGGTCGTCGCTGCCATCCGCGATCTCAAGGCGCGCGGCCACAACGTGCTACTGGCTCCGTTCATTCTGATGGACGTGCCACACGGCAACGCGCTTCCCGATCCCTACACGGGGACAAGCGGCCAACCCGCCTGTGGCGGGCTCGCCTGACAAGACATCGCTCGCAGCTGCCGAGGTCGCGAGCATCGTCGGCACAGCCATTCCCGCTCACTACGGAATCAACGGCGAGAGCGTCGTCTACGCGGGCCCGGAGGAGTGGACGATCCGACGCATGGTGCTGCACTACGCCCATCTCGCGGTTGCCGCGGGTGGTGTCGACGGCATCCTGATCGGCACCGAGCTGCGCGGCTTGACGCAAGTGCGCTCGGCTCCCGGCACTTATCCTTTTGTTGCCGCGCTCACCGCGCTCGCCGCCGACGTGAAGGCCGTTGTCGGGCCTGCCACGAAGGTGACCTATGCCGCCGACTGGTCCGAATACTTCGGCCACCAACCTACCGACGGGTCGGGCGACATTCATTTCCACCTCGATCCGCTCTGGGCCTCGCCTGCCATCGACGCGGTGGCTATCGACTGCTACTGGCCGCTCGCCGACTGGCGCGATGGCGACCATCTCGATCGTGCGGCTGGGGTGCGCTCGGTCTACGATGTCGACTACCTCAAGGCCAATCTGTTCGCTGGAGAAGGCTACGACTGGTTCTACGCCTCGGCCGGTGCTCGAGCGGCGCAAATCCGCACTCCGATCGCGGACGGCGGCAGCGGCAAGCCCTGGGTATTTCGCTACAAGGACGTGCGCAGCTGGTGGTCGAACTCGCACTTCGACCGGCCCGGCGGCGTCGAGAGCGCAACGCCTACCGGCTGGATGCCGCAATCCAAGCCGATCTGGCTGACCGAGATCGGATGCCCCGCCGTCGACAAGGGCGCCAACCAGCCCAACGTCTTCGTCGATCCGAAGAGTTCGGAATCGTTCGTGCCGTATCACTCGAGCGGCGAGCGCGACGATCTCATGCAACGCCGCTATCTGCAGGCGATGCTCGAGGCTTTCGATCCGGCGCATCCCGGCTATGTCGACGGAGCAAACCCGGTATCCGCCGTCTATGGCGGGCGCATGCTCGATGTCGATCACATCTACGTCTACGCGTGGGACGCGCGGCCCTATCCGGCGTTTCCAGTCAACGATCTCGTGTGGAGCGACGGCGCCAACTGGCGCCTCGGCCACTGGATCAACGGTCGCGTCACGGGGCAGGAACTCGGTGCGGTGATCGCCGCGCTGCTGGAGGGCTACGGTTTTTACGATTTCGATGTCGACGCGCTCGACGGGCTGGTTTTCGGCCTCGTTATCGACCGGCCGATGTCGGCTCGCGAGGCCCTGCAACCGTTGGAGCTCGCCTATTTTCTCGATGCCGTCGACGCTGGCGGGGCGACCCGTTTCGCGCATCGCGGCGTCGAGCCGCCGCGTGTGCTGCTGGGGCTCGATGATCTGGTCGAGACGAAGCCCGGCTCGGATCTCGTGCGCCTGACGCGCTCCCAGGAGACGGATCTGCCCGCTGCTGCACGGGTCTCGTTCTCGGCGCTCGAATCCGATTATCGGCAGGCCGTCGCGCAATCGCGCCGTCTGGTCGGTGCGTCGGGACGGATCGCGGACGCGCAACTCGCGCTCGTCATGGACGCTGGGCAAGCGGCTCGTACCGCCGATACTTGGCTTTTCGAGACGTGGGCCGCTCGCGAACGAGCCCGCTTCGTGTTGCCGCCGTCCGCTCTGGCCCTCCAGCCTGGCGATCTTGTCGCCCTCGACCATGCAGGTCGGTCGCGCCTGCTGCGTATCACCGAGGTAGGCGATCATGGTGCACGTGAGATCGACGCGATCGGAATCGATCCGTCGGTCTACTCCGGCGGTGCCGGCGTGGTCAGGCCCGAGACGCCAAAGGGTGGCGGCACGATTGGTCCCGTGCTCGGGGTCTTTCTCGATCTTCCGCTGCTGACCGGTGGCGAAGACGCCGAGGATGGCTACGTCGTCGCCGTGCGTGAGCCTTGGCCGAGCGGGGGCGCGGCGTTCTATCGCTCGCCGGTCGAAGCGGGTTTCACTCTCGGAGCCGTCACAACCCGCAAAGGCATCACCGGCATCCTTCTCACTGAGGTGCCTACAGGAGTCGAGGGGCGTTTCGATTATGCAACCCGCCTCATCGTGCGCCTCGATGCGGGCATGCTGACCTCGACCCTGCCGCTCAACCTTCTGGCCGGCGCGAATGCCGCTGCCATCGAGGGGATCGATGGCGAGTGGGAGGTTTTGCAGTTCGAAACGGCGACACTGGTTGCGCCAGGAACGTATGAACTCTCAAAGTTGCTGCGCGGACAAGCCGGCAGCGAGCGTGCGATGCAGTTGCCGATTGCGGCCGGGGCTCGGTTCGTTCTACTCGACGGCGCCTTGACACCCGTCCCTTTAACGGCGAGCGACATCGGCTTGCCGTTGGTCTGGCGCTACGGGCCGGCCGCACGCGCTCTGGGCGACGCCTCCTATCAGACCGAGGTCCATGCGTTCCGGGGCGTCGGCTTGCGGCCACTCAGCCCGGTGCATCTGCGCGGGCGGCGCGTTGACGGTGACATCGCCATCACCTGGATACGGCGCACGCGTGTGGGGGGAGATAGCTGGACATCGGTCGAGGTGCCGCTCGCCGAGGATACCGAGCGCTACGAGGTCGATGTTCTATCCGGCGCTGTGGTGGTGCGCACCATTACGACGAGCGTTCCATCGGCCATCTACTCGGCTGCCGAGCAGACGATTGACTTCGGGTCACCGCAAGCCGTCGTCGCGATCCGCGTCCATCAGATCAGCACCGCGTGGGGCCGAGGTGCACCGCGCGACGCCATCGTCTGATCTGGGCCGCTGAAACTTCCATTTGGAGAAACCGTCATGCGCCTCGGCGTCATGCGCCAACCGGCGTGGCTCGTCCATGCCTGGGCGGAAATCGGCCAACGCGAGATCGCGGGGTCGAGAAGCAATCCGCGGATCGACGACTACATTCGCCGGGCTGGTCATCCCGAGCTTGCGAACGACGCGACAGCATGGTGCGCCGCGTTCGTCGGCGCGTGCCTGGAGCGAGCCGGCATGCCGGGCACGGGCTCGCTGATGGCGCGCTCCTATCTCGCCTGGGGACTGCCCGCGAGCGAGCCCGAGCCGGGCCTCGTCGCAGTCTTGTCGCGCGGATCAAATCCGGCCTTTGGGCACGTCGGCTTTCTGGTCGGATTGACCGACGATAGCGTGATCTTGCTTGGCGGCAATCAATCGGATGCCGTCACGGTCGAGGCTTACTCACGGGATCGGTTGGTGGGGCTGAGACGCCCCCCCGTCGCTGCACAGGTTCCCGTGCAACCGGGCGCTGCCGATGGGTCCGCCTTCGAGTGGTCGCTCGCTCGTATCCTCGAGCACGAGGGCGGCTACAGCGACGACGCCTTCGATCCCGGTGGTCCGACGAATAAAGGCGTTACGCTCGCCACCTATGCGGCCTTTACGGGCAAGCCGCTCGAGCCGGCCACCCGAGACCGGCTGAAGGCCGAGCTTCGCGCCATTCCCGACGAATTGGTCGCGCGCATTTACCGCGAGCGTTACTGGCTCGCCGCTCGGTGCCCCGAGTTGCCGGGATCGCTCGCGCATTTCCACTTCGACGCGGCCGTCAATCAAGGTGTCGGGGGTGCGGCCCGCATGTTGCAACAAGCGCTGGGTGTCACGATCGATGGACAGATCGGTCCCCTCACGCTGGCGGCCGTCACGCGTCATTCCATGCGTGAGCTTCTGCAGCGCTACGCCGAGGTGCGACGGCGCCGGTATCGGGGGCTCGGCCACTTCTGGCGCTTCGGGCGCGGCTGGATCGCGCGTGTCGACAAAACTCTGACGCAGGCGCTCAGCCGCGACGCCAGCCAAAGAGTTCCGTCGCCTGCTGAGCCGCGGAGCCAAACGACTTCCCCGACGTCGCCACTCATCAAGGAAACGAAGACCATGCCCGACTCACAGAAGCCTGCGATGTCCACGCCCCAGACCGACGCCAAGTGGTGGGGCAACTCCCTCACCATTTGGGGCACCCTCATCACCGCCATCTCGACGGTGGCGCCGGCGATATTATCGGTGTTCGGGCTCCACGTTCCAGGTGTTCTGATCGAGCAACTCGGAGGCGACATCCTTGCGATTGTGCAGGCCGTCGGTGGCTTGATTGGCACCATCATGACGATCGCAGGTCGCTCGCGGGCGGCCCTGCCGCTGACGCGCCGAGCGGTCTCGATCCGCGTCTGAGGGCGCTAGCGGGCATTCATCGAGGGTTCAGTCCGTATTCCCTACATTCCAGCGACTGGAGCCCGCCATGTCCCGTCGATTTGCCATCAGTTGCGCCGCCATCTGCTCTGCCGCCATCTTGTTGGCGACGACGAGCAGTCGAGCCTCCGCCGAGGGTCGCTGCTACGGCGAATGGTCGGATGCGGCCCCCATCGTCGCGCGTGAAAGGCTGCGGTCGGCACGCGACGTCCAGGATATGGCCCGCGGCGAGTTGGCGGGGGACGTGGTTCGCATCCTGCTCTGCGAGGCGGAAAGTGGCTTCGTCTATCGTCTGGTCCTGCGCCGACTCGATGGGCGCATGGGCACGCTGACCGTGAGTGCCAGACCGACGCCTGGCGGTTGACGCATATCGTTGCCAGCCGTGCCCGACGCCGCAACCTGGGGCCAATGCTTTTCAACCTCGCGACATCGCCACGATTCCGGGTTATGCTGGCAACGTGTTGCAGCGCCGGGTGCGATCGCGCCCGCCATACCGATGGGGCCTTCCGCTTGCGCGTGCTCGTTGTCGAGGACGATCCGGATCTCAACCGCCAGCTGGTCGCTGCGCTGTCGGACGCCGGCTATGCCGTGGATAAGGCCATGGACGGCGAGGAAGCTTATTTCCTCGGCGAGACAGAGCCATACGATGTCATCGTGCTGGATATCGGGCTGCCGAAGATGGACGGCATCTCGGTGCTCGAGCAGTGGCGGCGGGCGGATCGCAAAATGCATGTGATCATTCTCACCGCGCGTGACCGGTGGAGTGACAAGGTAGCCGGCATGGACGCGGGGGCCGACGACTACGTGGCCAAGCCGTTCCATATGGAGGAGTTGCTGGCCCGGATTCGCGCCCAGGTGCGCCGCGCGACCGGACATGCCCGCGCCGAGATCGAGTGCGGTCCCCTCCGCCTCGACACGACGACTGCCCGCGTGACGCTGGACGGACAGCCGGTCAAGCTGACATCGCACGAGTATCGCCTTCTGGCTTATCTCCTGCATCACACGGGTCGGGTGGTCTCGCGCACCGAACTCGTCGAGCACCTCTACGATCAGGACTTCGATCGTGACAGCAACACTATCGAGGTTTTCGTTGGGCGGCTGCGCAAGAAGATCCCGCCGCACCTGATCAAGACTGTGCGTGGCCTCGGCTATCGTTTGTCGCCCGAGAAGGATGAGGTTTAACTCCCTCGCGTTCCGGCTTTTTCGCACTGCTGCAGTCTGGGCGGTGTTGGTGCTCCCGTTGGCGGGGCTCACGATCGACTGGGTGCACAAGCGCGACACCTATCAGAGCTTTGATGCGCGACTTTCCCAGTTGCTGACGCTCAACATTGCATTCTCTACGGACAAAGGCGGTCCGGAGCCGAGCATCCCGCGCAATGTCGGCGAGCCGCTTTTCGAGCTGGCTCACTCCGGCTGGTATTGGCAGATCACACCGCTCGACAAGAGCCCGGGGAAGCGCCTCGTGTCGACCTCGCTCGCGAGCGAGGCTCTGCCGCTACCCTCGAAGCTCGATCTCGCCCCGGATCGCTACAATATCATCTGGCACGAGACGCGAGGCCCTGTCGGAGAGCCGTTACGCATCGCGGAGACCCTCTATAACTCCGGCGATGACGAGACGCCCCACTTCTACTCGTTCCTGGTCGCGGGCAATCTCGAGTTTGCCGAGACACGGGTACGTGATTTCCGCGTGCCGCTGATCTTCTCGCTGGCGCTCGCTGGCCTGGGTCTGGTGCTCTCCACTTTCCTGCAGGTTCGCTACGGCCTGCAGCCGCTTCGCACTGTTGAGCGCCGGCTTTCTGCCATCAGGTCCGGCGAGGCAGAGCTTCTCGAGGGCCAACTCCCAGCGGAGATCGAGCCGTTGCAGACCGAGCTCAACGCCCTCATCCAATCGAACCAGGATATCATCGAGCGGGCACGTACTCAGGTCGGCAACCTCGCGCATGCGTTGAAGACGCCACTCGCCGTTATCACCAACGAGGTCGGCGACGACGGTTCGCCCGCCGCCCGCAAAGTGGCCGAGCAGGCCGCGGTCATGCGAGACCAGGTGTCCTACTATCTTGATCGCGCGCGTATGGTTGCGCGTACGGACGTGATCGGTCGCGTCACGGAAGTGCGCCCCGTGGCCGAATCGATTGCGCGCGCCCTTGGGCGCATACATCGCGATCGCAATCTCGTGATCACAGTCGATTGCGCGGCGGCCGCACGGTTCCAAGGCGAGAAGCAAGATCTCGAGGAGATGCTCGGCAATCTCGCGGACAATGCCAGTAAGTGGGCGATCTCCCGCGTCCTCATCACCATTGCGACGGAGGTCCGTGTCGGCGAGCGTCATTCCCACAGATTGCTGATCGCGGTCGACGATGATGGGCCGGGTTTGACGCCTGAGCAGCGGGCGCAGGGGATCAAGCGCGGTCGGCGTCTCGACGAAACGAAGCCGGGTTCCGGCCTTGGCCATTCGATCGTCGCCGATCTCGCGCAATCCTATCGCGGTCAGTTCAGCCTCGAGAAAGCCTCTCTAGGAGGATTGAGTGCGAGACTGGATCTTCCCGCAGTGTGAGCTGGGCGGCGCGAGGCCGAAGTTTCGCCCGAATCGGTGTGGAGTTACGCAACAGGTGGTGCGCGCCTCTGCATTGGCTTAGATGGCGGTTCGTGCGCTGCGGGGAATAGTGGGGAAGGACGACAATATGTGTCGGGCGCTATGTTTGGCCGTGCTGGCCGCCTCGCTTGCATTGGCCGGTTGCGGGCCGGAAGGACCGACCAAGTCCGATACCGGGCTTGCGGTCGGAGCTGTTGCAGGCGGAATTCTGGGAAGCGCGGTGGGTCGGGGCAATGGTCGTATCGCGGGGGCCATGATCGGAACCGTGGTCGGGGGCATCGTCGGCAGCGAGATCGGCCGCTCGATGGACGAGCAGGATCGCCGGCTCGCGGAACGGGCCGAACTCGACGCCTTCGAGCGGGGGCCTTCCGGACGACCCGTTCGCTGGCAGAATCCAGATAACGGCCGTTACGGAGACATCGTGCCGATGGAGCCATATCGCCGCGGTGAGGACGATTGCCGCGATTACACACACACAATCTACATTGATGGACGCCCTCAGGCGATGCGTGGCACGGCCTGCCGCAACCCCGACGGTACTTGGCGCAACGTCGGCTGAGGCTGCGCATGCCGAACCCCGTATTTTTCCTGGTTCCCAGGCCCCGCGGCATTTGCGAGTTGTCAATCGGCATGCCTTGCCTCTGAGCTATGGCATCCCTATTCAACCATGAGGTTCCCCAAGCACGGGTGCGTTGATGCTGCTTTGGTTGGTCTTCGCGGTGATGTCTGCTGGTGTGGTGGTCGTGCTGCTGCATCCGCTGCTGGTACGGCGGGGCGGCGCC
>LNDR01000292.1 GCA_001464755.1 Rhizobiales bacterium Ga0077524
GCTTGGCGACCTGATGGAAGCCGAGATTGAGATCGAGCAGCGGCATCGAGAACTCGGTGGCATCGATGGTGCCGAGCTGCAGCGCCTGGAAGATTTCGCCCGCCTGCAGCAGCTGCGTCGAGACGCCGAGCTTCTGCATGACGTTGGCGCCGAGGCCGAAGAAGCGCATCTTCAGGCCCTTCAGGTCGTCGGTCGTCTTGATTTCCTTGCGGAACCAACCGGATGATTCCGGTGAAACGATGCCGCAGTTGAAGGCGACTATTTTATATTTCTTGGCGGTCTCCTGCATCAGCTTCTCGCCGCCGCCGTGCTTCATCCAGCCGAGAAACTCACTCACCTCGGGACCGAATGGAACAGTCGAATAAAGCGCGAACGCAATCTCTTTGCCGGTGAAGAAACCAAGGCTCGACCAGGCACTATCGAGCGAGCCCGAGCCAATGGCGTCGAAGTACTGACTGGCGGGAACAAGCGCGCCGGGCTCGAAGAATTTCGCGTCGATCGACCCGCCCGACATCTTGCGCAGGCGGTCGACCGTGATGAGCTGTCCTTCGCCGATGATGGCGAGCGTCGAGGGATAGGCCCCCGCCACTTGCAGTCGAACCTTCTTGTCCTGGGCCACGACGGGACTGGTCGCTATCAGCCCGCCGAGAGCAGCCGCCAGCAGGGCGGCGAATGTCGTCTTACGCATCATCGATACCCTCAAGGGAGGCTGCGCGGCCAGCGGCCACAGCGCAGTGTCTCCATCCAAACAAAATGTGGGCGGGGCGAGCCCATACGAGCCGCGCCCCGCTCATCACCGTTACTTCAAGTAGCCGTTCTGTTGCCAGATGGCGTAGTCGGCGCGGAACTTCTCGTAGGAGGCGTAGATCTCCTTGAAGGCCGGGCTCTTGGCCGACTCTTCTTTCACGACCTCGGCCCACTTGACCTCGAGCGCCTTCAGGATCTCAGGGGACCACGTCTTGATGTTGACGCCCTTCTTCTGCAGCTCCTTCATGGCCGCAGATTGCAGGGCGTCAGCCTGAGCGACCTCGTCGAGCATCTGTGCCTTGCAGCCAAGCTCGACCACGTCCTTCTGCCAGGGCGAGAACTCATCCCACTTCTTCTTCGAGATGTAGAGCTGGCCGATGGACGTCTGCTGATGCCAGCCGGGGAAGTAATAGTATTTCGCAACCTGATGGAAGCCGAGGCTCAGGTCCATCGTCGGCATCGAAAACTCGGTGGCATCGATGGTGCCAAGCTGCAACGCCTGGAAGATTTCGCCGGCTTGCAGGATCTGGGTCGCAACGCCCATCTTCTGCATGACGTTGGCGCCAAGCCCGAAGAAACGCATCTTCAAGCCCTTGAAGTCATCAACCGAATTGATCTCCTTGCGGAACCAGCCCGAAGACTCCGGCGGGATGAGGCCGCAATTGCGGGCCACGATGCCGTACTTCAGATGCAGATCCTGCATCAGCTTATTGCCGCCGCCATGCTCGAACCAGCCGTAGTACTCGGACGCGCCCGGGCCGAAGGGTACGCTGGTGAACATCGCGAAGGCGATGTCCTTGCCCGTGAAATAGCCCGCGGCCGTGTAGGCCATGTCGAGGGAGCCGTTTCCGATGGCATCGAAATACTGGCTGCCCGGGACGAGAGCACCCGGCTCGAAGAACTTGATGTCGATGGTGCCGTTGGACAGGCGCTTGATGTAGTCGATCGTGCGCAGCTCGGCCTCACCGAGAATTGCCATCGTCGACGGGAAAGCGCCGGCCATCTGGGCCCGCACCTTTTTCTCCTGAGCGATCGCCGGAGCGCCGGCCAAGGCAACAGTCGCAAACGCCGCCGCCGTAACGGCAGCAAACCACTTCCTCATTCGTCTTTCCTCCCAGTCACGTTAAGTGCGCTTTTTTTGTTCGCGCTGACTGTGAGGCTAGCCGGGGATTTCGGTCAATGCAATGCCCGAGGCAGCCCGCGCGCTGAGGCAGGCTGCACAATTGTTCAGCAACAGCGAAGGCCGACCGACGTCGGTCGGCGGGGCCGCGGCAGGCTTCGAGACCGACCAAGGCGCACTAGTCGAGGCGGAAACCAAGCGCCTGGAGAGCGGCTTTGAGCTTGTCGCGGCCGCTCATCGACTTGATCGGGCCCATGCGATTGAGCACGCGCTCGGTCCACGTGTACTGGCTCATCTCGTGGGCCTTGGAATACCGCGAGAGCGCGGCATCGTAGGCTTTGCGGTGGGCCTCGTCGCGGCTCGCATCGTAACGCTCGTGAAACAGGATGGCCGGTTGCGCTAGGCGCGGTTTTACGGAGCTTTCGGCGCCGGGCTTGGGGTAGCCGACGCAGAGGCCGAAGACGCAGACCACGCCCGGCGGCAGCGCGAGCAGCTCGGCAACGCGCTGGACGTTGTTGCGCATGGCGCCGATGTAAACTGTGGACAGCCCGAGCGACTCGGCTGCGACGACAGCATTCTGCGCCGCGAGTGCCGCATCGATGGCCGCGACCAGGAACGTCTCCACGTAGGGCAGCGCCTCGAGCTTGGTGCCCTCGACGGCGGCCATCCGCTCGTTGCGCGAGATGTCGGCGCAGAAGGCCAGGAAGACGGGACACTCGACGATGTGCTGCTGGTTGTTGGCGATCTTGGCGAATTCGGCCCGCGTTGCGGGATCGTTGACGGCGACCACGGACCAGGTCTGCAGGTTCGAGGAGGTGGCAGCCGACTGGGCGGCCGCAATCATCGTCTCGAGGGTACCTTTGGGCACGGGCGTCGGGACGTAGCCCCGAACAGAGCGATGGGTCAGCAGCGAGGCGACGACCTCGTTCCAGGGGCCGGCTGCCGGAATGGCATCCGAGCCATAGCGCTCAGCGAGAGCAGCGGCCTTGGGCTCGATCTTCTGCATGGGCGTCAGTCCTGATGTACGGATTGCGGGAACGGCATGGCGGGTCGGCGCGAACGATGGCCGATCGGTTGCGGGGTACACAACCGAAGTTTCCTAGAGCCGCGAATGAGGAAATCTAAGCTGACTGCCCTCATGGCGCGTGGGCTGTCTGCTCGGCTTCCGCAGCGGAGATGCGCTGCATCCGGCTTTCGAGGTACTCGGCCGAGCGCATCTCGATCAGGCGGCTCGCCGTGCGCTCGAAGAGGAAGGACTGGTCGCCCGCGGGATGGAGATCGTCGGGTTCGGCCTCGGCCGAGGCGATGAGGCCGACACGGGCATCATAGAGAGTGTCGATCAGATTGATGAAGCGCCTCGCCGCAGCCCGCCGCTCGGGCACCAGGCGGGGAATGCCCTCGAGGATCAGTGTGTGGAAACGGTGCGCCAGATGCAGGTAATCGAGGGAGCCCAGCGGACGGTCGCAAAGCTCGTCGAACGTGAAACGTGCAACACCGCGCGCGGCCTCGGGCACGCGAAGTGTGCGCCCCTTCACGTCGACATCGGTCGGCTTGCCGTGGGGTAGGCCGGTCAGGCGCGTGAAGGCAGCGCCCAGCGCCTTGTGCGACTTGTCGCCGAGCGGCGTGAAATAGAGCTGCTGGCCTTCGAGCTTCTCGAGGCGGAAATCCTTGGCGGAGACGAGTTCCATCACCTCCATTCGCTCCTCGATGAGCGCGATCGAGGGCAGGAAGAGCTGGCGATTGAGGCCGTTCTTGTAAAGCCCGGACGGCGGCACGTTAGAGGTCGCCACCATGACTACGTCACGTTCAAAGAGGCCCTTGAACAGGCGGCCGAGGATCATCGCGTCGGCAATGTCGGTGACGTGCAGCTCGTCGAAGCACAGGAGCCCAGCGCCAGCGGCGATCTCTGCGGCGACGTGCGGAATCGGATCGCCGTCAACGGTCTTGCGGGCGGCACCGATGCGATCGTGCGTCTCGGCCATGAACTCGTGGAAATGCAGCCGGCGGCGCGACGGGAAACTCGAGGTCTCGTGGAAGAGATCCATCAGCATGGTCTTGCCGCGACCGACCTTGCCGTGGATGTAGAGCCCTCGCGGAGGGGGTGTGCGTCCACCGAGGAGCCCACCGAGCCGCCAGCGGCGGTTGCTGCGCCAAGCCCCCAGCGCCACATCGAGCTCCCCCAGGCGCCGGGCGGCCGCGAGCTGGGCCGCATCCTCGTCCATCTCGCCAGCCCTCATGCGGGCTTCAAGGAACTGGAGCGGTCCGTTCGCCATCGGAGCTTTCGGTCGGGGGATGCCGGAGGCTGTGCGGATGGCGCCCTGGAGCGGCCGTTTCCATCCACGCCTGGAAGTTCGCGGAGATCGTCTCGGCTAAAGGGTAGAGCCCGTGGCGTCAAGGGCTCAATACGGCGTCCGTCGCATGCCGAGAGCGCACGGTCTCGCTCGCTTCGGCCGCGACATTTCGGCACCGCAGCATGCTTGTGAGCCCCAATACAAGGGCCCGGCGCCACGTTCACCGTCACAATGCCTCGCGACGCCTTGTGCAGCGCAGCATTCACCATCAGATGAGTTGTCGAGCCGGCCCGGACGCGCGCCGCGAGACGCCGCCGAGCCACAGCAAAGGGACGGTCATGAGCATCGACGACATTCCTGGGCTGACCATGCGCAAGTTGTGGCCGCACGAGACTGATCGCTTCAGGGACCACCTGCTGCGGCTCGACAAGGACAGCCGTCGCCTGCGCTTCGCACACGCAGTCGCCGACAGCTTCATCGAAGACTACGCGGCACGCATGAGCGACATGGGTGGCATTGTGGTGGGGGCTTTGATCAACGGAGAGGTGCGAGCGGCAGCAGAGCTGAGGAAGCTCGGCGATAGCTGGGGACGAGAGGCGGAAGCCGCGTTCTCGGTAGAGCGTCAGCATCAGGACAAAGGGCTCGGGTCGGAGCTGATGGGCCGCATCATCCGGTCGGCGCGAAATCGGGGCGTGCACTTACTGTACATGAGCTGCCTCGCCGAGAACTCGCGGATGCAGGCCATCGCACGCAAGCACGAGGCTGGCCTGCGGTTCGAGTACGGCGAGGTGATTGGCGAGATCATCCCGGAAACCCCCGACTACTTCTCGCTGGTGGCCGAGGCAGTCGAGGACCGGGTCGGCTACATGATGGCCGTGCTCGACCTCTCGTCGCGGTTGGTGAAGGCGGCGTAACTTCCACCGCAGCGCTTGGCTGCCGGGATTGTGCGCAGAGACGGCGGAAAGTCACGTCTTGCAGTGCGCACCCGGCGGCGGCACGCTGGCATCCGAAACGGATCGCAAGCCGCTAGGAGCATCCCCATGACCCATTACACCCTAAAATCCTCGCTCGAGACCGTGCACTGGGGCTATTTCGATGCAGCCGTACCGCCGGTGCTGAAGGTCGAGCCAGGTGATACCGTGACGATCGAGACGGTGAGCGGCGGCCCCGACGTGATGCCGCCCAAAGGCTCGGGCCTTGCCCCGCCGCCTGAGCTGCTCGAGATCCACGCGTCGAGCATGGTAAGGCGCGTGCCGGGCCACCTCCTCACGGGTCCAGTGGCCGTCAAAGGCGCCATGCCGGGCGACGCATTGGAGGTGGACATCGAGGCGATCGAGTGTCGGCAGCCGTGGGGCTACAACGCAATTCGCCCACTGTCGGGCGCACTGCCGGGCGAGTTCGATGAGGTGCGCATCGTCCATATCCCGATGGATCTGGACAAGAAGGTCGGCAAGCTCGCCTGGGGCGCGGAGGTGCCTCTCCGGCCGTTCTTCGGCGTGATGGGAGTGGCACCGCCACCGGCCTGGGGATCAGTCTCGTCGCTGCCCCCGAACAAGCACGGCGGCAACCTCGACAACAAGGAGCTGGTCGCCGGCACCAAGCTCTTCCTGCCGGTGCATGTGCCCGGCGGCAATTTCTCGTGCGGTGACGGGCATGGAGCGCAGGGCGATGGCGAGGTGTGCGTGACGGCCATCGAGACGGCGCTGACGGGGACATTCAAATTCGGCCTCAAGAAGGGCCTGAAGCTGAAGTGGCCGCGCGCCGAGACGCCGACACACCAGATAACCATGGCCTTCGATCCCGATCTCGATCAGGCGGCGAAGGAAGCGCTTCGGCAGATGATCGCGCTCATCTGCGAGAGGAAGAACCTCAGCCGAGAGGACGCCTACATGCTCTGCTCGCTCGCCGCCGACCTGCGGGTGACGCAGCTCGTCAACGGCAATAATGGTTGCCATTGCATGCTGGAGAAGCGGTACTTCGAGTAACCCACGTCAACGGTGCGATAGCCGTTCGTGCGTCCCACGGGCGTAGGGCCGGCTTCGCAGCATGTCGTCGTCGACGCTCACAATCTCGCGCCCCAGGGGCCAAAGAGTGAGTCCGGCAATTTTCAAATGCGCCCAGGCAAACGGAAGGCCGATGATGGTAATCGCAAGCGCCAGGGCCGTGAGCAGGTGACCCAAAGCGAGCCACCACCCCGCAAGCACGATCCAGATCAGGTTACCAAGAACGCCACCCGCACCGCCGAGCGAACCTGACGGCCGGTCGACGACGGTAAAACCAAAGGGGAGCAGGGTGTATTGCGCGATGCGCAGCGCGGCCCGCGCCCACGGCAGTCCAATGATCGTGATGGCCATGATGATCGCGGCCACCACCCACGCGGCGGCCATCCAAAGACCACCGGTCACAATCCAAAGAACATTCAGCAATAGACTGAGCGTACTCACGAACGACCTCACGCGTAACCGATTGTGAGGTCAACGCGCGGCGGCCCAGTTGAGTTCGCCTGGGCTGCTCGAAGAAGCTGATCGCTCAGTAACCCTTGTCCCGCGTCACCAGCTCGGCCAGCGGCTGGCCGGCGAGGTGGCGGCGCACGTTCTCGGTGAAGAGCCGCGCCACGACCTTGTCGCGATCTGGATGGCCACCTCCGATGTGGGGCAGCACGGCAATTCCGGGCGTCTGCCAGAAGGGATGCTCAGAGGGCAGCGGCTCGGTGCGGAACACATCGAGCACCGCGCCCGCGATGTCCTTTGCTTTCACGGCCGCGATCAGGTCGTCGTCGACGATCAGCGCGCCGCGGCCGAAGTTGATCAGCCAGGCGGTGTTCTTCATCTGCTGTAAGCGTGAACGGTCGAACATGTTCTCGGTCGCTGGCGTGACCGGCAGCAGCAGCACGACATAGTCGCTCTGGGCGAGAACCTCGTTGGTGCCGTCGAAACCATAGACTTTCTCGACATTCGCAACGGGGTCGGGCGTGCGGCGTGTGCCGATCACGCGCATGTCGAGGACGGCTGCCTTCCGCGCCAGATCGGCACCGATGGCACCGAGGCCGAGAATGCCGAGCGTCTTCCCAGAAAGCGTTGCCGACTGCGAGCGCACCCACTTCGACTGCTTCTGGCTCTCGGCGATCGTCGCGTAGTGCTTTGTGATGTGGAACAGCGCGCCGAGGATGTTCTCGGGCATCTGCGGAAGATGCGTTCCGCGCGCCGCGGAGAGGGGCACCTCGGGCTTCAGGTCCGGGCGCGCCATCCAGCCGTCCACGCCCGCCGTCATCGACTGGATCATCTTGAGGCGCGGCATCCTGGCGAGCGTACCGGGAGGCGCACCGAACGCGAGCAGGATCTCGCCGCGTGCAAGCTGGTCGTCGCTGAAGCTGCTTCCGGGGGCGACATGGGCGAGCTCGAACCCGTCGGCGAGGCCGGCCTGCTCGAGACTTTCCCGGAAATGCTTGGGATCGGAGACCGACAGGAGCACCAGCGGCTTGTTGGAGAGCGTCATGGAGATGTCTCGCAAGATAAGAACACGACCGTCATCGACAGGTGCGATCGTCGCGGCTGCCCGTGCACCGGACGGGGAGAGAGGGCTCTTCCCCGTTAGGCGACCTTGCCGCCGAGCTCGTCGTCGATGTGGACACGAATGATCTCCTCGAAGCTCGTCTCGGCCTTGAAGCCGAGTTCGATCGAGCGACGGGTCTCGAAGTTGCGCGGCCAGCCGGCGACGATCTCCTGCACGAACGGATCAGGCACGCGTTTGATGCGGGCGACGACCTTCTCGCCGGCCACCTTTCGTAGGGCCTCGATCTGCTGGCCGACCGTCACCGCGAGCCCCGGCATGGAGAGGTTGCGACGCGCACCGAGCCGGGCGCCGTCGATGGTGGCGGCGTGCTGCAGGAAGCCGATCGCTGCGCGCGGGCTCGCGTGCCAGTGCATCACGTCGTCGGATACCGGAAGGACGGCCTCGTGGCCGGCAAGCGGCTCGCGGATGATGTTGGAGAAGAAGCCGGAGGCTGCCTTGTTCGGTTTGCCCGGACGCACGCAGATGGTGGGAAGACGGATACCGACGCCGTCGAGCATGCCCTTCCGCGTATAGTCCGCGATCAGAAGCTCGCCGATGGCCTTCTGCGTGCCGTAGCTGGTGAGCGGCGTGGTGAAGAACTCGTCCGGGATCTTCTCCGGGAACGGGGCACCGAACACGGCGATCGAGGACGTGAACACGAGGCGCGGCTTCCTCGGCGCGCCATCGTAGGCCGTCCGGATCGACTCGAGCAGGTTCATCGTGCCCTGCAGATTGATCCGGTAGCCCTTCTCGAACTCCTGCTCGGCTTCGCCCGAGACGATCGCCGCCAGATGGAAGATCACGTCGGGCTGGCTGGCGACGAGCTTGTCGGTCTCGCCAACGGCAGGAAGGTCACCGGTCAGCGTCTCGACGGGGAACTTGGCGCCGGCCGGCTTTTGCGGGGCGACAACGTCGTAAAGCGTGAGACCGGTGATCTCGGCATTGCCGAGACGGCCGTCGCGCGCTAGCCGCTCGGCGAGCTTGCGGCCGACCATGCCCGCGCCGCCAAGGATCAAAACCTTCATACCGTGTCTCCCGCTTTGAACGATTTCGGGGGACTAGAGCACGGGGAGGCGCGATCGGGCAATTGCGGTTGAGCAGGCGTCGCCCTGGCGGGGTCTTGCGCCAACTGGCGCTGCCCCCCCCCCCCGAGCCGGGCCCGGGAACCAGAAATGGTTAGAGAGTCACTTCCTGGCCTTGCGGGCTGCGTAGCGCGCGTCACGTGCCCGCTTCTGGGCGGCCTCGAGCGCTGCCTTCAGGTCGATCTTCTGGCGCTCTTCCTCGGCGGCGCGCTCGGCGGCGAGCCTGCGCTCCTCCGCCTCGGCTGCCGCCCGAGCTTTGCGCTCGATCGCTGCCCGCTCGGCAGCGACAGCCTTGGCGGCTTCTCGCACAGCCCGTGCCTCGGCGATGGCCTTGCGCTCGGCGACCCGCGCCTGCACGACCGGATCGTCGGGGCCAGGTCGAGCCTTAAGCTTATCCAGCAGATCCTTCTTTGCGGCAGTCTTGTCGGCTAGACGGTCGGTCAGCGACTTGTCCTTGAAACTTTTCATATCACCTCGAGAGATGCTCGCTCGCCAGCTTGCGCCGGCACCAGCGTGGTTGTTTGAGCGATACTGGCGGACTAGCACGCCGGAGGCCGAAGGGGCAATCTCTGGGATGGCCCCGGTACGTCTGGTCGCGCCTACGGCTGGTCGCACTTGACCCTTGCCGGGAGCATGGAACACGATCCGGGCACCAACTCGACGAGAGGCGATATGCCGGACCAAGCCGTAAGCGATCTTACGCCGGGGGAGCTGCGCGACCTGCGGCGGCTCGCCGCCATCATGGTGCCCGCTTCCACAGAGCATCGCGTGCCGGGTGCGGACGACGAGGCCATCTTCGCGGATATCGTCCGCTCGCTGGGCCGGGACCGGGAGGCGGTCCGCAAGGCACTCGCTCTCCTGCGCGAGATGGCTGGCGGCGATTTCTCCCGGCTCGATGCCGCGACGGCCGAGACCACCGCCATGGAGATGCTGGCCCGCGGCGGTAGCACGGTGACGGCGCTCGGACGCGCAGTGCTGCAATGCTACTACCGCGACGATCGGGTCTTCATCGCGCTCGGTCTCGAACCTCGGGCACCGTTCCCGAAGGGACACCAGGTGGAGCAAGGTGACTGGACACTGCTCGACGCGGTGCGCGGCCGGCCACGCATGTGGCGCGACGTCGACGGCGGGGGGCGCTGACATGACGACGGCATCCGGAACCAGCGCTCCGCGACCCACCGACGAGATCGTCGACGTGCTCATCATCGGCTCCGGCGCTTCGGGCGCGGCGGTGGCCTGGAGCCTCGCCGACACGCGCATGAAGATCCTCTGCCTCGAGCAGGGCGACTGGATCAAGCCTACCGAGTTCCCGACCAACGGCCGCGACTGGGAGGCGCGCCGCTACGCCGACTTCGACATCAGCCCCAATCGCCGCGCCCGCGCGACCGACTATCCCGTCAACGACGACAACTCACCGATGAAGGTCGCCAACTTCAACGGCGTCGGCGGCGGCACGGTGCTCTACACGGCCCACTTCCCGCGCATGCATCCGTCCGATTTCCGCGTGAAGACGCTCGACGGCGTCGCCGACGACTGGCCGGTCGACTACTGGACGCTCGAGCCCTACTTCGCCGAGAACGACCGCGTCATGGGTGTCGCCGGCCTGGCCGGAGATCCGTCCTACCCGCTGCACCAACCAACGATGCCACCGGTGCCGCTGGGGCGCACGGGCACGCGCTATGCGCAGGCGATGAACAAGCTCGGCTGGCACTGGTGGCCGTCCGACATCGCGGTCGCCACCACCGAGTACGACGGGCGTGCCAAGTGCATCAACCTCGGCCATTGCACGCCGGGTTGCGCGCAGGGCGCCAAGGCGAGCGTCGACATCACGTACTGGCCGCAGGCGCTGCGTGCCGGCGTGGAGTTGCGCACGCGCTGCCGAGTGCGCGAGATCACGACCAACGAGCACGGCATGGCGTCGGGCGTGGTCTATTACGATCCGTCCGGCGTCGAGCGATTCCAGCCGGCCGAGATGGTGATCGTCGCAGCCAACGGCATCGGCACGCCGCGGCTGCTGCTCAACTCGGCATCGGCCCAGCACCCGAACGGTCTCGCGAACTCGTCCGGTCAGGTCGGGCGCAACCTGATGGTGCACCCCTGGCCGCAGATCTACGGCTACATCGACGAGGAGGTGGACGGCGACCGCGCGCCGATGACGGTGATGTGGTCGAAGGAGTTTTACGAGACCGATCCGAGCCGCGGCTTCGTTCGCGGCTACACACTGCAGTTCGCGCGCGGCACGGGGCCTGCCAACGAGGCGATCACCAGCATGGCGGCGGGCCGGCTCCCCTGGGGTCGCGACCACCACCGCGCCTATCGCACGATGCTCTATAGATCGCTCCGCGTCGGGGTCGCCTGCGAGGATCTGCCCGAGGCGCACAATCGCGTCACGATCGATCCCATCCTGAAAGACAGCCACGGCATTCCCGCGCCGCGCATCGACTACACCGTGAGCGAGAACACGCAACGGATGATGGACCACGGCATCGCGCGCTCGGTCGAGATCCTGAAGGCGGCGGGCTGCCACACGATCCACCTGCCGCCGCCGGGCGTGCTGAACAGCCCCGGTCATCTCCTCGGTACCGCGCGCATGGGCCACGACCCGGATCACTCCGTGGTCAACGGCTGGGGTCGCAGCCACGACGTGAAGAACCTGTTCATCGTCGACGGCAGCATCTGGGTGACATCCGGCGGCGTCAACCCGACCTCGACCATCCAGGCCCTCGCCCTCTACATCGCCGACAATATCAAGCAGCGGCTGGCCAATTTGTTTGATTGATCGCCGGGACAGGCCGAGTCGCAAGCTACCAGCACGTCAACGCTGCGGTGCGCGTCGGCGAGCTTGTGGCGGCGTGGGACGCGGAGACGGGCAAGGCGCGTTGGCGTCCGGTGATGGCGCGGTCGATGCGCGAGGCGCCGCAGGTTATGCGGCTCACGGTGTGCGACCCTCGGAACAAGTCCGCGGGCATGCGAGGCGGGCCGTGTCGAGACGGTGGTGGCGTTGCGGCAAATCCCGGTCGATGGGCCAGCAATTCCCGGCTCAGCGCGGACGTCCTACCCCTCGTCCTGACGCAGGTGATTGCGCAAGGTCGCGCCCGCGTAGTCGCGGCGAAACAAGCCACGGCGCTGTAATTCCGGCACGACCAGGTCCACGAAGTCGTCGAAGGCGCCCGGAAAATAGGCGGGCTGGATCATGAAACCGTCGGCGAGCCCCGCCTCGAACCAGTCCTGCAGCGTATCGGCGATGCGTGTCGGGGTGCCCCAGATCACCCAGTGGCCGCGCGCGGCCGCGGCGATGTTGTAGAGATCGCGCAGCGTCAAGTTCTCGCGCCTTGCCTTGGCGAACAGAGCCCGCGCGAACGACTGGCTGTTGGCGTTGGGCGGCAGCTCGGGCACGGGCCCGTCGAGATCGTGCTTGGTGATGTCGTAGCCGAGCCGCAGCGACACCATGCGCAGCGCTGTCGTCGGCGACACCCAGCTCTGCAGTCGGTCGAGCTGAGCTTTCGCCTCGGCCTCTGTGCGGCCGATGATCGGCATCACGCCCGGCAGCAGCTTCAGCTCGTCGCGCTCACGGCCGAAACGGGCCATGCGCGCCTTGAGGCTATCGTAGGCGGCCTTGGCCTCGTCCTTGTCGCCGTTGACGACGGAGAACACGATGTCAGCGGTGCGCGCCGAGAGATCCTGGCCCTGTTCGGAGCCACCGGCCTGAATCAGCAACGGGTCGCCATGCGGCGGACGCTCAATGTTGAGCGGCCCCTTGATCTTGAAATAGCGGCCGGTGTGTTCGAGTGGACGAACTCTGGCGCGATCGGCGAAGAGGCCGCTGGCGCGATCGCGCACAACGGCGCCCGGATCCCACCCGCTCCACAGCCCGCGTACCACGTCGACGAACTCCTCGGCGACCCGGTAGCGCTCGTCGTGCTCGGTATTGGCGTCGCGGCTGAAGTTCAGATAGGCCTCGGGGGCGTTCGTGGTGACGACGTTCCAGGCGATGCGGCTGCCGGTCAGATGCGCGAGCGACTGGAACACGCGCGCGGTGCTGAACGGGTCGCTGAAGCTGGTCGATACCGTGCAGCCGAAGCCGATTTTTCGCGCCACCAGACTGAGTGCCGCAATCGTGGTCGTTGGCTCGAGGCGCGACTGCATCGAGGGATGGTCGTTGGGAGCCGACACTAGGCTGTCAGCCAGGAAAAACAGGTCGAACTTGCCACGCTCGGCGATCTTCACACCGGCCTCGGCGATCGGCCAGCTGCAGTTACTGTCGAAGGCGCCGGGCATGCGCCAACCCGCAATGTGGTTGCCGGTGCCGAGCCAAAACACGGCCAGATGCATTTGACGCTTTGTCTGCGGCACGATGCTCCTCCTCTCGCACTTTGCGACCGAGATGGTGAAGGTACGCCGAACTTTGCGGCTCGGCCAACGCGCAATTGATGTGCGAAGCGGCCCGAAATGCTCTTTGGCACCACACGCTGGGGCGTGGCAGCACCGCCAGCTGTTCGATGCTTGTTTTCAGCCGCCTCGGTCTTGCACTGGAAGTCGAGGATGTCCCCATCGCGACACTCACCGCCTCAATTGGCTATCCATCCTGGCCATGCTGGCAGGAACCTTCGACTGCCCTGGCGGCGTCTTCGATTTGTGGAAGATCGTGCCAGCCTTCGCAGAGGTCTGCGCGCGGCAGGCCGAGCACTGAAAGATGCGACGCGCTCTGCTGAAGCTGTGGACCGTGCCGCCTCAGTCCGGGCACACGAAGCCGTCGGGCCAGCGCATCGTGACGAGGGCGGCGTGGCACTGGTCCTCTGTGCCGTACCGCTTCATGAATTGCGCCATGCTCAGCCCCTTCTGGAACTGAACCCGATTGCGCGCCATGATAACCTCCCGCCCGAGCGACAGATCACGTCATAACAACTGGTTGTGACGGGACGGAGGAGGAGACGGGGTAATCAGGTGAGAGCATGCGTCGTCGAAGCACGTGACGAGGCGTGCATTGATCGCCGCGGGTGCTTCGAAGGAGGCGGCCAGGGGCTCTGACCAGAGAGCTTCTCCGGGGTGCGGGTTTCTGTCATTCAAGCATTTGCAGGCAATTAGGAAGGTCACAGATCGGTCGCACATGCCCGGATCTGCCGTGAGCCGACCGGCGTCCCGCGCCCAGCCGGTGTCATCGGCGTGCTATAGGGTGCGCATATTCCGAAAGCCCGTCTCGCTTTTGCCAAGCTCTCTCACTAGCATGACAAATCCTGTTGCCAGAGCGAATGTGGCCCCATGAACATTGTCGCGTTCAGCGTCTTGCGCGCTTTCTTGATTTTTCACCTCTCGGTCGGCATCGTTTCAGGTTGCGGCCTGCCGCGATTGATTGGCACGGCATACGCCCAGGACGTCGCAGCCGCCATCGACGCTGCAAATCAGCAAGTCGTCCAGCTCCTCCATGCGGGCAAGTTCGCGGAAGCCCGCGCGCTTGCCGCCAAGACGCTGAAGCAAGCGCTGGATTCGATCGGGCCGAGACACCCGCTCGCCATTTTGGCGATCGGCAATTATGCCTCCGCTTCGAATGAGCTTGGCGACCACGAGGAGGCACTGAGATTTCTGGAGTTGGGGCTGAAAATTAGCCGAGAGGTTCGGGGAGAAAAGCATCCGCAAACCGTCGTGGCGATGAGCAACTATGCGTCGGTCCTGCTGGCGCAGGGACGCGCCGCCGACGCGCTGCCACTTTTTGAGCGTGCGCACGCGTACGCCATAGAACTGCATGGTGAAAAGGACGCCAACACGCTCACATTGCTCAACAACTATGCCATGGCGCTGCGCGATCTGGGGCGCACCGCAGATGCGGCGCCGCATCTGGAGCGGTCGTATAAGCTGCACAGCGAGATCTTTGGCCCGAAGCACATGATGACATTGATCGCATTGCACAACTACGCGCTCATTGCCGATGCGCTGGGTCAGTCGCGCGAGGCGCTGCCGCTGTTCGAGCAGTCGCTTCGCTTGCGGACCGAGGTGTTGGGGGAGAAGCACCCCAACACGCTTCGTGCCCTATCGGCCTATGCCACGTCCCTCAAGAAAGTTGGCCGCGTCGTCGAGGCATTGCCCCATCACGAACGCGCATTCAATCTGCAACGAGAGCTGCTCGGCGCAAAGCATCCGCTTACGCTCGGCGCGTTGAGCAGCTATGCCAGCGCCCTTTACACGCTTGGGCGCGTGGCCGACGCGCTGCCTCTTTACGAGCGCGTGCTCCGCTTGCGCGGCGAGGTGCTCGGTGAGAAGCATCCGGACGCGCTCGCCGCGTTCCACGACTATGCGAATTCGCTGGCGGAGGTGGGTCGTAGAGAAGAAGCTCTGACCCACCTGCGACGCGGCCTTGATCTGACCGTCGAAGCTCTCGGCGAGAAACACCCGAAATCATTGACTGCCTTGAGCAGCTACGCCGTTCTGCAGTGGCAGGTCTCGCGCTCGGCCGATGCCCTATCGCTGCTGGACCGCGCCTTGAAACTTCGGGTCGAAGTGCAGGGCGAGCAGCACCCCGCGACCCTGGAGGCCTTGAATAGCCTGGCGGTCGCCTTGATCGGCGCGGGCCGGCACGCGGAAGCGCTGCCGCACTTTCAGCGAGCCATGTCGCTGACCTCGGAAGCGTTGGGCGACGTGCACCCGGGATCGCTGACCATGCAGTACAATTACGCCGCAGCCTTGATGGCGTTGGGTCGCGCGCACGAGGCGCTGCCGTATCTCGAGAAATTCATGTCCGGCGCCGAGGCGCAGCGCGAGGAAGCCGGGCGCGACAGTGTGGAAACGCAACGCGCGCAGTTTGGGCTCACCCTGCGCGGCTACCACGCTTATCTGATCGCGCTCAACCGATCGGGGCGCACGCAAGACGCCCTGGGCATGCTCGAACGCACCAAGGCGCGGACGCTGCTGGAGCAAATGGCATTGCGCTCGGCTGCGGGAGACAGTGGTCTTCCGGAGACGGACGCCAGAACACTGCTCGATTACGGCAAACGTATCGGCGAGATGGACACGCGCATTGCCCAGGCAACGAACAGCGGCGAACGAGAGCCGCTCAAGGCGCAGCGCAACGCTGCCTCACGCGGGCTCGCCGAGCTGAAGCTCCGGTTGCAGAAGACCTATCCGCGCTTCCAGCAAATCACCAATGTACGGCTGGCCACGGCCGACGACGCCAAGCAGTTGCTTCCCCCAGGCAGCGTGTTCGTCAGCTACGCTTTTATGGAAGGTGATCTGCTCAGGGCGCTGTCGACGGATGCGACAGGCACGGTCACGTACCATGACTTGGCCACGATGCCCGGCATCACCGACACCATCGAAGCCCTGCGCATGTGGAGCGCCAATCTGGGCGAAGGTGCGATGGTCGACGACACCGGACGCACGATCCAAATCATGCGCTGGACGGACGGTGACAAGCCGGGCTGGCGCGTTGTCACCGAAGGGCGCGCCTGTACCGCACAGCAGTTGCGTCAGGATGAGCCGCGTTCGGAGTTCGCCGCTCTCGGCGCCGATATCCCCAGCCTTGGTGCTGCCCCGACCACGCCAGGAGGCAACGCCGGTGCAGACTGCATCCCCCCGGGTGCACTCTTCGTCAGTGGCGACGCGCAGTATCAGGAACTCGTCGATTATCTCGGCAAGGCCCTGATCGCTCCCTTGCGCGCGCAGCTCGCCGGCAAGACCCAGATCATCATCTCGCCCGATGGTCCGCTCGGGCTGCTGGCGTTCGACATCCTGCCGTTCGATGGCAAGCCGCTGATTGCGCAGTTCGAGGTGAGCCAGGTCCAGAGCCTCTCGGTCCTGAAGCTGCTGAAAGAGCGTCAAGCCGAGTACGGCCGAAACACGGCGCGGGACGTGCTGCTGGCGATCGGCAATCCGGATTACGGTGGTGACGGC
>LNDR01000293.1 GCA_001464755.1 Rhizobiales bacterium Ga0077524
CTGCTATCTCGATCCAGCCCGCTCGCGCCCGAACCTCGTCATCGAGCAGGGCGCCATGGCCGAGCGGCTGGTCCTCGAAGGCAAGCGCTGTGTGGGCGTCAGATACAACGTCGGCGGCGTGCCGCGCGAGGCCCGGGCGGTGCGCGAGGTCGTCGTCTCGAGTGGCTCGATCAACTCGCCGAAGCTCCTGGAGTTGTCCGGTATCGGCCAAGCCGATCTCTTGCGCTCGCTCGGCATCGAGCCCGTGCATCAGTTGAAAGGCGTCGGCGAAAACCTGCGCGACCATTATTCTCCGCGCGTGAAATTCGCCATCACCGAGCCGAACGCCACTTTCAACGACAACGGCCGTGGCTGGCGACTTGCGCGCGAGGCCTTGAAGTACGCTTTCCTGCGCGAGGGCTTCCTCGCTTCGACGTCCGCGCATGTATTTTCGCACGCGCCCCGGCGCCGAGACCCCGGACGCGACCATCTCCGTCCTGCCCTTCCTCTACGAGATGGTCGGCCGCGAGCGCCGGATCCACCGCACCAAGCGCGGCATTACGATGAACATCAATGTGCTGCGCTCCGAAAGCATCGGCTCGATCCACGTCAGGTCGGGAAATCCGGCCGATCCGCCAGCCATCCGCTTCAATTTTCTCTCGGCGCAAGCCGATCGCGACGGGCTGCTGGCCGCCATGCGCAAGGCCCGCGAGCTGATGTCGACCTCGCCCTTGAAGGAGATCACGGGCGAGGAGATCGCCCCTGGCGCCCACCTCCAGACAGACGACGAACTGCTCGATTGGGTGCGCAACACTGCGGAGACTACCTACCATCCGGTCGGAACCTGCAAAATGGGCTCCGATCCCATGGCCGTGGTCGATAGCGAGCTGCGCGTCCATGGCATCGAGGGCTTGCGGGTCGCCGACGCCTCGATCATGCCGACGCTGACGTCCGGCAACACGAACGCGCCCTCGATCATGATCGGCGAGAAGTGCGCCGCCACGGTGCTCGCGGCTGCAACCTCACGCGAGCGCAAGGCGGCAGCGTAACCCCTCGCCCGGCCGATGCCGGCTGGGACTGGCGTTTTGTCCCGGTTGCGGCTATTGCCGCCTCCGCGCGGCGACGAAGCGGCTTGGCACCTCGCCGCCGACCCGGCACAGTAGGGTCATCCCACCTTTCCGCGCGTCCCGACGCGCCTCTCGACGGAGCGAAACCTCATGGCGAACGCCACCAATGAAGCCGATGTCGTCGTTGTCGGCGCCGGCAATGCCGCATGCTCGGCCGCCATGGCGGCCCGCGAGTCCGGCGCCCGCGTGATCATGCTCGAGGCGGCCCCGAAGGAGGAGCGTGGCGGGAACTCCACCTATACCGCGGGTGCGCTTCGTCTCGTCTTCAATGGCGAGGACGACGTCAGGTCGCTGGTCGACCTGTCCGACGCCGAGGTCGCCAACATGGACTTCGGCACCTACACGCAGGAGCAATACTACGACGACATGTACCGGATGACGCGCTACCGCACCGACCAGGAGCTGTGCGACATCCTCGTCCTGAACTCGACCGACACGTGGCGCTGGTGGAAGAAGCACGGCGTCAAGTTCCAGACCAGCCAGGGGCGGCAAGCCTTCAAGGTCGACGGCAAGTACAAGTTCTGGGGCGGCCTGTGCGTCGAGACCTGGGGCGGCGGCCACGGCCTGATCGATAGCGAGCACGCCATCTGCGAGAAGAACGGCGTCGACATCCGTTACGAGACCGCCGGCCACTCGCTGATCACCGACGACGACGGCCGCGTCATCGGCGTCACCGCGCGCCACAAGGGCAAGAAGTTCGACATCAAGGCCAGTGCCGTCGTGCTGGCCTGCGGCGGCTTCGAGTCGAATGCCGAGATGCGCTGCCGCTACATGGGCCCCGGTTGGGAGCTGGCCATGGTGCGCGGCACCAAGTTCAACACGGGCGGCGGCATCAACATGGCGCTCGCCATCGGTGCCATGCCGCACGGCCACTGGTCGTCCGGCCACGCCGTCGGCTGGGACTTCAACGCCCCGCCGTTCGGTGATCTGACGGTCGGCGACAACTTCCAGAAGCACAGCTATCCGCTCGGCATCATGGTCAATGCCACGGGCAAGCGCTTCGTCGACGAGGGCTACGACTTCCGCAACTACACCTATGCCAAGTACGGCCACGTCATCAAAGACCAGCCGGACATGATGGCTTGGCAGATCTTCGACAAGAAGGTGCTGCACCTGCTGCGCGACGAGTACCGCATCAAGCGGGTCACCAAGGTCACCGCCAATACGCTGGAGGAGCTGGTCACCAAGCTTGAAGGCGTCGACGCCAAGGCCTGCCTCGCCGAACTCAAGGCCTATAACGCGGCCGTCATGACCGACGTGCCGTTCAACCCCGCGGTCAAGGATGGGCGCGGCACGCGGGGCCTCTCAGTCGCCAAGACCAACTGGGCCAATCAGCTGACCGAGCCGCCGTTCGAGGCCTACCAGGTCGGCTGCGGCCTCACCTTCACCTTCGGCGGCTTGAAGATCACCACGGGCTGCGAGGTCGAGCACACGGACGGCTATGCGATCCCCGGCCTCTATGCCGCCGGCGAGCTGGTCGGCGGGCTCTTCTATCACAACTATCCCGGCGGTACGGGCCTCACCTCCGGCGCCGTCTTCGGCAAGATCGCCGGCGAAGGCGCGGGCGCCTTCGCGCTGGGCGCGGGGCAGCGGCAGGGCTGAGGGCCGGGGCCAACGGGCGAGGGCTGAGCCCTCGCACGGGGGGCTGGGCAATTTCCGGCCCCGGCGCGCGACACGAAGTCATGTAAGCTTGGTCACGGCCAAGTTACCCTCAAGCCGGAATGAGCGACTCGCATGGGGATGGGCAACACGCCGGTGCCCATGCAGGCGAGTGAGGTCCTGGTTCCACGGCCGAGGTGATGCTGCGCCGATGTTCGGATCACCGGTTGGAACGCTAGGCGTCACCCCCGATTCTGTTCGGCACGTTGTGCGGAACAGAGCGGCTCATCTGCCGTTGCACTATGTTAGGCTTCTGCTTTCGACAGAATGCCGCCGACAGGAGCAGGTAGATGGCCGAACATCGCAAGCAATTCGATGGCTCTCCGATCCTCACCTTCCG
Source organism: Rhizobiales bacterium Ga0077524 (assembly GCA_001464755.1). GTDB lineage: Bacteria > Pseudomonadota > Alphaproteobacteria > Rhizobiales > Hyphomicrobiaceae. Next base: position 3,106 of record LNDR01000293.1, read on the forward strand.
CATCGCACTCGAGCGGACGGATGCTGCGTCCGTCACGGTGCTGAGGAGTAAACTCGAGGCGGCAGGGGTCGAGATTCTTCATTCGAGTGATCGCAGCATTGATGCTCGCGGGACGAAGGAAGCAATCGAGAGCGCTCTTGACACTCGCGTCGTAGATCGGAACAATCACTTGGCATTCGATCCTCCGAAGATCGACGCGGGTTCCGAAGGCAAGGAAAGCGCGACGGCATATTTCCCCCGGAAGCCGGATTTTTACTGAATGAATGATTGAATGAATAGAGGAGTGTATCGTGGCCGAAAGCTTTACTGTTCGCTTTGTACCTCGGTCAGGCAGCGCACTTGAAATGTCAGACATGGGTTTGATGGGCTCCGAGGCTACGGGAGACTTGGTCAGGCCCGCGAAGAAATCGCTCCGAGCGGGGCTTAAGTCATTCGCAGACCGGAAGGTCGTGGCTCAGGCAACGCCACTCGATCGGCTAAATTCCGAATTGACCGAGAAGGAACTGAAGGATCTCTTCGGAGCCGTGGTGCTTGAAACGCGGAGATCCCAGACCGATTCGAAGAATTCGATAGTCCTACGAGAAGAGTTCGTCGCTCCCCAAAAAGCTCTCTCCGTGCCTGAAGCCCTGAAGGATTCCATCGCATTTGCCTACATGCCTCAGCCCGTCGAGTTTCATGCGCCCAGCTTCCATCCGCCGTTCGAGGCGATCTATCATGTAGGGCTGGCCGGTGTCGGGGCGCTTCTCAACACAGGTCGATGCCACCGCAATGGGTGGACCGGGAAGGGCATCAAGGTCGCAATGGCCGACTCTGGTTTTTGGCTCCATCCACACTTCATTCGGGGCGGGCATAAACTGATTCCGACCGAGTCGCCCGGCTCAGGCGATCCGACTTTGGACGACTCAGGCCATGGGACCGGGGAGGCAGCTAATATTTTCGCGGTCGCTCCGGATTGCACGGTTTATGGCGTGAAGCATGGCTCGAGTGCGGCTTCCACGCTCGAAGCCTGCATCGCGCTCGATCCGCACATCATGACCAACTCGTGGGGATGGAACAAGGACTCGAAAACACGGGCGCAACTGGAGGCGGCCGATCCCAACTTCTTTTTTGAGTTGCTTGATGTGGAGAACGTACTCAGGGCCGCAACCGGCAAAGGGATCGTTGTGTTTTTCTCGGCGGGCAACGGACATCTCGCCTTTCCGGCGTCATTTCCAAATGTCATTGCAGTCGGCGGTGTAACGGCTCACGAAGACGGTTCGCTGACAGCGTCCGACTATGCGAGTGGCTTCAAGAGCAAGCTGTATCCAGGGCGAGACGTGCCGGATTTTTGTGGCATAGTTGGCGCATCCGGCTCTCCTCCCTTGCAGGGGCATATTATGTTGCCCGTGCCTGAGTCTTCGGAACTCGATGGCGAAAACTTCGTATCCGGGCGCAAGAGGACCGGATGGGGCATCTTCTCTGGGACTTCCGCAGCTTCCCCACAGGCTGCTGGAGTGGCGGCTCTCATGCTGCAGATCAGCTCGGGGCTCCAGCCCGAGCAGATCCGGCAAATCATTGCTGGGCGCGCAATCGACGTCGCGAAAGGCAAGAGTGCGACCGGAGCCACCGCCAAGGATGGCCGCGATCTTGCCACTGGCGCGGGTTTGATGGACGCGCTGCGAGCCTGCACACAGTTGGCGGTCGGATAAGCGGCACTCACTGTCCGATCAAGGGACACGGCGGATTGCACGCCGGTCAGCGCGGGCGATAGTCTCGCTGATCGCGGAGGGGCACTCCATGCAAGTCGGCATATTGCAGTTCTTCGGGTGGCGGGATCGGTCGATACCGCTGAACGCGGTCTATGCCTCGGCGCTCGAGCGCCTCGAGATCATGGACCGGACTGGGTATGATCCGTGTCTGGCTCGCCGAGCATCATTTCTCGGGCTTCTCATGCTCGCCGACACGGTGCTGCCCCGAATCGCGGGACGAGGTGGACGCTCGCATCGAGGCGTTGGCGTCGGCGGCGCGTTGGGCTTACCATCCACGGCATCAGGATGATGCGCTCGACGGGATGAGCCAATGCAGAAGCGGATGAGCGACGGCGATCTGCGCCAGGACGTGCTCCAACGGGCACGCGGTGTCACTGAGCTGATCAAGGCAGCGGCGCCCCGCATCGAGGCGGCGCGCGAGCTGCCGCCGGATGTGGTGGCTGCGATGCACCGCGCCCGTCTTTTCAGGCTCCTGTTGCCGAGATCGGTCGGTGGCGACGAGATCGACCTCGAGACGCACGCCATGGCCCTCGAGACCATTGCCCGCGCCGACGCCTCGGCGGCTTGGGTCATGAGCCAGGGCTCGGGCTGCTCCATGTCGGCGGCGTTTCTCAGCGCCGACGCCGCCACGCGGTGGTTTGGTGCTCCCAACGCGGTGTTGGCCTGGGGCGCCGGCATCCAGGGCAAGGCCGTCGCTGTGGACGGGGGCTATCGCGTCACCGGCACATGGACGTTCAACAGCGGCAGCCGCCATGCGACCCTGCTCGGAGGGCACAGCTTCGTCTACGAGCCGGACGGCTCACGCCGACTGCGCCCCGATGGCCACCCGCTCAACCGCACCATGCTGCTCGAGCGCGCCAAGGCTGACATCGACGACGTATGGGACGTGGTCGGCCTGAAAGGCACCGGTAGCGACACGTTCACCGTCAAGGATTTGTTCGTGCCTGCGGCCGACACCATCGACCGCGAAGCCTATGCGGAATGCCGTGAGCCCGGCACGCTCTACAAGTTCTCGACCACTCTCGCCTACGGCGTCGGTTTCTCGGCGCTGATGCTCGGTGTTGCCCAGGCGATGCTCGACGAGCTGACAGCGCTGGCCATGGTCAAGACGCCGCGCTCGGCCACCATGTCGCTCCGCGAGAGCCCCGTCTTCCAGACGGAACTGGCCCAGCTCGAGGCGCGCACGGCTGCCGCCCGCGCCTATCTCCACACCACGGCGCGCGAGGTCTGGGGTGAGGTCGCGGCGACCGGTGAGATCACCATTGCGCAGCGCGCGCGCATCAAGTTGACCACGACGTGGGTCATCAACCATTGCTTCGAGGTGGTGAAGGACTGCTATCGCGCGGCCGGCCAGTCGGCCATCCATCCGAAAGGCCCGTTCGAGCGGCGTATGCGCGATGCCATGACGGCCTCCCAGCAGACCCAGGCGCGCGGCACGAACTACATCACAATCGGGCGCACGCTCCTCGGCCTCGAGCCAGACAACATGGCCTTCCTCTGACAGAACCTTTCGGCAAGCGATCGGCGGGCTCCTCCGGCCCGGGCGAGGGCAAGCCCGGAAGCCAGGCATCGGCGGGAAACCTGCGACGGCCAAAGCCGGGTGAGCCGGTCGATCGCGAATTCGTGCTGTTGCTCGAGCGGATCGAGAGGGAAGCCGCCCGCCTCGATACGCGTTTTCTGATTCCCTGGACCCGCGTTCGCTACGGCTGGGACCCGATCTGGAGCGTCGTGCCGATCGTTGGCGACCTTGTCGCCGCGGGCTACGGCCTGCGCCTGGTCGCATGGGCCCATCGTTTTGGCCTTGGCCCCACCCTGACGGCCCGCATGGTGCTCAACGTCGCCATCGACTTCGGCGTAGGGATCATTCCGATCGTCGGCCCGTTCATCGATCTGTTCTATCGCTCGAATATGCGCAATCTGGCGCTGCTCCTGGCCGAGCTGAAACGCCAGATGGCCCGCGACCACCAGTAGGCGCGTCGTCAGTGCGCGCGGCGCGGTGCCGGCCCCCGTTTTGTTCGGTCTGGCGAGGCGAGGACCTTGTCGATCCGCCGTCCATCGAGGTCGACCACCTCGAAGCGCCACCCGTCGACATCAATGTACTCACCCGTTCGCGGCATATGCATGAGATGCGCCAGCACGTAGCCAGCGACGGTTTCGTAGCCGCGCTGGGCCGGCAGCGAGATGCCGATTCTTGCCGCCATCTCGTCGGCCGGCATGGAGCCGGAGAGCAACCATGAGCCGTCGTCGCGCTCGACGGCGTGCGGCTCGGCATTCGATTGGTCCGAACGGAACGCGCCGGCGATCGCCTCGAGGATATCGGCAGGCGTGACGAGCCCTTCGAAATCGCCGTACTCATCGTGAATGAGCGCCATCGGCACCTCGGCGTCGCGCAGGATGCCGAGCACATCCAACGCATCGGTGGTGTCGGGCACGATCGCTGCCTTGCGCACGTGGGCACGAATGTCCAAGCGCTCGCCCTTGAGCAGGGCCGCGAGCAGCTCGCGCGTCTGTACCACCCCGATCAGCGTATCGGTCGAGCCTTCTGCGACCGGAAGGCGCGAGTGTGGCGTCGTGATCAGCCGCGTCTTAATCTCGGCCTCCGGCGCCGTGATGTCGATCCAATCGACGTCCGTTCGGGGTGTCATCAGGCCAACCACCGCCCGATCGGCGAGCCGCATGACGCCCGCGATCATCTCGCGTTCGCCGCTCTCGATCACGCCAGCGGTCTCTGCTTCCGCGATGATCGTCCGGATCTCCTCGTCGGTGACGCGGGAGTCGGGCTCCACGCTCTGCCCGAAGACACGGAAGACGAGCCGCGTCGAGGCGTCGAGCAGGCTGATCGCGGGCGAGGCGCCGCGCGAAAACGCGACCATGAAGGGAGCGACAGAGCACGCGATGCCTTCCGCATTGCGCAGCGCCAGCGTCTTCGGCACGAGCTCGCCGACGATCACCGAAAGATAGGTGACCAGTACGATGACGATGCCGTAGCCGAGGGGCGCTGCAACCGTGAGCGGCGCTCCGAGGCCCTGCAGAAGGCCCGACGCCTGGGTGCCGAACGCCTCGCCCGAGTAGGCTCCATTGATGATTCCGATCAGCGTGATCCCGATCTGCACCGCCGACAGGAAGCGTCCCGGATCGGCCGCGAGCGCGAGCGCACTGTGCGCCCCCGGCCGGTTGCCGGCCGCCAGCACCTTCAGTCGGGAGCGGCGCGCCGACACCACCGCCAGCTCCGACAGGGCGAAGAGCCCGTTGAGGACAATCAAAGTCAATACGATCAGCAGCTCGATCACGTCACAAGCGGCCGACGCGTTGACGTCCGAGCCACTCCCTGTTGCTTGTAAGGAGCCAAGAGTTTAGAGCGTTGCTGGCCGTTAGGCGAGCACCAACGCTCATCCCTCCGCTCATGGATCGTAGACGACCGATGCCGCGCCTTCACGTCGTTTTCGACCTGGACGACACCCTCTATCCCGAACGTGATTTCGCCATCGCTGGCTTTCGCGCGGCGTCGCGCTGGGCCGAGGCTGAGCTCGGTGTCAGCGATCTAACCGCCGAAATGACCGCGATGCTCGATAGCGGAACGCTCGGCCAACTGTTCCCCACGGTGCTTGCCCGCCATGCGCCCATCCACACGCCTCAGCAGCTCGAAGCCTTCCGCGAGGCCTATCGGCGTTGCGACGGGCTCGCGCTGTCCCTGTTCGAGGACGCGGTGGCTGCACTCGATCACTACCAGCGGCAGGGCCCCATCGGTCTCATCACGGACGGCACCCATCACGTCCAGGCCAGAAAGGTCGCGGCCCTCGGCGTCGAGGATCGGTTTGCCCGGATCGTTTTCACCGATGCCCTGGGTCCTGATCGGGCTTACTTCAAGCCCCATCCGCGCCCCTTCGAGGAAATGGTCGCGGCCCTCGGCGCACCGGGTGACAGGTTCGTCTATGTGGGCGACAACCCCGCAAAGGATTTCGTATCGCCGAACGCCATGGGTTGGACGTCGGTACTGGTGCACCGGGACCATCCGCGGATCCACGATGTCGCAAAGGTCGCCCCAGGTGGGGCGCCGCGCCATACGATCAGCGCGTTGACCGAGCTTCCGGAGATTCTTGGCGCCTGATGGGCTCATCAGGCATCAAGCGATGGCGGGCTTGAGCGACCGTCGGCATGATGGCGTTGCCGAGCCGCATGCGCACGGCGGATGCGCCCATGGCGCAATCACACAGTTCTCCGCGCGGTGGTTCGACAACATGGCGACGCACCGTCGAGCGTGACGGTCAGCGCCGTCAGGTCGCGGTCGACATCGTCGATATCGGTTGATGCTTCTGGCAGCATAAAACGTCGCGTTGTGGCTGCGCATTCGTCATGGGTCGGAATGCTCAACGGAGCGTTTACCCTTCCTGTTGCAAGTCCCACACGGCGATAGCGTCCGTGCTACGAGCGCTCCGGATGCACGGCGGAGGGACGCCGAGGCGCACGAGGGGCAGCCTGCAAGGGCAACGGTAACGGAGCGTGGCCATGACGGGGCTTGGCCTCGGTGAGAGTGACGACGAGAGCCTGCGGGCTCTCAACTGCATTCTCGAGGCGTGGGAAGTCGGTGCATCGAGCGGCGTCAAGCCTGAGATGATGGCCTATGCGGCGATCTATGCCGCACTCTCGGATCTCGTATCGAGCTATGGCGAGGACGCCGTCGCAGATCTTGCCGGGGGTCTTGTCGACCGGGTTCGCTCCGGCGAGTTCACGCTCTATCGTGTGCGCCAGTAGGCGCCGCCGCCACTTGCCCTCTCGCACGGTCGCTTAGACCGCGCCGCCGAGGCACCCCTTGAGATCGCGCGCCAAGCCTTCCATCATCGCGAAATAGTGGTCGGCTCCGGCCGCTAGCGACGCGCCGAGGGGATCGAGCGAGCCGCGTCGCACGGTCGTTCCCTCGATAATCGTGTCGACGGCACGCGGTGCGAACTGCGGCTCGGTGAAAACACAGACGATGCCCGACCGTGTGAGGCGCTCACGGAGTTGCGACAGTCGGCGGGCGCTTGGCGGCACCTCTGGGTTGACGGTCACCGAGCCGGAGCCAGCGAGGCCATATCTGCGCTCGAAATACTGATAGGCATCGTGAAAGACGAGGAACGGCTTGCCGGCGACCGGCGCCAACTCCTCGGCAAGCGCGCGGTCGAGTGCCTCGAGCCGCTCGGCCACGGCCTTCGCGTTGGCCCTGAGGCGCGGGGCATCCGCCGGCATGGCGGCTGCGAGGACCTCGCTGATGTGCAGGGCGATGATCCGCGCATTGCCGGGATCGAGCCAGAGATGCCCATCCGTTTGATGCGCTTCGTCCTTATGCTCGTTGGCATGACTGTGGCCGTGATTATGCTTGCCCTTGCCTTTCGCGGTGCCGTGCTCGTGGCGGTGGGGCTCGAAATCGCCACCCGTCCGCGCCTTGTGGAGTGCCATCCCCTCCACCTCGTCGAGTGTGACGATACGCGTGCGCTTGCCGACGAGCGAGAGCGGCTTTTGCAGGAACACCTCGAGCTTCGTCGACACGCGCACAACGACCGTCGCCGCGTTGAGACGACGCACCTCCGAAGGCTTCATCGCGTAGGTGTGGGGGGAGGCAGCCCCGTCGATCAGGAGATGCGGAACGCCGACACCTTCCATCACGGATGCGACCACGCTGTGCACCGGCTTCAAGGTGACGACGACCTGCGCGTCCGCAGCCGCAAGTGGATGTAGGCTCGATAGTGTGAGAGCGATGGCCACCACACAGCGCTTCACCCATCTCCGAGGCGCCCCGAAGCCGCTCTTGTCTTGCTCGCTCATGGCTCGAAAGTCTCTCCACGCAACCTACGGACACCGGCCGCGATGGGCAGCCGGCTTTTCGCGGCGCGACAATCGGCCTATGTTATACTGTATCGGATGCGACGCAATTGCCTTATCCCCGCCAACAGCCACTGGCATATAAGGGGCGGCAGATTGGTGACAGTCGAACGGCGGTCGCGCGGCCTCGACGAGCGACGCTGTGAGCACGAGGAGACAGGTGGATGTTCGAGCCGAGACAACAAGCGATCGAGCGCCTCGCACGCGCGCGGCACCGCTTGCAGGCCCTCGCCGCCACGCTCGCAGTGATGCTGCTGGCAGGCGCCCTCGCGCCAGCGGCGGCCCATCCCCACATCTGGGTCAGCGTCCGCACCACGGTGCTCTACGACAATGGCTCCATCGTCGGCTTGCGCCACGCCTGGACCTTCGACCAGTACTACTCGGTGATGGCCATCGAAGGCCTCGATACCGACAAGGACGGGAAATACTCCCGGGCCGAGCTTGCCGAGCTTGCAAAGATCAACGTCGAGGCGCTGAAGGACTTCGCCTACTTCACGTTCCCGCGCCTGAAGGATCAGGAGCTGGTCGTTGGACTACCGCAGGATTATTACCTCGAGCATGCGATGAGGATGCCGACCGGAGACGCTGCCCCGCAGCAAGATGTCGCCGTCGTCCCCCGGACGGGTGCTGCCGAGATCGCCAAGGCGGCCGCGGCGCCCGTGAACGAGCTGACGCTTCACTTCACGCTGCCGCTCGCAAAGCGGGTGCTCGCCGAGGCCGAGGGGTTCATGTTCTCGATGGGCGATCCGTCGTTCTTCATCGCCTTCGAGGCCGCCCGCGACAAGCCCGTGGCGCTCGGGCCGGGCGCCCCGAGAGGCTGCCGGATCGCTGGAACGGAGGCCAAAACGCCAGAGATCAACCCGTCGAAGCCCGGCGATCTGATGGCGGGTCAGCCGAGCGATCTGTCGGTCAACCTTGTGGCTGCGCCATCCTGGCAGGTGATCTGCACGCAGTCCGGCTGACGAGCGGGCCGGTCTAGGTGCAAGCTTGAGACTTGGTGCCGTATTCGTTCGAGCCCACGCGTGGCAGCCTCCACGTGGCCGCCCGGCGGCGTCACCGGAACAAGCGCGCCACATCCCGGCGCGTCCGAACGTACCGAGGCGCGGCATCCGTGAAGCTCAGATCAATCACGCTCCTGCTCGTCGCCGAGCTCGCTGCCATGAGCCTGTGGTTCGTCTCGGCCGCGATCCTGCCGGAGATGCTCCGCGAGGCGGCCATCTCGCCGATGCGTCAGGCGGCGCTCTCGAGCGCGGTGCAAGCCGGCTTCGTCGTCGGCGCGCTGGTCTCTGCGGTGCTCGGTATCGCTGACCGGTTCGACCCCCGGCGCGTCTTTGCCGCATCGGCAATTCTGGCGGCAGGCACCAACGCACTCCTGCTTGTCGTTCCGCCGGGGAGCACAGGGGCGATCGCAGCGCGCTTCGTCACGGGCGCGCTGCTCGCGGGCGTCTATCCGGTCGGCATGAAGATCGCCGTCGGTTGGGGCCAGCGCGATCGCGGCTTCCTCGTCGGCGCGCTGGTCGGCGCCCTGACGCTCGGCTCCGCGTTGCCGCACCTCGTCTCGCTAGCAGGTGGAGCCGACTGGCGGGTGACGGTTGCCATCGCCTCCATTGCCGCGGCCGTCGCCGGGCTGATCGGCCTGCTGGTGCAACTTGGCCCCCACCATGCGCGATCCGCGACCTTCGATCCCCGCGCCATCACGACCGCCTGGAGCAACCGCCGCGTGCGCCTCGCCTACGCCGGCTACCTGGGCCATATGTGGGAGCTCTATGCCATGTGGGCCTGGATCGCGACCGCAGTTGGCGTCTCCTACGCAGCGACCATGGCGGTGCCCGAGGCCGAGCGCTTCGCCAAGCTGACGGCGTTCCTCGCGATCGGTCTCGGCGGCTTGGCATGCGTCGCGGCGGGGCTTGTCGGCGATCGTGTCGGCAAGGCCGAGGTGGCGGCTGCCGCCATGGCCGTCAGTGGCATCTCGGCCGTTCTGGTCGCCTTCACGTTCGGCGGCCCGCCTTGGCTGACGTTCGCCCTTGTTCTCGTGTGGGGGCTGAGCATCGTGCCCGACTCGGCCCAGTTCTCGGCCCTGGTCGCCGATGCCGCGCCGCCCGAGATCGCCGGCAGTCTCCTCACGTTCCAGACAGCGCTTGGCTTCGCCCTCACGTTTGTCACCGTGCAGGCCGTGCCCCAGATTGCTGCGACGGCCGGATGGCCCTTCGTCCTGGCCGGCCTGGCCCTCGGCCCTGCGGTCGGCATCGTGGCGATGCTGCGGCTCGCGGCGCTCGCGCGCGATGCGACGTGAAGTGGCCCGCGTGATTTGCTAACCTGCCGGCATCGAGACCCAAGAGGCTCCCGCATGCCGACCAACGCCGCCACCGGCATCGTCGATGGCCCGCGCCGTATTCCAGCCCGCGACCTGCTCAGCGCCGAGCAACTTGCGAGTGTGCGGGAGCGTGTCGAATGGAAATCCCTGGCGCTGATTGCGCACGCCTGGGCCGTCATCCTCGGCGCGATCGCGCTCGTCGCCTGGGCACCGAACCCGCTGACCTACGTTCTTGCCGTGATGCTGATCGGCTCGCGCCAGCTCGGCCTTGCCATCCTCATGCATGACGGAGCCCATGGCTGCCTGTCGCGCAACGAGACACGCAACATGGCGTTGAGCCAGTGGCTGTGCGCCTATCCGATCTTCGCAGAGACACGCGCCTACCGTCGCTATCATCTGGCCCATCACGCCCACACCCAGCAGGCCGATGATCCCGACCTCGTCCTGTCCGCTCCGTTCCCGATCACGGCAACAAGCTATCGGCGCAAGCTCTGGCGCGACATCAGCGGTCAGACGGGCTTTCAGCAGCGCAGGGCCCAGCTTCTGAACGCGCTGGGCGATCCGTCATGGGAGATCGAGCGCCGCGCGCGGCATTATTGGGAACGGCTGGGTCCCCAGACGCTCGCCAACGCCGTGATCTTTGCGGGTTTCGCCCTGGCCGGCGTCTGGTGGGCCTACCCACTGCTCTGGCTCGTCCCGCTGCTCACCTGGATGATGGTGATCACTCGCGTCCGCAACATCGCCGAGCATGCCGTAGTGCCCGACTCGAACGATCCCCTGCGCAACACGCGCACGACCCGCGCGGGCTGGCTCGAGCGCGCCCTGGTTGCACCCTACTTCGTCAACTACCACCTCGAGCACCATCTGCTGTTTTATGTCCCCTGCTACAACTTGCCGAAGGTGCACGAGATCCTGATGCACAGCCCCCATGCCGGCCGCATGGAGGTAAAACCCGGCTATCTGAGCGTCCTGCGGCTTGCGACGTCCAAGCCCGCAGGTGACGACCAACCTGGCGAGGTGGTCAGCAACGCCCGGCGCATGCGCGACGGCAAGCGCGTCGGCGACGATCAGGCCTCGGCGGGGTTCTGAGGCATCGTCCGGCACCCATCCGACGTACCGAGCCGCGAAGATCTGGCTCTCCGCTCCTTGAGGTCTGCGCCCTCAACCGCAGGGGAGGGGGAGGCAACGGGTTGCGGCGACAAACGGACTAACGCCAGCGGCCATAGCGCCAGGGCGCCAGGGGATGGCGTGCGCGGCGGATGTCGGGGGCCGGATCGAAGCCGGACGTGCCCCAGGGGTGGCAGCGGCAGATGCGAGAGACCGTTAGCCATCCACCCCGCCACGCCCCGTTCGTCTCTATCGACGCGAGCGCGTACTCCGAGCAAGTCGGCAGATGCCGGCACTCCATGCCGAGCAGCGGTTTCAATGTCCAACGGTAGAGGTGGATCGGCGCCTTGGCCATGCTGCGCGTCAACCGCCCGACGAGGGACTGATGGGTACTCGTGGCCATGCGACCTACGCCGAAGCAGCCTCTTGCGCGACCGCAACCGGAGTCTCGCCGGCCTCGCGCGCATCGAGCGCCCTCAGGATCGCCTCGAATGCCAGGAGCGTCGAGGCATGGCGCCCCTTCACCTCGCGCACAGGCTCCAGCACGCCAAGATCCGCCCATTTGCCGGTGGGTGGCGGCCCATTTTCCTTGAGCATGCGGCGCATCTCGCCAGCCACGCGCCGGATCTCGTCGACCGTGCTGCCGATGATGTGCGCCGCCACGACGGCCGCCGAGGCTTGGCCGAGGAGGCATGCCTTCACCGTGTGCGCGTAGTCGGCGACCACGTTCCCGTCGAGCGCAAGATCGACTGTGATTGTCGAACCGCAGAGCTTCGAGTGGGCCGAAGCCGTCGCATCCGGCCGATCGAGCCGTCGCGCGGGCTGGATGGCGGCCGCAAGCTCCATGATCCGGTCGCTATAGAGGTCGCTGAGCTCGGTCATCTCTTGCCTCGTTGCGGGAGGTCGTTCGGTTGCGCCGGCAAGCATACGACGGGCCCGGGGCAGCGTTTCGGCGGGGTAACGCAATGCATCGGCTACGGCTTCCCATCGGCTGAACGACGCATCATAGTAGCACACGCTCTTGGCGTTTCGGACCGGCCAAGTCGCCCAAGACATGGAGAGCAGCGCGCCTGCCCTAGATATTGCGTTGCGAAGCCGGGAATGCAAGCTGCGCTCCCGGCCGGCCACCGCCGATCCGGAAAGGGTCCATCTGCGTATCTGCTGTCGATCTGGACGATCTGGTGGTGCGGCAAAGGAAGGGAACGAGAATGGATCAGCGCGTCGACAAGGCCGCAGCTGTGAACGGGGCCGGTGAGAGGCCGCCTCTGGTCCGTCCGACGCGGGCGGAGGCCGAGGCTGCCGTCAAGACGCTCATTGCCTGGGCCGGGGACGACCCGGAGCGTGAGGGTCTGCTCGATACGCCGCGCCGTGTCGCTGCGGCCTACGAGTCGTGGTTCCGTGGCTATTCGCTCGATCCCGCGGCCGTGCTCGCCCGCACCTTCGGCGACGTGGCCGGATACGACGACATGGTGATGGTGCGTGACGTGCGCCTCGAGAGCCACTGCGAGCACCATATCGCGCCCTTCATCGGCGTCGCGCATATCGCCTACCTTCCGCGCGATCGCGTCGTCGGTCTTTCCAAGCTCGCCCGCGTCGTCGAGATCTATGCCAAGCGCCTTCAGACGCAGGAGACGCTCACCGCGCAGATCGCCGAGGCCATCGAGCGCTATCTCGCGCCGCGCGGAGTCGCCGTGTTGGTCGAGGCGGAGCACATGTGCATGTCGACCCGCGGCGTCAATCAGCAGGGGGTGTCCACCGTGACCACCCGGTTCACGGGCGCTTTCCACCTCGAGGCCGGCTATCGCGACCGCTTCCTGGGTCTCGTCCATGCGCAACGTCGACCCTAGAGTCGCGCGCTGAAGCATCCCTTGAAGGAGGACGCCGGCATGCCGGGTGACAGCGCGAAATTCGGCGAGCCGGGTTTGCCCGAGCAGGTCGAGTCGGGCCTGCAACTGACGCCCCGCTTCGACGGAGCGGGTGGCATCGCGGCCGTCGCGACGGATGCCGACACTGGCGAAGTTCTCATGCTCGCCTGGATGAACGCCGAGGCTCTGGCGCTGACCATAGCCACCGGAGAGGCACATTTCTGGAGCCGGTCGCGGCGCCGCATCTGGAAAAAGGGCGAGGAGAGCGGCAACGTGCTCCAAATCGTCGAGCTGCGCACCGACTGCGACCAGGACGCGGTGTGGATGCGGGTGCGCATCGCCGGTCACGGTGCAGCCTGCCACACAGGCCATCGCACCTGCTTCTACCGCAGCATCCCCGTTGGGCCCGGCGCCGCGCCCGGGGTCCTCGAGCACGCCGGCACGCCGCGCGGCTTCGACCCCGGCACCGTCTACCGGCCGAAGGGCTGATGATGGCCCACTAGGCCTGGCTCGCTGGAAAGAGAAAAACACGCACACCTCGGAACAAGTGTGCCGGGACGCGCGTCTTGGAGTGGCGACGGCGGCAGAATCCCGGCTCCTCACGCATCCGCCATCGCAGGCGGTGGCCCTCCAGCTCCCCCGACAAGGAGGCCACCGCCGCTTTTCGCAATCTCCAGCGCTGGCGACGGGGCCGCCGCAGGGACGCGGGCCCGTAGGGGGGCAATTAACCAGTTCATGGCAGAGTTGACGGGTTATGGGAGGCCGTGGCCGACGCCCGGCACGCGTTTCGGCACGCATCTTGCTGCGTCGGTGCGGACAGGGGTCCGAAACATGAAGCGCGGCAAGATCGGCATCGCATTGGGTGGGGGCGCG
>LNDR01000294.1 GCA_001464755.1 Rhizobiales bacterium Ga0077524
GTGAGATCGTAGCGTCCCATGATCCAAGCTCCGCTGTTTTCGAGCTTGAATCACTGTTCGAGTCCCATGCCAACTGATTATTGAGTACAAGGCCTAGTCCGAGTGTCAGAAGGACGAGCAGTGACGCCATGACTCCCAACGCAACGCCCAGGGGCACCGTGATCAGCCGGCCAAGCGCGCGAAGGATCACGACGACGGTTTCTCTTCCACTGAGCCGTCGACGGCGACACGGTCGCGCGCCCGCAGCTTGATGCTTTCCGACTTGAGCTGACCGCAGGCAGCCAGGATATCGCGACCTCGCGGCGTGCGGACCGGGCTGGCATAACCGGCACGATTGACGACGTCGGCGAACTTCTCGATCTGCTCCCAGTCAGAGCATTCATAGCGGCTGCCAGGCCAAGGATTGAAGGGGATCAGGTTGATTTTCGAAGGAATGCCCGAGAGGAGGCGGACGAGGGCGCGCGCGTCCGCCAAGCTGTCGTTGACGCCTTTCAGCATGACGTACTCGAAGGTGATGCGGCGCGCATTCGACAGGCCTGGGTATTGACGGCACGCCTCGAGGAGCTCGGCGATCGGATACTTGCGGTTGATCGGCACGAGTTCGTCGCGGAGCTTGTCGGTCACAGCGTGCAGCGAGATGGCCAGCATGGTGCCGGCCTCCAGGCCCCAGCGCGGGATTTCCGGGACGACGCCTGATGTCGAAAGCGTGATGCGACGCTTCGAGAATGCCAAGCCGTCGCCGTCGGCAGCCACCTCGATCGCCGCGCGCACATTGTCAAAATTGTAGAGCGGCTCGCCCATGCCCATGAGGACGATGTTTGTGATCTTGCGCTCGGCAATTGGAAGCATACCACCGTCATCCGGCGGCTCGGCGCCCGGCCAATCGCCGATCCGATCGCGGGCGACGAGGATCTGGCCGACGATCTCCTCCAGCTCGAGGTTGCGAACGAGACGCTGAGTGCCGGTATGACAGAACGAGCAGGTGAGCGTGCAGCCGACCTGGCTCGAGATGCAGAGCGTGCCGCGGTCGGATTCCGGAATATAGACGGTCTCGATCTCAGGGGCTGCCGCCTCATGGCCGAGCCGAGGGAGGCGCAGCAACCACTTGCGCGTGCCGTCGGCCGAGACCTGCTCCGAGACGATCTCGGGCCGAGTGAGGGTAAAGGCGGAGGCCAAGCGGCGGCGAATATCCTTCGACACGTCCGTCATGTCATCGAAGGAGGTCACACCTCGGACGTAAAGCCAGCTCCAGAGCTGCTCGACGCGCATTCGGAGCTGCTTCTCCGGAATGCCGATCTCGGTCAATGCCGCGCGTAGGCCCTCGTCGCCACGGCCAGCCAGGCTTGGCTGGGCAGGGGATGGGGCCGCGACGGCGGCGTCGGGCGTGGTATCAAGGACGAGGACCATGGGACTCGGGGTTTGGAGGGGATTGCATCCGCTTCTTAACGATGAACGGGGCGCGCGGAAAGGTGTGGCGGCACAGAGAGCGATCCATCGCACGAACGGACTAGCCATCGCACGTCTGCCAGGTGATTACGGCCTATACCATGAGCTGGCCCATAGCGCCAAAATCGCTGCGGTGGCCAAGCACCGAGATCGACTTGTCATGAACGATAGCGATTGACCGCCGTCGGGGCGCGCCCGGATCGATGCCCTTTTGCCGCCAGAGATGGCGCTGGCCTGTGAGGCAGCCGGGGCCAGCAAAGCCAGACGTGATCGAGCACTGGCCGGCGCCCAGCGATGTAGCTGCGGCTGCGCCTCAGATGCCACGGCCCATCTGCATGAAGCGCTCGGCGCGCTGGGCGCGAAGCTCCTCGGGAGAGAGCGGGTCGAGTGTTTCGAAGGCTCGCTGAATTGCGGCACCGGCGCGCTGGATCGTCTCTGACTTGTCGCGGTGAGCGCCGCCGACGGGCTCTGGAATGATTTCGTCGATAACGCGCAGGTCAATGAGATCCTGGGCCGTTATCCGCATGGAAGTGGCCGCATCGATCGCCTTGGACTTGTCGCGCCACAAGATGGTTGCCGCAGCCTCGGGCGATGCCACGCTGTAAATGGCGTGCTCGAGCATTAGGATCCGGTTAGCCGTTGCAATTGCGAGGGCGCCGCCTGAGCCGCCTTCGCCGATCACGACGGTTACCATGGGAACCCCGAGAGAGAGGCAACAATCGATCGATCGAGCGATGGCCTCGGCTTGACCGCGTTCCTCGGCACCGACGCCCGGGTAGGCGCCTGCCGTGTCGACCAAGGTGATGACCGAGAGACCGAAGCGCTCGGCCATTTCCATTAGTCGGACGGATTTGCGGTAGCCTTCAGGCCGCGCCATACCGAAATTGTGTTTGATGCGGCTTTCGGTGTCGTGGCCTTTCTCCTGGCCGACAACCATGACGCCGCGCCCTCGGAAAGTCCCCAGACCTCCAACGATGGCAGCGTCCTCGGCAAAGTAGCGGTCGCCAGCGAGCGTGGTGAAGCCGTCGATCAGGCCGTTGATATAGTCCAGGCAATGCGGCCGGTCGGCATGGCGTGCGACGAGCGTTTTTTGCCAAGGGTTGAGCTTGGCGTAGGTGTCGGCGAGGAGTTGCTTCGCCTTCTGCTCGAGGCGGCCGATTTCGTCGCCGATAGATACGTTGGCCCCGTCAGCCGAGATAGAGCGCAGCTCGGCGACCTTGGCCTCGAGCTCGGCAATGGGCTTCTCGAATTCGATATATGTGCGCATTTGACGGGGGGCCTTCGGCTATCCCTCGGATTTCGCCGGACATTCACGACGAGGGACGGTCAAGTCAAGCGCCGTGCGCAAGAGATGGACCGGTTTCAACCGTCGTCGAGGCGCGCTTTCGCGAGCGGGTGATGGTCACGGACGAGCTGGCGGAGCCGCTCTTCGAGTACATGGGTGTAGATCTGAGTTGTAGAGATGTCTGCGTGCCCGAGCAGTTGCTGGACGGCGCGGAGGTCCGCGCCGCGGTCGAGAAGGTGGCTGGCGAACGCATGGCGGAGAACGTGGGGCGACACGCGCTCTGGGTCCAGGCCGGCCTCGAATGCGAGAGCCTTGAGCTCCTGGGCGAGGCGTTGACGGGTCAAATGACCATCGGCGCCGCGTGAGGGAAAAAGGTAGCGGTTGCGTATCATTGGGGCGAGGTCATCCTCGCTGTCGTTGCCGATGTTCAGATATCGAAAGAGCGCCTCGCGTGCTGCGGAGTTCAGGGGCACCAGCCGCTCACGACCGCCTTTGCCCTTGATCGTGAGGACACGGTCGTCGCCGGTCAGCACACTGCGCGGGAGTTCGACCAGCTCGGATACGCGCATACCGGTTGCATAGAGAACCTCCAGTAATGCCTTCAAGCGAAGGGCGCGGAAGCGGTCG
Organism: Rhizobiales bacterium Ga0077524; assembly: GCA_001464755.1. Classification (GTDB taxonomy): domain Bacteria; phylum Pseudomonadota; class Alphaproteobacteria; order Rhizobiales; family Hyphomicrobiaceae. The sequence goes on from LNDR01000294.1 coordinate 3,359, forward strand.
CGGCCGGACAGTCGGTCAATACGGCTGGCGGCGCGATCGAGTAGAGCCTCCACCTCGGCGATGGAGAGAATTTTCGGGAGAGGTCTCTCGCGGCGCGGTCCGGAAAAGCCCGTGGTCGGGTCGTCTTTGATCAGGCCCTCGGCCGCCAGGAAGCGATAGAGTTGGCGGATCGAGGAGAGGCGGCGGGCCCTGGAGGTGGCGGCGAGACCCGAGGCGGCCGCTGCCTTGAGATAGGCTGCGATGCTCTGGGGGCGGGCCGCAAGGAGCGGGGTTCCGCACTGAGCCAGAAAGGCAGAATAGTCCTCAACGTCACGACGGTAGGCGGCCAGCGTGTTCGGCGCCGCGCCGCGCTCGGCGGCCATCATCTCCAGGAAGCTCTCGATCGAGTCGGCTGGATGGCCTGTCGTTTCCGGCATGCGGCGCCCCTTCCTAGTCGTTCTGACTGCGGGGCCAACCCATGTAAAGGGCTTCGAGACCGAGCCGCCGCGCGTCCTGCTCCAGGCCAGCGCGCTTCAAGGCTCGAATCGTGTCGCCGAGAGCGATCATGTGGGCTGAGGCACCGTTGTCGGGTCCGAAGGCACGGATGGCGGTGAGGACCACGCGGCCTTGCTCCTGGCGTTTCGCTGCGTCCTGCAACTGGCTCAGAATGCCGGTTTCGGGCAAGTGCCCGGTTGTGGGTTGAGGCGAGCGGCTCGCGGCCTCCCAGAGCGGAATCGGGATCTGATAATCGAGGGCGTCGAGCACAGTTACGAGGCGATGCATCAGCTCGGGGGATAACCGGCCCCGCACCGCGAACTGCTCGACTGCAGGTAAATGTTCGCCCCGAGTTCCTCGTTTTTCGGAACCCCCGATGTCTGCGAGTACCAGCCAGTGCTTCAAGCCACCATAGCGTTCGCCGAACGGAGGTTCGGTCCAGGCGGCCAACGTATCGAGCCGATTTGCGGCGAGGGCGATCTCGATTGCCGTCTCAGCGAACCAGCCGATCTCCTGGGCCGGGCGAATTTCGCCGATGGCAGCTCCGAGCATGGCGGCGACCTGCATGTAAGGGCCCTGTGCCCGACGCGTATCGTCGAGCAGGGCACGCGCCAGCCGCGCCTTCTTGATGGGTGTGCGATCCGCCTCGAGTGCCTTGAACAGCAAGGCTCGCTTAAGCGGTGGTGACTGGCTCTCGGAGAACGGGCTGGCGAGCGCGTCTGGCGGAAACGACGCAGATCGGTAGGCAGTTGCCAAGTCGGCTGGATTGACGATATGCGCGGCGGCGGCTGCCTCAGCGGCGAGTATTCGCGTTTCGGTGTCGGGCGCCGTCATGGCGAGTGCGGCCAGAAGCGCCGGCTCTGCGGCTGACACGATACCCGTCGTTTTCCCGGCGCGGGCGAGTTCGACGAAGCGATAGTCGATGAGACCGATCGATTTGACTGCCGGATGCTGGAAAGCGCCGGGTGTGCCAGCCGCCAGTGCGTCGAGTACCGCGAGCGGAACCGGGGCCGAGACTTGCTCCGTCCGCAGCAAGTCCGCGGCAAGGCCTGCAGCGCCCGCGTCGCCGCCGCGGGTGCCGCAGTAGGCAGCAAGTACCAGGAACTCGTGACGGGCCGGTTTCGGGAAGGCGGCCTGATGGCGCTGGAGTCCCTTGATCGCGGTGCACCCCGCCTCGGCATCGCCTACCATCAGGCGCGTACGTGCAACCAGCAAAACGGTCACAGGCTCGGCTTGGTCGGCGGGAATGGCACCGACGGCTTTGGAAAGGTCCGCCAACAGGCCCGAGCGATAGAGCACCTCGAGCCGAACCGCGTCGAACGAGGCGCCCGCCGCGGTGCCGGATTGGGCCTGAGCTGCTGCCGGTGCAGCGCTGGGGTCGGACCAGAGCCGCTGCCATAGGCCAGCCAAAGCGGCCGAGCGAGGCGGCAAGGACAGGGGAGCGATCAACACCTGCAGGCTAGACTGGTCGATGCCTTGCCAGAACGTTCCCGGCAATTGTGCGCCGATGGGCGCCGAGAGCGGTTGCAGCTCGGTGCGCTGAACCCCTTCGGAAGTCGGGCCCTGGGCCGGTGTGCCAAAGCCGGCGGGGGGAGCACCAGACCATGGAGCAGGTTGTTGTGCCGAGATGGCGGAATCGCTGCCACCGAACGGCTGATCTGTCGGCCGGCCTTCTTGCTGCCAGGGCTTGCCTGCTAATCCGTCCATCGGCGCAAGTGGCGCGCGTCCGTCGAGCGGACTGGCGTCGGCCGTGGAAGCTCGAGACGCGCGATCCGTGTTGCGCGCCTGATCGCGCTCTTTGAACGGGTTCCACGCGTCATCTGCCGAAGAGGGCAGCAGCGAGGCCAAGAGGAGCGCAAGGCCGAAGCCAGCGGTGGCGGGCAGGCGGGCCATCGTTGTGCTATCCTCGTTGCTGAGAAGCGGCCCACAGGTACGCGCCGACGCGTCGATGCGGCTATCTGCGAATCTTTACGCCGTGCACCGTCTGCGATACTTCCTTCGGCACCGGCTCGAACAGCTCGGCGAGCGCGTACAGGCCTCCTGCCGTCACAGCGAACAGGAGACCGACTACGGACAGGAAGCGGAACAAGCTCGGCATCTGTCGACCCTGCGGAAGCTTATTGGTGATGAGCCAAGTTGGCCCCATTATGACCACGACTGCTCCGAAGCCAAAGCGGCTCGCGCGTCGGAAGGGTTCACGACCCTGCGGGTTGGCGTTGGTGCGCCTAATTTGTGTTGGTTTTTCAGACTTTTGGCCCGACGCGTCCTCTGTCCACAGGTTTCGTGCGCGAATGAGGCGTCCGGCAGCATGACGGTCGCGCGAATCAAACGGCGGCTCGGCCCCAAATCTCTCGTGATGGTCGGTTTGATGGGCTGCGGCAAATCATCCGTGGGCCGCCGACTGGCCGCGCGTCTGGACATGCCCTTCCTCGATGCCGACGACGAGATCGAGAAGGCTGCTCAGAAGACGATCCCTGAAATCTTTGCGGATCACGGCGAAACATCATTTCGCGACGGAGAGCGCCGGGTCATTCGAAGGCTTCTGCAAAACGGTCCACAGGTGCTGGCGACGGGTGGTGGCGCCTATATGAACCCGGAGACCCGCGCCGCCATCCGGGCAGCTGGAATTGCAATCTGGCTCCGCGCCGACCTGCCAGTGCTCATGCGCCGAGTCATGAAGCGTGACAACCGTCCGCTGCTCAAGGTGGCCGATCCGGAGGCTGTCATGCGTGGCCTCATGGAGGCCCGCTACCCGATCTATGCGGAGGCTGATCTCGTGGTTGAGAGCCGCGACGTCCCGCATGAGGTGATTGTCGACGAGATCGTGGCTATGCTTGAAACGCACCCATCGGTCGTTGGCCCTGAGGATCGGGGGCGCATCTAGTCTGTCTGTACCTGTGCGCGCAGTTTCGGAAGTGGGCTGCCCTTGCGGGCGTCCGAACAGCGCGCCCGCATCCGTCAAGTCGAGGAACTGAAGTTGAGCGATACCGATCCTTCCAGTCGTCCCGGTTCAAGGCAACGCCCGGGTGTTGCCAGCGTGCCCGTCGAGCTTGCCGAGCGTCGGTACGAGGTGTTGATCGGGCCAGGTGTGCTGCAAGATGCGGCCCAGCTCATCGAGAGTCGATTGGGGCCAGTCCGGTGCGGGATCGTTACCGATCGAAACGTCGCGGCACGCCACTTGGTCCCGCTGGAGACGAGCCTGCAAGCGGCGAGGCGGCACGCGGGTACGATCGTGCTCGAGCCGGGTGAGGCGACCAAGAGCATGGCACGTCTCGCCGAGCTGACTGACGGCTTGCTCGAGATGGGGCTCGAGAGATCGGATGTCGTGATCGCGCTGGGCGGAGGGGTGATCGGCGACCTCGCTGGTTTCGCTGCAAGCGTCATCCGTCGCGGTGTGCGCTACGTACAGATACCGACAAGCCTTCTGGCTCAGGTCGACAGCTCTGTCGGCGGGAAGACGGCCGTGAATAGTCGCCTAGGAAAAAACTTGATCGGGGCTTTTCACCAGCCTGCGCTCGTTCTGGCGGATACGGACGTCCTCTCCACGCTACCTGCGCGTGAACTCCGCGCCGGATACGCCGAGGTGGTGAAGTACGGGTTGCTCGGCGACCGTGAATTCTACAACTGGCTCGAGGTGCATCGGGCAAGTCTCTTCGGCAACGACGCATCGATCTTGACCGAGGCCGTAAGGCGCTCGGTAGCGGCCAAAGCGGCGATCGTGGCTCGCGACGAGACCGAGACCGGCGATCGCATGCTGCTCAATCTTGGGCACACGTTCGGGCATGCGCTGGAAGCGTGGGCCGTGGCGCAGGCGTTCCGTTTCTCGGAGGCAATGGGGTTTGCGCCCGTCGGAACGGCAGCTGAGGTCTCGCGACATCTCAGCTCGGTCGGTTTGCCGACATGTGTCAGCGATATTCCTGGTCCTGGCAGGCCGACGGCTGCCGAGCTCGTGCATCTCATGGGACAGGACAAGAAGGTTCGAGCCGGACGACTGACCTTCATTCTCGCCCGCGGCATCGGCGAGGCATTCATCACCCGCGAAGTGGAGATGGATCGGCTGGTCGATTTCATGGAGCGCGAAGTCGGCGGCCAAGAGGCTGGCGCGGCGTAAAGTCCGCGCCGTGACAGATGGTTTGAAATCGACGCCGCAAAATCGGTGGTAGGGCCATGTCTTTCGACGTGTGGATATTATTGGGCGTAGTCGTGCTGCTCGTTCTTTCCGCGTTCTTCAGCGGGAGCGAAACGGCACTGACAGCCGTGTCGAGGGCACGGATGCACGCGCTCGAGCAGGAGGGCAATCTTCGTGCGCGACTGGTGAACCGGCTGCTAGCCTCGCCGGAGAGGATCATCGGCACGGTTCTCGTCGGCAACAATCTCGTCAACATCCTCGCATCGGCGCTCACAACCAGCCTTCTGATCGGCTGGTTCGGTGAGGTCGGGGTGGCTTATGCCACCATCGGCATGACGATCGTGGTGGTCATTTTCTCCGAGGTGCTGCCTAAGACGTACGCGCTCGCCTACTCGGACAAGCTTGCACTTGCGGTCGCGCCAACCATGCGCGTTCTGATCATCGTGCTTCGCCCGTTTACGACGGCTATTCACTTCGTCGTCAAGCTGGTGCTCCGAATGACGCCGTCGCGGCGCGACGATGAGGCCGATATCCTGGCCGTGCACGAGGAGCTGCGTGGAAGCATCGCGCTCGGGGAGCGCGGTGGGGCCTTGGCGACGGCTGACGCAGAGATGCTCGGCGCGATCCTCGACCTTAAAGAGCTGCAGGTCCTCGATGTCATGGTTCATCGGACCAAGATGGATACACTGAATGCCGACGAGCCACCTGCGGTCGTCGTAAACGAGGTTCTCGCGGGGCAGTATTCGCGGCTGCCAGTTTGGCGCGATCGGCCGGACAATTTCATTGGCGTCCTGCACACAAAAGACCTGCTTGCGGCATTGGCGCGCAACGACTGGAATCCCGCGACGATCGATATCGTCTCGATTCTGACGCCACCTTGGTTTGTGCCCGATACAACGAACCTGAAAGGGCAGCTTGGCCAGTTCCTGGGGCGCCAGATCCAGCTCGCGCTGGTGGTCGACGAGTACGGCGAAGTGCAGGGTCTCGTGACGCTCGAGGATATCCTCGAGGAAATCGTGGGGCAGATCGCGGACGAGCACGATACGGAGACACAGATCAGGCCGCAGGCCGACGGGGCAGTGAGCGTCGAGGGGACTATGGCGATCCGCGATCTCAATCGCGCGATGGGCTGGGCCCTGCCCGACGATACGGCGACCACTATCGCCGGACTCTTGATGCACGAGGCCGAGATGATCCCGGAGATCGGGCAGGCCTTCACGTTCCATGGCTATCGGTTCGAGGTCGTGCGCAAGCAACGTAACCGCGTGACCGGCGTTCGCGTTCGGCGGATCGTCCAACCCGAGGAAGCTGATCCCGGCGCGACGTGAGCGGGGTCAGCCGGTTGTCAGCAGAACCGCTCACAAACTCGTCATAACGATACGGTCAGTTTCTTATTGAACTATTCTGAACGTTGTTCTATAAAGGTGGACATGAAGCACGGGTTGCAGCGGTCACCGCACCGGACACGAGCAACCTCGCCAGCGCCAAGCCATCGAAAAGGATCAGGACAATGAAAGCTCTTCTCGCTCTCGCTCTCGCCCTCGGCCTTGCCTCCGCCACCGCTGCCGAGGCCGGTCATCGCTCGGGTCACGGGCATGGCCACGGCCACCGCGCTGCGAGCCATGGCCACCACTTCCAAGGTCATCACAGCAATGGTCATGTTCGCCACCATGGTCATGTCAGCGGACACGTCCACCACGGCCACCGCCAAGTTCACATCCACCACCATCACCACGTTCCGACCTATCGCGCTCCGACCTATGGTCATGCTCCGGTCTATAGCCACGCGCCGACCTATAGCCACGGCTATGGCCACCAACAGGTCGTGATCGTACGGCCCGCAACGAAGCCCTTCGTGCATGTTGCGCCGCAGCATGTGCTTAGGTCGGCTGCGGGAGTGACCGGCCCGGCTTCGATCGAGGCGCCGCTCGCCGCTCAGCAGGCGCCCCTCGACCAAGGCGCTCCGATTGGTCCTGGGCCGGACGCCGGGGCGGGTCCGCAGAATGCTCTCGAGGCGGTTCCGGCGCCGGGTTCCGCGCCGCAGCGGTGACATGAGCGCTCGACGCACTCGACCTGGGACCGTCGCGCGAGAGCGGGGCGGTCTCTGGCCTGTCTGCGTCTCGGAAGCTATTGCGCGGTTACGCGGGCCTCGACTGTTCCAAAGCCGTCGATCTCGCCCCGAATGGCATGCTTGCCTCTCAGCCAGTTCATGCCGATCAAGCTGCCTGTGATCACGACGTGTCCGGCTTTGAGTGACTTGCCGCGCGCGGCCAGCGCGGGGGGTAGCACAGTGAGGGCGCGCAGAGGATCGATGCTTTTGCCCTCAATGTGCAGCTTGTCGTCGACCAGGAGGCGGCCAGGGACGGCCTTCAGATCTTTCGTCCGCCAGGCTGCGATCTCACTGCCGACGACGATGCCGGCGTTCAGGATGCAGTCGGCTAGGGCGACGTGGCGTGGGAGCGTCTCGGGGTCGACATTGCGGCTCTGGCACAGCTCGAAGACGACGTGTGCCGAGCCAATTGCCTCGACGATCTCGGACGGGCTGGCGCCCGCAGGTACATCGCGAGCCATCCGGAAAGCTATCTCCAGCTCGATGCCTGCCGGTTCGGAACCTTTCACCAGCCAGTTGCCACCTGCCGGCACGACGCCACCGGCCAGCAGCGGTGCGAAAATGACGGGTCCGGCCGGCACCTCGATGACCTTCCAGCCGACGACCGGTTCGCCGAGGAGGGCGACGACGCGATCCTGGACCGCAAAGCCCTCCTCGAAGTCCTTGGGATGATCGTCGAGAACTATACGGGCTCCCTCGCGGCGTGCGGTGGCGAGGCGCGCGGCGACTGTTTCCAATCGTTGCTCGATCATGTTTGTTCTCCGTTGGGGGCCGAAGCCTAAGATGGGGGCGGGTTGGACGGTCTAGCCGATCGGCTCGCCGGGCGCGTGAGCCTTGATCGCGAGGGCATGAATCCTATCTCGGAGAAGATCGCCTAGCGCCTCGTTGACGAGGCGATGCCGAGCGATACGGCTCTGCCCTGCAAATCCTGGCGAGACGACGAGGACGCGGAAGTGACTTGATCCGGTTCCGGGCGAGCCCGCATGTCCAGCGTGAAGGTGCGACTCGTTGACGACATCAAGGCGAGTCGGCTCCAGAGCCACGATCAAGGCCTCGCGAATTTGCTGCTCGACTGTCATTAAGCGATTCCTTGCGGTCGCATGTCATCACGTAGGTCAAGAACACGACGGCTAGCGGCATCATGGTCGCGATGCATGTGGGGTTTTGTCACCGTCACTCGATGCAACTGCGCAACGGAGTGCTGCGAACACTACTGCCGTTCTTGTGCGCTTGGCCCAACTCGGATCATACTCACGGCAATGAAGCCCACCTCGAAATATTTTGACAGTATCCGCATCGCGCGCGGAACGGAGCCCAAGGCGGCGCCGCGAGACGAGCCGTGCCAGTGGAAGGGATGCTCGTCCATCGGAACGCACCGCGCTCCCCGCGGACGCGGTCAGGAGGGCTACTATCGTTTCTGCATCGACCACGTGCGTCAATTCAACGCGAGCTACAACTATTTCGAAGGTATGAGCAACTCTGAGGTCGAGCAGTTCCAGAAGAGCTCCGCAACCGGGCATCGGCCGACTTGGCGGATGGGGGGGAATGGCGACATTCCAGGTCACCAGGCTGGTGACCCCACGCGACGCTACGCTCGCTTCGGAAACGTGGACTCGCATCAGCTTTTCGAACAGGACGCCGCTACCGGATCGGCCCAGGCAACTGCCGAAAAAAAGCGCCCTATCAAGCCCCTGGAGCGCCGGGCGCTGGATACGCTCCACCTTCCCGAGACGGCGGCGAAGGATGAGATCAAGACGCGGTTCAAAGAGCTCGTGAAGCGTCATCATCCCGACGCCAACGGTGGTGATCGGGGCTCGGAAGACAAGTTGCGCGAGATCATCCAGGCCTATAATTATCTGAAGCAGGCAGGCTTGGTTTGAGCTTGCATTCTCCCATGTCTTCGGGACTTGGCGCCGGTACTCACTGCGTGCCATGCTGGCCCGCAACGCAACAATGATCGGGACCAATCACGCAATGCGCGCCCAAGCTGAGGCCGGAGTATCCGGCATGCCAGACAAAATGATCTCCGTGCGGCAGGTCTTCGGCATCGATTCCGACCTCGAAGTGCCGGCCTATTCACAGCCGGATCCGCACGTGCCGGATCTCGATCCGGACTACCTCTTCAACAAGGAAGTGACGCTCGCGATCCTCGCCGGTTTTAAACACAATCGCCGCGTGATGGTGCAGGGCTACCACGGCACGGGTAAATCGACCCACATCGAGCAGGTCGCGGCTCGGCTCAATTGGCCGTGCGTGCGCGTCAACCTCGACAGCCACGTCTCGCGTATCGATCTCGTCGGCAAGGACGCGATCGTGCTCAAGGACGGCAAGCAGGTGACCGAGTTCCGCGAGGGCATATTGCCGTGGGCGCTGCAGAACAACGTCGCGCTTTGCTTTGACGAGTACGACGCGGGCCGGCCGGATGTGATGTTCGTGATCCAGCGCATCCTCGAGGTGTCTGGAAAGCTGACACTGCTTGACCAGTCGAAGGTGATCCGACCGCACCCGGCGTTCCGGTTGTTCTCGACGACCAATACGATCGGTCTCGGGGACACTTCGGGCCTGTATCACGGCACGCAGCAGATCAACCAGGGCCAGATGGACCGTTGGTCGATCGTCGTAACGCTCAACTATCTGCCGCACGACGAGGAAGTCGGGATCATTCTTTCCAAGGCCAAAGCCTTCGCGAAGAGCGATGCCAAAAAGAAGGTGGTCAACAACATGGTTCGCGTCGCCGACCTTACCCGGTCGGCGTTCATCAACGGTGACCTCTCGACCGTGATGAGCCCGCGTACGGTGCTGACCTGGGCCGAAAACACTGAGATCTTTGGCTCGGTGGGCTTCGCCTTCCGCATGACGTTCCTCAACAAGTGCGATGAGTTGGAGCGGCCGTTGGTCGCCGAGTTCTACCAGCGTTGCTTCGGCGAGGAGTTGCCGGAGTCCGCCGCGAACGTGGCATTGAGCTGATTTCGCCGTCATCCCGGGGCTCTTGTCCCCGGGACTCATGGCCGGCAGGCGCCAGCGCGGTGGTCATCGCGTAGGGCAAAACCGCTGGCTGAACCAATTGCATGGTGCCCGCGGCTCGATCGATCCCGGGCACGAGGCGCGGGATGACAATTCGATGGCCCAGCCACCAAAGAAGAACAAGGAATCCCCTGCCGAGCCGTTCAAGCGCGTGCTGGGGTTAGCCTCTCGCGCGATTGCTGGCGAAAAGGAGATGCAGGTCTCTTTCGCGCCAGGCAAGCCGGAGCTCGACGGCAACCACATGCAGCTTCCCGAGCCGTCCCGGGTGCCATCGGCAAAGGAGATTGCGGTCATTCGCGGGTGGGCCGACAGCCTTTCGCTGACTGCAGCGCGTCACGACAAGAAGCTTCACAATCGCCTTGCGCCGAGCGCCGGGCCGGCACGATCGGTGTTCGAGGCAGCAGAGCGCGCACGTGTCGAGTCGATCGGCGCAATGCGCATGCCCGGCATGGCCAATAACCTCACTGCCAAGCTCGAGGACCAATACGCGCACGGCCGCTATGCCGACGTCAGCGAGCGGCAGGATGCGCCGATCGAGGATGCTCTGGCGCTGTTGGTGCGCGAGCGTTTGACAGGGTTGAAAGCACCAGACACCGCGAAAGGTCTCGTCGACGTTTGGCGCGATTTCATCGAGGAGAAGGCCGGTCCGGCATTCGAGCGGTTGGACAAGGTCGCCAACGATCAGGCCGCCTTCGGGCGGATGATGCGCGATATGCTGAGGGCGCTCGAGCTTACCGAGGAGCGATCGGAGGGCGAAAGCGAGGACGGCGACAGCGACGAGGAACAGCAGCCGGACGCAGGTGAATCCGACTCGCAGGACAGCTCCGACGGCTCCGAGGACCAGGATCAGGATTCGGACGAGCAACGCTCCGAGAGCGAGGACGGCGAGACGGCCGAGGCTTCGGAGGATGGCGATACTGATGACTTCGACGCCGACGCCGAAGGCGACGAGATGGCCGAGACGCGCGAGCCTAACCCAGAACGGTTCGGCTACAAGGTGTTCTCCAAGGCGAACGACGAGGAAATCGACGCGGACGACCTATCGACGCCAGATGAGCTCGAGAGGTTGCGCTCGTTCCTTGACAAGGAGCTGAGGAATTTGTCGGGCGCCGTTTCTCGGCTCGCCAACAAGCTACAGCGCAAATTGATGGCGCAGCAGAATCGCTCATGGGAGTTCGATATCGAGGAGGGGATGCTCGATGCCGCGCGGTTGCCGCGCATCATCATGGACCCGATGCATGCGCTATCGTTCAAGCGCGAGCGCGACACGAACTTCAAGGACACTGTCGTCACCCTGCTGCTCGACAATTCGGGCTCTATGCGCGGGCGTCCGATCATGGTTGCGGCTTGTTGTGCCGACATTCTTGCGCGAACGCTCGAGCGATGTGGAGTCAAGGTCGAGATCCTCGGCTTCACGACGCGGGCCTGGAAGGGTGGTCAATCTCGCGAGGCGTGGCTTGCGGCTGGCAAACCGGCCGGCCCGGGACGCCTCAACGATCTGAGGCACATTATCTACAAGACTGCGGACGCCCCGTGGCGGCGCTCGAAGCGCTCGCTTGCGCTGATGATGCGCGAAGGCCTTCTCAAGGAGAACATCGACGGAGAGGCCTTGGCGTGGGCGCATCAGCGTCTGCTGGGCCGGCCTGAGCAGCGCCGCATTCTAATGATGATCTCGGATGGCGCACCGGTGGACGACTCGACCCTATCGGTGAACTCGGGTTGTTATCTCGAACGGCATCTGCGGCAGGTCATCGAGGAGATCGAGACCAAGTCGCCAGTGCAGCTTCTGGCGATCGGTATTGGTCACGACGTGACGCGCTACTACCGGCGGGCGGTGACGATTACCGATCCTTCGGAGCTGGCAGGAGCGATGACCGACAAGCTTGTCGAGCTTTTCGACGAGCAGGTCGAGACGGCACCGCCGGGGCGGTCGTCGGGCGGTCGGCGGCGCGGGCGGGGCTAGTGTAGCGCATCTGCCGTTTGGTGAAGAGACCAGCCGCAAGCAGAGATCAAACGTCAGATGGAAAAGCTACTTTAGGAACACTGCGTTGCGAGTGTTCCTTTTGCTTCCGACATTTGCTCTGACACCGGCCGCAACGGGAGGCAAGTGTCGGAACCGGAACACTAGGCCCGCAGCACGAGAGAGGTGGCGGGCCCTTGCGCTGGAATTGCGATAATCGAGTCCGGTTCCCTTGCGTTGCAATCGGAACACGGCGCTATGTGGTTGCAGTCGTTGCTGCGGTCACCATGGTCGGACCCGCCGCATCGGAGTCGCTGCGTTTGCAGGTCCCCGTCGAAACGCAGCCGATCGAAATCCAAGCGCGCCCGATCACACACTTCCAAACGGGAAGCCCAGGCGTTCGCCGCTTCGGGAAGCTGGAGTTTCGTGGCGGATTGGTGTTGTCGTCGAGCAACGAGTCCTTCGGTGGCTGGTCAGGTCTGACGATCGATGCGGACGGTCAGCGCTTGCTGGCCGTCTCGGACAAGGGTTCTTGGCTTTCTGCCGAAATAGCTTTCCGAGACGATGTTCCCGTCGGTTTGGTGAAGGCCAGGCTCGGTTCTTTGCTGGCGCTCAAAGGGCGCAAGATCGACAAGAAGCGTGATCTCGATGCCGAAGCTTTAGCGCCGTTGGAGGGCAATCTTCAGCGCGGGCTCATGCTGATCGGGTTCGAGCGGAACCATCGCATCGGCGTTTTTCCAGTGGTGGATGGCAGCGTGCTGGCGCCGCTGCGGTATCTGCGACTCCCGGCCGAGGCGCGTCGAATGCGGTCCAACAGTGGTTTCGAGGCAGTCGCCGTGATGAAGGGCGGACCTCACAAAGGGAGCGTCGTGGCCTTCTCAGAGCGCTTTCCGGGTCCGACGACACAGCACACGGGCTGGATCTGGATCAATGATGTCGCCCATCGCATGACATTGGCCGATCTTGGTGGGTTCGATATTACCGATGCCGTTTCCTTAACGGATGGCACGCTGATCCTGCTCGAGCGCCGGTTCCGGTGGACCGAGGGCGTGAAAATGCGCATCCGCCGCTTGGAAGCATCTGCGATCAAGCCCAATGCCGTGCTTGAGGGAGAGGTCCTGATCGAAGCCGATCTGGCCAGCGCTATCGACAATATGGAAGCGCTGGCGGCGCATCGCGGACGGAATGGGGAAACGGTTCTCACCATCATGTCGGACAACAATTTCAACACGCTGCTGCAACGCAATCTGTTGTTGCAATTCGTGCTGATCGACGACGCCCGGGCAGCGCGCCGGCCATGAGGCAAGCGGCGGTTAACTCCTGCCGGAATCGCCGGCTCCGCTAGATCCGCAGTGGTCGGGCTGTGGACCGCGCCAATTCACGAAGCAACTCACTTCGCACAACGGCACAGCGAAAAGGGGCGCCCCGGAGGGCACCCCTTTTCGAATCTTGTGTTGCTGTGGCTTCCACGGCAGCGGCTTTGCCCGAGCTGCTACTGAGCCCAAAACTCGACGAAGGCCTGGGCTTTTCCAGTCGCGCTTTTGTCGAACACGCGAGACCGATAGCGAACCTGGATCTCGCTGACCGGCTTGCGCTTGAGCTGGACCGGACCGAACGAACTGTCGCCTTCGACCTTTTCACCGATGGGAATGGCATCGGAGGTGCCGTCGCCGTAGACGATCGTAATGCGGTTCAGCGTGATCGCGCGATCCTTGACGTCGAGGCGCATACGATTGAAGCCCCAATTGCGGGCGACCGAGATCGTATCCGTCTCGTAGCCGATACCCTTCTTCAGGCTGACCGAGAAGAACTTCGGCTGCTGACCGCCAAGATAGAGCCAACCGCGGTTGCTGCTGTGCTTGAACGCTTCGCTGTCGTGGACGATGTCACCCGAAGCGTCCTTCTTCGGCTCGCTGTACCAGCCCTCGGCAAACTCACCGTAGACCTCGACACGGGCTTGGCCGCGGAAGCCCGGGCGGCTCTTGTAGACGAGCTGAATCTCCTTGATAAAGCGCTCGCCTTTCAGGTCGAACCACTTGGTCCGGGAGTTCGCCGGTACATTGGCTGACACAGCCAACACGTCGGGCTCGCCGTTCGTGTAGACGACGCG
>LNDR01000295.1 GCA_001464755.1 Rhizobiales bacterium Ga0077524
CCATATCGGCGATGCGACCGTAGCGCCCTCGCCGCAAAGACCATTCTGGCCCGCTCATAGACTGGCCTGATCACAAGTGTTTTGATCACAGCCAACGTACGAAATTATGGCCTGTCCTGGGCCAAACAGCGGTCTCGCAGGATCAGACCGGAACCGCAACCCGTTGGAATCAACAATCCCCAGCCTATTCGCGTGCCGGTCGAGATCAGAAACGAAAGAAGCCGCCCTGTCACCGGACGGCCTCTCTCAACTCAAGACGCTTCGCGACAGCAGCTGCCGCATTACTCTTGCACAAGGCAACCCTTAACGGGAAACCTGCTGCTGAACGGCGACATCCGCGCCGAGCTTCATGGGCTCGTGGCCCACTTCCTTGCGGCAAGCGCCGAGGGCGACAGCAGCAAGGACCGTTGCAAGAACGATAGCGCCTTTCATTGTATTCTCCTTTTGCCCTGCAGGGCAGCACGTCTTGTTAGCGAGCAACCTGAATGGTCACTGGAACGTCAGCGCCGAGCTTCATCGGCTCGTGATGTTCCTCGCGACGGCATGCCGAGACGGCGACCGTTGCCAGGATCGTCGCGAGGACGATGACACCCTTGACAGACTTCATGTTCTCTCTCCTCGATCTAGTTCGGCAATCGCATGAATGGGGTATCCCCGTGCACCCTGCAGATCAAGAAGTGTGGCTGCTATCACCAGCTTTTCCACCCCTTGCGATGCGAAAATACAACGACGAGCACACCACTCGAGTTATGCTCAAGGAGACCGGGCAACGCATGCTTCCTAACCCGGCAGAACGACGATTCCATGGGCTTTTCAGCTCCGGCACCGATGCACGCGAAGGTAGGCAGAACCTGTTAATGACGCGTTAAGCGGTGTGCTACTTCAGGAGCGGCGACCATGCCGGGTCGGAGGCGAACGAGGGCGTCCGCACGACTCGCTCGTTGTGGCCGGTGATGTCCACCGCGTGGAGTTGTGGGCCGGCATTCGCGCCGGGCTGCTCGCGGAAGAACATCAGGAAGCGGCCGTTTGGAGCCCATGTGGGGCCCTCGTTATGGAAGCCGTCGCTCAGGACGCGTTCGCCGGTCCCATCGGTGCGCATCACGCCGATGAGAAAGCGGCCTCCGACCTGCTTGGTGAACGCAATATAATCGCCACGTGGCGACCAGACGGGAGTCGAGTAGCGGCCATCGCCATTGCTCAGGCGACGGGCACCGCCGCCGTCGGCGGACATCAGGTAAAGCTGCTGGGTGCCCTCACGGTCCGATTCGAAGACAATTTGGCGGCCGTCGGGCGCGTAGCAAGGCCCGGTGTCGATGGATTGTGGGTTGGTCAGCCGGCGCATCTGCCGGGAGCGCAGGTCCATTTCGAGGAGACCGCTCGCCCCGCCTTCGCCCTGGCTCATCACGATGCGCTGGCCGTCCGGCGAGAACCGGGGCGCAAACGACATCCCGGGAAAGTCCCCGACAACCTGACGCTGACCGCTCTCGATGTTCATGAGCACAACCCGCGGCTCGCCGCGGGTATAGGTCATGAAGGTGATTTCCTGGCTGGTCGGGCTGAAACGAGGTGTGATCGCCAGCTCCTGCCCGGTGCTGAGATAGCGCACGCCGGCACCATCCTGGTCCATCAGCGCCAGGCGTTTGATCCGCTTCTGTTTTGGACCGGTCTCGTCGATGAAGACGATGCGCGTATCGAAGTAGCCCTTCTCGAGCGTCAGTTTCTCCCAGACCTGATCCGCCACGATGTGAGCGATTCGGCGCCAGCTCTGAGCAGAAGTCGAGAGCTGCTGCCCGGTGAGCTGCTTGCCGAGCAGGACGTCCCAGAGGCGGAACTCCGCGCGGATGCGGCCATCTCCTGTCCGCGCCACACGGCCGACGACGAGGGCCTCGGCACCAACCGCACGCCAGTCGGCAAAGCGCGGTGAGACGTTGGTGTCCCCGATGCGCTCGATGAACGACCGCGAGTCCAGGGGCAGGAAGAGGCCGGAACTCTGCAGGTCGGCCGCGATGATGGCGGCAACCTCCTGCCCCAGCTGCGGGTCGTCCGACAGGAACGGGGGAATCGCGATGGGGCGCGGGCGCAAGTTGGCCTGGTCGACGTCAACCTCGAGCGGTCCCGAGCCAGGGGCACGGCCCTGCGCTGCAGCGGGGCGGCCCTGAGCCAGAACCGATATCGCCGGAAGGCCGGTGACCAGAACAGCGCCCAAGGACAGGCGCAGAGCATCGCGACGGGTTGGCACCGGCTTCCTCTTCTCAAAGTGCGCACATTGGTGCCTGGACAAGGCCCCTGGCTTGATCGGGTGTCAAGGTGTCGAAAATTGGGTCGCGGGCGCGGGAATACCGCAACCGCCCGTACACATTCCGATCACGCGCCCGACACTGCTCGCGCCCTGTCGGCTGCGGCATAACTCTCGAGTGCCTCAGCATCGACAGCGACGGGAATCCCGCCAGCGGTCAGCGCAAGGCCCTTGGTGCGGGCCTCGAGCGCGCGGTCAAGCCGCACCATGGCGAGCCCCTGGGTGCCGTCCACCGAGCCTATGCGCCCGATAACGGCCTCGCCGACGACCACCTCACTGCCCTGGACAAGCGGAGCGGTAGCTTCGAGGCGCACGATGCGCTTTCTCACGACCGTCTTGTGCTGCATGCGCGCAACCACCTCCTGCCCGACGAAGCAGCCCTTGGTGAAGGAAACGCCGGCAAGGCGATCGAAGCCCGCCTCGTGCGGGAACGCGTCGCCGATGACGTAGTCGCGGCCTGGCTCGGGCACGCCGAGCGCGATGCGGTGGCGATCGTAGGCAGTCGCCCCTTCGTCCTCCGCCGTTACCTTTCCTGCAAGCTCCGAAGGCATGACGGCCCTGTGGCCGAGACCGCCGGCGCGAGGATCTGGGTAGACGATCGCCAGCGGGAGGTCAGGCAGCGGTCCTCCCCAAGTGGCGACCACCGTTCGGGTAGCCGAGATATCGTTGAGCGCGACCTTGGCGCGCAGCCGGTAGATCGCCAGCCGCTTGACGAGATCGGCAGCTGTGGCGCGGGCGGTCTCCAACAGGTAGCCTTCGCCGTGCCGAACGACAAACATCTCGAACAGGATCTTGCCCTGCGGAGTGAGCAAACCGGCGTGTATGGCTGGCACGGCGTCGAGGCGATCCATGTCGTTGGTGATCAGATTGTCGAGAAAGCCGCGCGCATCCTCGCCGGCGACCGAGACGACGCCGCGATCGGCAAGGATGGCGATGTGGCTGGCACTCATGATTCGCTCCTTCAAGCTCGGCAAACCGTCGGTGGTGCTTTTCGCGGTGGCAGATATGCGCTACCTCGGCGCCCAAGTCTCAACGCGCCGGCAACGGCGCCAACCGAGCGGGTGCCCGCATATGACCGACACCTATGATCTCATCATCAAAGGCGCAACCGTCGTCAATCACGACGGCGAGGGCGTTCGTGATATCGCCGTCCGGGCGGGTCGCATCGCGGCCATCGGTCAACTCGGCACGGCGAAGGCGGCGGAGGTGGTCGAAGCACGCGGGCTGCATGTGCTGCCCGGCGTGATCGACAGCCAGGTTCATTTCCGCGAGCCGGGGCTCGAGCAGAAAGAAGATCTGGCGACTGGCAGCCGCGCCGCGGTCATGGGCGGCGTGACAGCGGTGTTCGAGATGCCGAACACCAAGCCCCTGACGACCGACGCAGCGGCGCTGGCCGACAAGGTGGCGCGGGCGCGCGGCCGCATGCACTGCGATTTCGCCTTCTACGTCGGCGGAACGCGCGAGAACATCGGCGACATCCCAGCGCTGGAGAAGCTCGAGGCGTCGGCCGGCATCAAGGTATTCATGGGTGCCTCGACTGGCGATCTCCTGGTCGAGGACGAGCCGTCCCTCGACCGGATCATCGCACACCTCTCACGCCGTGCGGCCTTCCACTCGGAGGACGAGGCCCGGCTGCGTTCCCGCGCAGGCCTGCGCGAGCACGACAACCCGTCGACGCATCCGCTCTGGCGCGATCCCGAGGCGGCAATGATCGCCACACGCCGGCTCGTCGGCCTCGCGGAAAAGTATCGGCGCCGGGTGCATGTGCTGCACATCTCGACGGCCGACGAGATCCGTTGGCTGCGCGACCACAAGGACTGGGCCAGCTGCGAGGTGACGCCACACCATCTGACCTTGGTCGCGCCCGATTGCTACGAGCGGCTGGGCACCTTCGCGCAGATGAACCCGCCCGTTCGCGACGAGGCACACCGTCAGGGCATCTGGGCGGGCATCGCTGACGGAACGGTCGACGTGCTGGGCTCGGACCACGCGCCGCACACCGTCGAGGAGAAGCATCATCCCTATCCCGAGAGCCATTCCGGCATGACCGGCGTACAGACGCTGGTGCCGGTGATGCTCGACCACGTCAACGCGGGCCGACTGACGCTCGCTCGCCTCGTCGATCTGACCAGCGCGGGTCCGCAGCGGTTGTTCGGGATCGTCGGCAAGGGTCGTATTGCAGTCGGCTACGACGCCGACCTGACGATCGTCGACATGGGCCGGACCGACACCATCACCAACGGCTGGATCCAGTCGCGATCCAGCTGGACACCTTACGACGGCGTCAAGGTGAAAGGTTGGCCGGTCGGAACCTTCGTGCGCGGGCGACGCGCCATGTGGCAGGGCGAGATCGAGGCTAAGGCGGACGGCGCGCCCGTACGCTTTCTCGAGGGCGCCGCCTGAGCTTCGACCTGCAGTGCCCAGCCCTCGGATCGCTCAGCGCTGCAGGTCAGCCGTCCGCAAGCCCGACACCACCACGACTTTTGCACCCACGGCGACGCGCTCGGCGAGATCGATGACATGGCCGTTCAACATGCGGAAGCAGCCCGACGACGCGGCACGGCCGATCGACTTGGCATCATTGGTGCCGTGAATGCGATAAAGCGTGTTGCCGAGATAGAGCGCCTTGGCGCCGAGCGGATTGCGCAGGCCGCCCGTCATCTTCTCCGGCAGCTTCGGATCGCGCTCGCGCATTTCGGCCGGCGGATGCCAGTCAGGCCACTCGGCGATGCGGCTGATCTTTTCCTCGCCGGTCCACGAGAAGCCCTCGCGACCGACCGAGATCGGGTAGCGCAAAGCCGTACCGGACGACTCGAGCAGTAGCAACTGACGACCGGCCGTATCGATCAAGATCGTGCCCGGCGCATGCGGGCTGCGAAAGCTCACCCGCTCCGGGCCGATCGGCTCGATCTCCGGGCGGGGCCCTCCACTCAAGAGTTTCGGCGCCTGCTGCACGTCGTCCCGGTCGTACGACGACCGTCGGCGCGGCTCGTAATCGTCGTCCCTGTCGTAATAGCGACGACGCGACTCGTAGGGATCGTAGTACCGGTCGGGTGCCACCCGATAGCTCCAGCTGGGCGCCGCATCGTAGTAGCTGCGCTCTCGGTAATAGCCGCCGCGCGGCCCGGTGTCGTTCCACCGCCAGCTCTGCGCCTCGGCAGGACCCGCCGAGACGATCACTGTCGCGGGCGCCACTGCCAGGAAGGCTGGGATCAAACTGAGAAAAATCATACGCTTCATGATGTTCTACTCCCTGCCTCGCACATATGGGGCGAATCGCGCGGATTGGAAGAGCCGGCTCCGAGTTTCGTTACCGCCGGCTCGCCCTGAGCCGCCGCCACTCCGCCGTCCAGACCACCGAAGGAGGAAAGAGTGGCACTGTCGTGACGTCCCCGGCCAATGACATCAGCGCGATCAAGGCAGATTGTCGCCAATGCCGTGACGGCGCCATCGGCCACAGCACGCGCCGGGCGTCCGCCATCGAAACCGACGACGGGAACCGCGGCTGCTCGGCACGACCCAGGGGGCGGAACTGCCTTCGGCGGATCAGTTCCTTGCCGTCCGCGTCGACCCGTGGACGACCACGACCTTGGTCCCGACACCCACGCGGCGCGCGAGATCCACGACATGCCCGTTGTGCATGCGGAAACAACCCGACGAAGACGCCCGGCCGATCGTGCGGGCGTCACTGGTGCCGTGAATGCGATAAAGCGTGCTGCCGAGATAGAGCGCCTTGGCGCCGAGCGGATTGCGCACGCCACCCGTCATCTTGGTCGGCAGCCTCGGGTCGCGCTCACGCATCTCGGCGGGCGGGTGCCAGTCGGGCCAACTCGCCATACGGCTGATCTTTTCAGTTCCAGTCCAGGTGAACCCCTCCCGGCCGACCGAGACAGGATAGGCGAGCGCCGTCGACGGACCCTTGACCAGGTAGAGCCGCCGCGCGGCGGTGTCGACGACGATCGTGCCGGCGGGCTGCCCAGAGTTGTAGCGGACCTCGGACGGTGCCTGTGGATTGATATCGGGGCGAGGACCGCCCTCGACGATCACCGGCGCCGAGGGTTTTGCCGGGCGGTCGTCGTCGTCGTCATCGTTGGAGAAGATGCTTCCGGGCGGCGTCAGGCTCGCGGGTGCTGCCGAGCCTGGACGGGCAGTTTTGGTCTTGGGTTTTGCCGAAGGCACGCTCGGCCGCGAAGGCTCGAGGAGGCTCCGCTGATACCATGGCGCCCAGGTCTGGCCCATGGCAGGCGCGGACATCATTACGGCCAGCCCGGCGGCGGCGACAATACGATACATCAACGGCCCCTCTTCGACAGATCCCTTCTCGTAAAGGATGATCGGCAACGGGAACCACTCGATGGTCGGCTTATGGTTACCGAATCACACGGGCGACATATCCAGGTCGCCGCCCGATCATGGCGAACCTGCTTCGGCGCCCGCGAAATTTACAGGTCCTGAGACCGCGCTCCCACTGTGCCAATGACTACGGGCACCCCTCCCTCCCGTGCCTGTGCACCAAGCGGGGCGCGCGCATGGACAAGCGCGGTCGCGCTCAGTACCAGTAGCGGAGCGAGCATGCACATCGGCCTGTGGCGGGCTGGCATCGGGAGGTTTCCGCTTGTATGGCGAGGACGACAGCCGGCGCCCGCTAGAAGGCAGCCAGCGAGAACAGAAACGGCAACGCGGGTCCCCTCAGCGAGCCCTCGACCAGACAGCGTGCACCGGAACCCTCCGGAGCCGTAGGTGGGACTAGGGCTCGTGCCAAATCCGCTCGTCATACCCGTCGGCTTCCTGATCGGCGTGCTGATCGCTCTACCGATCGGGCCGATCAACTTTCTCGCGCTGCAGCGGGCGGCGGAGCGCGGCTTTTTCGGCGGCCTCGCCGCCGGCATCGGCATCACGCTTGGCGATGCCATGATCGCCTTCGTCGCGACGTTTGGTGTCAAAGCGCTGAGCGGCGCGGTCGCGCACTATCGCTGGGCGATCCAGATCGTGGGCGGGATCGCCCTGATCGTATCGGGAGCCAAGCTGTTCCTGTCGCGCAATACGTTCCGCAGCGCGCAGGATGCTGCCGCTACGACGCTTTCCGACTACGCGTGGGACATTCCCAAGCTGGTGGTGCTCACCGTTACCAATCCCGGCGCCGTGTTGAGCCTCATCGCCATCATCGGCGGCGCGAGCACCTTCGTCGAGGTCGAGTCGAGGATCGACGCGACCGCAATGGTGCTGGCGATCATGGGAGGCAGCTTCGTCTATTGGCTCGTCGTCTCGCATTTGATCAACAGCGTCCGTCACCGCCTGACATCGGAAGCGATGCGCCGCATCAATCAGGCCGCGGGCCTCATCCTGATAGGCTTTGGTTGCCTGCTGATCGGCGAGATGATCTGGAAGAGAATCTGATCCCTGGTCGGGCCTTGTGGGCCATCGCGCCAAAATCGCATCATGCCCACACCATCGGTCAACTATGATGCGACGCCACGCTAGCTCGAAGCGTGGCTCACAGGCCGGGCCAAGGATACGAGAATGACGACAGAGATCCTGATCAACGCCTTTCACATGAATACGGTCGGGCACCAGTCGCCGGGCCTCTGGACCCACCCTCGCGATCATGCGCGCCATTACACCGACCTTGCCTATTGGGCCGATCTCGCGCGGACCCTGGAGCGCGGGCTGATCGACGGGCTGTTCCTCGCCGATGTGCTTGGTGTCTACGACGTCTATGGCTCGACGGCGGACGCGGCACTGCGCAACGGCGTCCAGGTGCCGGTCAACGATCCCTCGCTGCTGATACCCGCGATGGCGATGGTCACAGAAAACCTCGGCTTCGGTGTCACCTGCACGCTGAGCTTCGAGCCGCCGTACCCGTTTGCGCGGCGCATGTCGACGCTCGACCATCTGACGAAAGGGCGCGTCGGCTGGAACATCGTCACCGGCTACCTCGACAGCGCGGCCAAGGGCATGGGCGAGCGCGCACAGGTCGGGCATGACCGGCGCTACGACATCGCCGACGACTATATGCAGGTGGTCTACAAGCTCTGGGAAGGCAGCTGGGAGGACGACGCGGTGGTGGCCGACAAGGCCACCCGCGTATTCGCCGATCCAGCCAAGGTTCACCGAGTCCGCCATGACGGCGAGTTCTACAAACTCGATGCCATTCATCTGAGCGAGCCATCACCGCAGCGCACGCCACTCCTGTTCCAGGCGGGGGCCTCAGGGCGTGGACGCCAGTTCGCCGGGCAGCACGCGGAGTGCGTCTTCATCAACGGCCCGACCAAGGCGGCGATCAAGCCCTATGTGACGGGTCTTCGCGAGCAGGCGGCGGCGGCAGGGCGCGACCCCTCCGACCTGAAGATCCTTGCACTCGCGACCCCGATCATCGGGCGAACCAGCGCCGAGGCGCGTGCCAAGCACGCCGACTATACCCGCTACGTCAGCCACGAGGGGGCGTTGGCTCTGATGTCTGGCTGGACCGGCGTCGATCTGTCGAAGTACGGCTTCGATGATGTCGTGCGTTACGAGAAGACCGACGCCAATCATTCCGCCCTCGAGAGTTTCACTACCGCCGATCCGAACCGGACGTGGACCGTGCGGGAGATCGCCGAGAAGGTCGCCATAGGAGGCCGCAGTCCCGTCATCGTGGGCTCCGGCGCCGAGGTGGCGGAGGAGATGATGTCGTGGGTCGACGAGACTGGCATCGACGGCTTCAACCTCGCCTATGTCGTTATGCCCGAGAGCTTCACCGACCTCGTCGACCTCGTGATCCCCGAGTTGCAGGCCCGCGGTCGCTTCAAGACCGCTTACCGCCCCGGCACGCTCCGCGAGAAGCTGTTCGGTCGGGCGCGACTTCCGCACAACCACCCGGCGGCACGGGTGAGGGTGTAGCCTACGCCCGCCAATCCCCGCGCTGCGCCATCGGCAGGCCGAGGTTCTCGCGCAAGGTCGTGCCGCGATAGTCCTTGTGGTAGACGCCGCGGCGCTGCAGCTCGGGCACGACGAGGCGCACGAAATCCTCGTAGCCGCCGGGCATTTCGGTGGTGGCGAGCACGTAGCCGTCGCAGGCGCGGCCCTTGAACCACGCTTCCATCTCGTCGGCGACGTCCTTGGGCGTGCCCTTGAAGATCGGAGCTTCGCGCAGTCGACCGCGACCCGAATGCTCGACGAAGTCGCGGACAGTCGGGTTCTTCTTTCCCGAGTTGGCGATGACCCGGTCGCGCATACCGTGCATGCCAGTGAGCTGGGCGAGTTCCTGATCCGAGAACGGCTCATCCATCGGCTTCGAGCCGAAGTCGAAATTGATCGCCTCCGAGAGCAGCGCCAACGTGTCGATTGGCCGGGCGAGGCTGTCCGAGATCGCGAATTTCTCCTCGGCCATGGCCCGCGTTTCGCCCACGAACACATAGCACGCCGGTGCGATCACCACTTTGTCAGGGTCGCGACCAGCCGCTGCGATGGCGCCCTTGACCTCGGCGTAGTTGGCCTTGGCGTGCTCGAGATTGCGAACCGAGCAGAAGATCAGCTCGGCCCAGCGCGCGGAGAACTGCTTGCCCCGGCCGGATTGTCCGGCCTGAATGATCACGGGGCGCCCCTGCGGCGTCCATGGCACCGTGAAGGGGCCGCGCGACTGGTAGTATTTGCCTTTGTGGTCGAGGCGGTGGACCTTCTTGCCATCGGCGAAACGCCCACCCTTGTCGACGATCAGCGCGTCGGGCTCCCACGTATCCCAATGACCGAGCACCACCTCCATGAACTCGTCGGCCATGTCGTAGCGATGGTCGTGATCGGCGTGGGTGTCGCGACCGAAGTTAAGCGCCTCGCCGTCGTTGACGGAGGTGACCACGTTCCAGGCCGCGCGTCCGCCCGTCATGTGGTCGACGGTACCCCAGGCGCGGGCGATGTGGAACGGCTCGAAATATGTGGTCGAGCCGGTGCCGCCGATGCCGAGCTTCGATGACGCGAGACCCATCACCGTCATAATGGTCGTCACGTCGAGCTTGACGACGCGGACGCCACCTTCGACGGCCTCGACGTGGTCGTCCTTATAGCGATCCGGCATGGCGAGCCGGTCGTCGAAGAAGGCGACATGGAACTTGCCCTCCTCGAGGACGCGGGCCATGCGCTGGAAATAGGCCGGCGTGAGGAAATCGCTGTGTGACGAGGGGTGACGCCACGATCCAGTGTAGTTCGAGCAGTTCTGCGCCTGCATGAAGGCGACCATCGTAATCTGACGGGGGGCGGACATGAGGGGCTCCGGTCTGATCATTCCCTCTCCCCATTGGCGCTGCGCTTGCCATTCGAGGAGAGGAATTTGGGTAAGGGGCGGCAACAGTGTTGGAGCGAGCGTCTGCCCCTCACCCCAATGGGGAGAGGGGGAAGGCCGCCCTACCACTTCGGCGGCAGGTCGAGGCGAAGGATCTGGCCTTCCATGCCGGGGCCGGCCGGCGGATAGGCCTTGGTCACCCGCGCGTCGTGGCCGGGGATGAGAAAATCGCGATGGCCGGCCATCTGGTTGATGGACCGATAGCCCTCGATCATATCAGCGAGGTCGTAAAAGATCGCGAAGGGACGCTCGAAGTCGGTCTCGTCGAAGACATGCACGGCGTCGGAGGCCAGGACCACCCAGCCGCGCTTGGTGTGCACCCGCAGCACCGCCTGTCCGCGGGCGTGGCCACCGACCAGAACGAACTCGATGCCCGGCGCGATCTCGACGTCGCCGTCATGGAAGACCATCCGGTCAGCATAGACGAGGTCGATCAGCTGCTTCACGTCATCGGGATGATAGGCGAGCCGGAACGGCTTCATCGTCATGTCGCGACCGGTGACGTGGATCATCTCCTCGTCCTGGATATGGAAGCGCGCCGTCTTGTAGTCCCCGAGCGTACCAACGTGGTCGAAATGGGCGTGGGTGAGGATCACGTCCGGCTCCGAGGCAGCGTCGATGCCGATGCGAGCCAGTGCCTCGGAGGGGCGGCACAGGAAGTCATAGTCGCGGCCCATCCGCTTCGCCTGGCCGGACGTCATACCGGTGTCGACGATCCAATTGCGGCCGTTGCCCTTCAGCGCGTAGGTGAAGAAATCCAGACCCTGGACCATCTTGCCGTGCTGGCCGCCGATGAACATGTGCCCTTCGTCACGCAGATCCTGCTTGGCGTATCGGATGGCATAGATCTCGTAGGTGGGCAGGGTCATTGGGTTCGCTCCGGCGCGCTTGAACATGTCCGGACAAGCTTATAGCGGGCTCAGCCGTCACGACCAGTGGCCATCGCATCGCGGACACCCAGGCGCCGGAGTGGCCTCACGGCCTCGATGCGGATTTTGCAGCCGCTGAGCCTGGCAGCGGCCTCGGCTTGACGCCGCACCGCTCCATCGGCAGCGCCGTCGTCAACCATCCATTCTTCCCGACGCCGACGACGTAGCGGCGACAGACGGCAGAGATCCCCGGCACGAAGTGAATGCGAAAGCGGGCCATGCCGGACTGAGGTTTCGGCGGCCAGACCAGGACACCATCGTCGGGCGTCTCGGCGATGGCCTTCTTGATGCCGATGCCGGCAGTCTTGAAGTCGCTCGGGGTTAGACTTTGCAGGAGGGCGCGGGACAACTCGGGATGCAGGCCCACCGCCTCGGCGCGCTTCTGCAGCGGGTCGGTGAGCGGCGGCAACGGCGGCAGCGGCTCGGGTCTCTCGACATCAACCGCCTCGGCGGGCTCGTCGACCCGCGCCTTGGCGACCGGCTCTGCTGGCGCAACCCCGCCTATCACCGGACCATCGGTCTGGGCGGATGCCGCGTTACCCGCCGCCGCGAGCCTCTCGGCTTCAATAAGCTGCAAGGGGGCGAGCGCGAGGGGCGGCGCCGAAGCCCCTGCCGGGCGCGGCGGCGTCCGCCAGTCGCCGAGCAGCGCTTCGCCCGTAGCGATGGCCGATGCGA
Organism: Rhizobiales bacterium Ga0077524; assembly: GCA_001464755.1. GTDB lineage: Bacteria > Pseudomonadota > Alphaproteobacteria > Rhizobiales > Hyphomicrobiaceae. The sequence goes on from LNDR01000295.1 coordinate 12,215, forward strand.
ACCGGTGCGACGCCAACTCCCAGGTGCCTGTCGGATCTTGAGCAAAGGCCCAAGCTCCCCCCGCGAGCGAAAGCACCACGACACCACGTAGCCACCATCGCTTGCGCCTTCGCACGAGTGGCGCGCCGACCCGCTCCTCGGGGGCGAGCTCCCAGCGCAGATAGTCGGAATGTTCGCGAAACTGGGCGGCTGGCGACGGCGCCTCGGCCGGTACATACGCGCGGGCTGACATGACCCCTCACTCTCGCTACGCTGTTGCAACATCGGGCCCGCAGTTGCGAGGGCTCGGAAATTTTCCGGGCCAAAAGAAGGCGATGCGTGTTCAGAGTCGGTCTTTCGCCGAGGCCGCCGACAATCCGCTGCACTACGCCGCGGATGTGCTCGCAGCGATCGCTTCCACAGCTTTTGGGACGGATGCCAGTTCGCTCTTCGGGTTCACGCGGAGGCATGCAACGCTGACGTCACCCACGCAGCCTCCCACCAGACCCAACGGCACATGTCTCTCTCTCGCCGCCGCTCGCTGGCCGCCCTTCTGGTCGTCTGTCTCGGCACGCTCGCCGCGCCGCTCGACAGCGCCGTCAACATCGCGTTCCCGAGCATCACGGCAGCATTCGGCTTGCCCCAATCCGGCATCCGCTGGGTGATCATCGCTTATGTTCTGACCTACGCCAGCCTGACTCTCGCGTTCGGCAAGCTCGGCGATCTGCTCGGCTACCGCCGGGTGTTCGTGACTGGGCTCGTGATCTCGGCGCTCGGCTATGCGGCATGCTCGATGGCGCCAGATTTCGGGCTCCTTCTCGCGGGTCGTGTCCTGCAAGGGGTCGGAGCGGCATTGACGTGGAGTTGCGCGCCGGCGCTCGCCACCTCGCTTTATCCAGAATCGGAGCGGACCCGTGTGCTCGGCTTCTACTCGGCCGCCATTGCCCTGGGCTCCGCACTCGGACCGCTGGCGGGCGGCGCGCTGGTCGAGCGGTTCGGCTGGCCGGTGGTGTTCTGGGCCCGGCTCCCCCTGGTCGCGACGGCCTTCGCGCTGGCCTGGCTCATTCCGACCGCGGTGGCGAGTGCGACGCGGCGCGCCTTCGACTGGACGGGCGCGCTGCTGCTCGTGACGTGGCTCTCGGCCTTTCTGCTTGCAGCCGCCCGCCCTGAGATGCCGCACGGTGAACTTGTCGCTGTGGCCCTCGTCGTGCTTGGTGCGGCGACCCTGTGGGCCTTCCTGGCGCACGAGACGCGACATCCCGATCCCATCATCAGACCCGCGCTCTTTCGGGAACGCGCCTTCCTGGTGCTCAACCTCGCCAGCATCGCGGTCAACCTCGCCGGGTTCGCGGTCATGCTGCTGGTGCCGTTCCACCTGGCACGGACGGCTGGACTCGAGGCCGGCATCGGCGGCCTCGTCCTCGGTGCCAACGCATCGGGCGTCGTGGTCGGGTCATGGCTTGCGGGGCGCATCGCGCAGCGGATCGGACCATCGCCGCTGGCGGTTCTCGGGACCCTGGTTTCGGTTGCAGGTCTGGCACTGGTCTCGACCTGGAGCCGCGAGACGACACCTATCATGATGGCCACGTGCCTCGCCGTGCAGGGCTTCGGGCTCGGGCTCTTCCAGGTCGCCTACGCCGACCGCGTCCTCGCGACGCTGCCGCAGGCCGATCGCGGCGTCGCCGGTAGTCTGACGCTGGTGACGCGCACGATCGGCATAGTCGGTGCTGCGGCCGGCTTGACGGCGTTGAGCCGCACTCTCGAGGCACAGGCGACCGCCGCCGGTGTCGGAGAGGCAACCCTGTTGGCTTTCCAGCAGACATTCGCGCTCGTCAGTGCCGGTCTTGCCGCCGGTCTCGTCGCCGTGCTCGTCGGAATAGGTGTCGGCAGGGCGCTCAAGCGGCGCGCAAACACGGCTTGACCGATCGGACTGTGGACAAGAAGGCCACAGGCCCCCATGCGCCGATCGGCGCCCTTGAGATACGACCCGCACCACGGTCTAACGAGCGCTCACGCGTTCACGTTTCGTGTCTCTGCCGCGACAAGGGCCGCAGTTTGGTCAAATTGGCGGGCAAGAAGCTTTGATTGGGGAGAGTCGCGCGGCCAGGCGAACCGGTGTGGCGGACGGCGGCATGTTGCCGTCGACGCTCGGCAGCGTTTGCCACGACGTGCGACCCGGCACCAGAATTTGCGGGAGCACCATGAATCCGACCGACGTCGTACAGCATGCGATCGGGGCGACGGGGGGTGGACACTCGTTCTACGAGTTGTTCATGCAGGCCCATATCGTCGTCAAGATCGTGATGATCGGGCTGGTGCTCGCCTCCGTCTGGTCGTGGGCCATCATATTCACGAAAATCTTCGCGTTCCGGCGCGCGCGACGCGAGGCCGACCGCTTCGAGCAGCTGTTCTGGTCCGGGCAGTCGCTGGAGGAACTCTATACCGCGCTGTCTCGCGATCGCACGTTCTCGATGGCGGCGCTGTTCGTCGCCGCGATGCGTGAATGGAAGCGCTCCGTGGAGGGCAACATCCGGGCGCTCGGCGGTATCCAGCTGCGCGTCGAGAAGGTCATGGACGTCACGATCAGCCGCGAGATGGAGCGGCTCGAGCGGAGCCTGCTGTTCCTCGCGACAGTCGGCTCGACAGCCCCGTTCGTCGGTCTCTTCGGCACTGTCTGGGGCATCATGACCAGCTTCCAGGCGATCGCGATTTCCAAGAACACCAGCCTGGCGGTCGTTGCGCCAGGTATCGCGGAAGCGCTGTTTGCAACGGCGCTCGGGCTGCTGGCCGCAATTCCGGCGGTCATCGCCTACAATAAGTTCTCTGCCGACTCGGCACGGCTCGCACAACGTCTCGAGGCGTTCGCGGACGAGTTTGCGGCCATCGTCTCGCGGCAAATCGACGTTCGCTCCTAAGGGATCAAGCTCATGGGCGCGAGCCTTGGCGGTGGTGGAGGTGGAGGGCATAGCGGACGGCGTGGCCGCCGGCGTCGCCATGCCCCGATGAGCGAAATCAACGTTACGCCGTTCGTCGACGTGATGCTGGTGTTGCTGATCATCTTCATGGTCGCTGCCCCGCTGCTGACCGGCGGCGTTCAGGTGGAGCTGCCACAAGCCAAGGGCAGGCAGCTCGAGACGAACAAGGAACCGCTCGTCGTTTCGGTCACGCGCAGCGGGCAAGTCTTCCTCGGGCAGGAGGAAAAAACACCAATGACCCTCGACGAGCTTGGCCCGAAGCTCTCGGCCATTGCGATGTCGCGCGGCGGCGGCGGCAAGGACGAGCCGGTGTTCGTGCGCGGCGACCGCGCGGTGGAGTACGGCCATGTGGCCCGGGTCATGGCGACATTGAAAGAATCCGGCTTTCGCAAGATCTCCCTCGTGACCGAGGTGGAGGGTGGGGGCTAACGGGTGACATTCGGTCTGGCATTGTCGCTCGCGCTTCACGCAACCTTGCTCGGCTATGCGATGCTTTCGATCGCGCATACGACGCCGCGCGAGCCGAAGGAGCCAACCGAGGCGATCGTGGCCGACGTCATCTCGGCTTCCGAACTCAACCGGATGCGCAAGGGCGTGCGCGAGGCGAAGCTCGATCAGGCCGAAGCGAAGGACGTCAAGAAGCCGGACGAGGCCCAGAAAGATACACCGAAGCCACGCCCCGTCGTCGCCCAACCGCCTCCCCCTGCTGCCGAGCCGCCACCGCCCGAGCCAGCCAAGCCGGTCGAGGTTGCAAAGGCCGAACCTCCGCCACCGCCGCCACCCGCACCGAAAGTCGAGCCGCCGAAGCCCGAGCCTGACAAGGTCGCGCTTGCGCAAAAGCTCGACGAACTGGCGCTGCAGAAGGCCGAGGAAGAGAAGGAAAAAGAACAGCAAGCCCTGGCGAATGCCAAAGCCGAGGCGGAGTCCAAAGCGAAGGCGGAGGCGGAAGCCAAGGCTGCCGAGGATAAGCGTATGGCCGAGGAGAAGCGCAAAGCCGAGGAGAAGAAGAAGGCCGACGAAAAACGCGCGCGTGAGCTTGCCGAGGCCAAACGCAAGGCCGACGAGAAGAAAAAGGCCGATGCGAAGCGCAAGGCGGAACTCGCCAAGAAGCAACTCGACACCAACCGCTTGTCGGCGTTGCTCGACAAGACGCCCGATCCGAAGCAGGCGCCCGCCGCCAACGACGCGCCCGACAGGCCGACGAACGCCAAGGGCCCCGTGCGGGGCGACGCACAAGGGCGTGACAGCACGATTTCGGCCAACGAGGCGAGCTTCCTCGCTGGCCTGATGCGACAAGCGGTGAGCCGATGCTGGAACATCAACGCCGGCGTCGACGGAATCCAGCAGATGGTGGTCAAGGTCGAGATCCGCCTGACGCCGGAAGGTCGCCTCGCGTCCCCGCCCAGGGTGGTGAACGATCAGCCGAGTCCCGTCTTCCGGGATGCCGCCGACTCGGCCAAACGCGCCCTCGTCCAGTGCGAGCCCTACCTGCTGCCCGAGGACAAATATGCGGGCGGCTGGGAGCACATGATCCTGACCTTCGATCCGGCCAGGATGTTCTGAAGGACGACGGGTAGGGGGCAGGAGGCGACGTGGCGGGGAATCCCCTCTCCCCATGCCCTGCACTCGCATGGGGAGAGGGTCAGGGTGAGGGGCGGCCACTTGCTCCGACACCTCGCTCGAGCGACGGTCGGGATCGGTGGGAAAGCGACAGTGCTCGAACGACGGACAGTCGCCAAAACATTGACGCGATTGACCCATCGCCGACATCCCGAAGGCTCGCTACGTTGACCCGCTATGTCCGCTGCCGTGGAATGCGGACGAAGAGGACAGGAGGGAGATGGTCCAACAAGGGTCGTCGCAAGACTGGGATTGTCCTGCGCGTCCATATTTGCTGTGCCTCAATGGACGCGTGACTTCTGGCACACGATTGCGGCTGGCGCGCCTACGCTGTTGCTGGTTGAGGCTTCGGATCCACAATGACCAGCCGAAACGAATTGCGCATCAATAACTCGCCACTGTCTTGAATGGAGGGTTTGGCTGCCAAGTAGGCTGCCTGCCGCACTCTGTCTTCTCCTGCGACAGCAAAGATGAGCTTCAGGCCGGCTAATTCTCTACCGCATAGCCAATAGTCATCGAAACTGGAGAACCGATAATCGCATCCAACAAATTGCTCTCGTCGAATACTAAGACCAGCCTGTGCGATGTGCAGGTCTAGTACTCCCGGCTCGCTTAACGCCAACGGAGTGACCGCTGGCTTGTCGGGAAGGAGAGACTGCAT
>LNDR01000296.1 GCA_001464755.1 Rhizobiales bacterium Ga0077524
TAGCGTGCGACGAGCGCGGACGAACCGTCGCCGAGGCCGGAGATGGCCTGCTTCAGAGCATCGCCCCAAGTCCGTACGATGCGCGCGATACCAGCTTCCAGGTCGGCCACTTCTACGGGCACGATGCGTCCACTGCGGCGCGCGATGATGAAGTGCACCCGAGCAAGGGGGCCATCGCCAAACCGGGGATAAAAGGCTGCAACGTAGCCCTCGAATCGCTCGCAGAGATATTCGCCTATCCGCTCGCGCGCACTGCTCGAGTAGCGGTCACGCGGCACGAAAACAAGCGCCGACACGAACCGGTCGAAGCGATCATAGCGGAGGAAAGCGCGGACCCGCGGACGCAGATCCAAATCGAGAATTCCGGCAACCCAGCGAGCAAGGTCTTCGGGTGTGATCTGAAAAAGCTCGTCGCGCGGAAACGTCTCCATCACATTGACGAATGCTTTGGCAGCATGGCTCTCCGGCGCCAGTGCCAATGCTCTGCCAACCTGGGCAACCTTACGGCGGAGAACGGGAATATGCTGTGGCGACTGCGTGTAGGCCGACGATGTGAACAGGCCGACGATGCGCAGCTCACCGATCACTTCTCCGCCAGGTCCGTACTGCTTGACGCCGACGTAATCCATATGGACGCGTCGATGCACACGGCTCACGACGTTGGCCTTGGTGATGATCAACGGGTCATGCGCGAAGAAGAACTGGCGCAGCTCCTGCGTCATGACGACAAGCTCGCCGCCGCGCCTGAGCACCTGTACGCCAGGGTCTGCCAGGAGACCCAGTCCAGCATCGTCCGTGGTCACGAGCTCCCCATCAGCGGGTGTCCCGTCGAGCCGGTAGTCGCGTGTGCCCAGCAGTGTGAAGTTATCGTCAACGAGCCATGCAAGGAATGCGAGTTGCTCCTCCAGGGCGGCCTCGTCGACGGCCAGAGGCGCATCCTTCAGGTCCTTGATGGCGCGGTTCACGCGCTCAATCATTCGTCGCCAGTCACCGACAACGAGACGGACCTCGGCAAGGATGCTCGAGATCGCCGCGCACAATTCGTCGCGTCGCGCCTGGCTAAGAGCGCCGAGGAGATGGATGGAGATATAACTTTCCTGGTGGCCGTCACTCCAGTTGCCATCGCCCGGGCTCGTGACGCGGACGAGTTGCCCGTCGGCGGCGCGGTCGGCCTTATAGGTCGGATGGAGAACCATGGCCGCGTCGAGCCCGCGCACCTGGATCTCAGACAGAACGCTGGCGACCAGGAATGGCATATCGTCATTGACGATTTCGATAGCGATTGCGTCTGGCACGATCTCGGAGGGGCGGCTCGTGACGCTATGCCGACCTCGACCACGCACGGCAATTGCATTGAAGGCTTCGATCGTCTCGCGGGCCAGTCCTTCTGGAGGAAGGCTCGCCAAGTCAGTGGCGTCAGTAGAGCTGATGAGCGCGCGCAGGAAAACGTCTCGTCCGCGGTCGGCGGCCGGACTCTTGTTGGCGCCCGCCTCGGCACGGCTCGGGAGGGAGACACGATCGCTATCCTTGGGCATGACTGACGCTCCCTTGGATTTGAGCCTACTCTGAACGGACGTTGGCGGCTCGAGACCGCCATGATCGGACTACCGGATCACGCATTCAATAGCCATTCAGATGAGTTCGGGCTGTCTCTGGTCATCGCAGCGGACCAGCAAGCCGACAAACAAAGCAAAATGGGCGGGCACATTGCATGTCCCGCCCATCGCTCAACACAGTGAGATCAATCCATCAGCGCAAGCCGGCGGCAGGCTCCGGTCCAAGCTGCTTCTTGAGGTCCTCGATCTCGTCCTTCAACTGGGCGTTGGCCGAGATCTGACCTTCAATCTTGCGGATCGCGTGCAGGACTGTTGTATGATCACGGTTACCGAAGCGCCGACCAATCTCGGGCAGGGAGCGCGCGGTCATCTGCTTGGCGAGATACATGCCGATCTGGCGCGGCCAGACCACCGAACGATGACGCCGCTCCGAGAGGATGTCGTTGCGCGAGACGCCATAGTGGCGCGACACGATCTTGAGAATGTCCTCGATACGGATGCGCCGCGGCTCGCCACTGGCGACCAAATCGCGAAGCAGCCCTTCGGCACTGTCGGCCGTGACAGGGGTGCGCATCAGCTGCCATTGCGCATAGAGGCGGGTGACGGCACCTTCGAGTTCGCGGCCGCTTTCGATCAGCTTGTCGGCGACCATCTCGACCACGTCACGCGGGATCTCGAAGGAGGGGTCGCCGGCACGCTTTTCTTGGATGCGCCGCTCTAGGATCTTGACGCGAAGCTCACGGTCCATCGTGCCGATCTCGGTCACGAGGCCGCGCTGCAAACGCGAGCGCATGCGATCGTTCAGGCGCGAGAGCTGGACCGGGGGCCTTGCCGAGGCGACGACAAGCTGGCGGCCGCTATCCAGCAACATGTTGATGATGTGATCGAACTCGAGCTCGGTCTTCTCGCCGGTCATGAACTCGAGGTCGTCGATCAGAAGCATGTCGATCGAGCGGAAACGATCCTTAAACGCCATCGCATCCTGAGCCCGAAGTGCTTCAACAAACGTGAAGCGGAAGCGCTCCGCGGTGAGGTAGAGGACCTTGGCGTGCGGTGTGCGACGCCGGACCTCCCATGCGATGGCATGCAGCAAATGCGACTTGCCGTGTCCCACACCGGAATGCAGGAACAGCGGATTGAAGCCGCGGCTTTCTGCGAACACCGTCTCGGCCACCTGCACGGCGCCTGCGTGGGCCATGCGGTTGGCTGGACCGACAACGAAGCTCTCGAAGGTATAACGCGGGTCGAGGGGCGAGCCCTCAAGGCCGTTGACTTGCGAGCGAGGCGCCGCGTGCCCCTGAACATCGATCGCCGAGCGTTCGGGCGTAACGGTCTCGGCGAATGAGCGGATCGGCTCGCTCGCCGGCGGGCGCTGCACCGCCGTGCCCTGGCCCTTACTGCCTACGGCGTTCGGCTGCCGCAGGAGAACCTCGACTTGCTCTATGCCCTGGAATTCAGACGCTGCGCAGGTGATCAGCGCATCTGCATAGTGCGACTGGATCCAATTGCGCAGAAACTTCACCGGCACCGAAACCTTCAGGAGCCGCCCGTCGAAACTCTGAAACTCGAGCGTTGTGAACCAACTCGAGAAGACATCCTCGCCGAGCCGAGCCCGCAACGCTGCCTTGACCTTGGTTCCTCGCTGGGAGAGTCCGCTTGAGCCATCCCCAACCACCACACTCTTATCGGCACCCTTGCCGGCGACCGAAACGCTGCTGTGCACGGTGGCGATACGGCCGCCAACAACCAGCGCGCCCACGCCAGTCTCGGCAAACCCGACGGGCTCGAGGCCCATATCACTCCGACCTTCGGAGCTTGGTGGTGATAAAAATCCCTCGTTCGCGCCGCGCTCTGACGAGCGTGGAGCGAAGTCTTTGTCCTGCATCATCTGTCAATTCCCCGCATTCTAGTCATGAAGCGATCCATTGCCCTCGCACGGATGCTTCAGATCGCCAGCGCCGAGGCTGGCCATTGATTGTTTCGGCTTACGCAGAACCCTCCTTTGCCGATAGTCAGGATTGAACCCAGGGCAACGCCTGGGCTTTCCAGCCGCTTCGAGCACCACGATGCCGATCGTCGTCGAGAGGCCCCTCAAACCCTTCGGTAACGTTGAAGCACCGCGTGAAACCCGCTCTCAGCATGGCCTCAGCGGCCAACTGACTGCGTGCTCCAGAGCGACAGATGAAATACAGTTCCGTTTCCCGCGAAACACCGAGCGCTGCGAGACGCCCAGATAGCTCCTCGACAAAGGCCGGGTTCGGGCGATTGTCAGGAAAGCCTTGCCATTCGACGAGAACAGTTTCCTTGCCGAGAGCCCTTAGGTCCGGAAGCCCGACGTAGGTCCATTCTGCTCGAGTCCGCACATCGATCAGAACAGTGTCAGCTCTTTCGGCGAGGCATTGCCACACCGCATCGACTGGAACGTTGCTGGCCCTTGGTGACGTCTCGGAAACCACGTTAACTCACTCCTCAACACACTTGTTGCATACCCCGTCGCCGTACGAGTGCGAGGTTCGCTGACATGTTTTGGCCTGCCTCGACCGTCTCCGGGCAAAGCTACGCGGCCTCATACTCAACTAGGGGTACACGGCGGGAGGAATGGGCCCGCTGAAAGCACTCGAAACACCGGATCGATCTCAAACACCCCAGCGCCGCACGCGCCGTCGACCTCACCCCCGGACATTAACCAAAACTTAAAGGGATGCAAGCTTCGCAAATCACCACAACGTTCACCTGATCGCGCCATGCGACGGGACGTCGCGCATCTCACAAGTCACGTGAACCACTATCCACCTGTGGAGAACAGCTTGAGACGTATGGATTAAACCATCGAGCCAGCTGCAACTAAAAGGGCGCCGAAAAAGGCGCCCTTGAATCTCGTTTTGATTTGCTGGAGGTCGTCCTACGGTCGAGAGATTCCCAACCCTTGCAATCGATACTCAATATTTCATCTTGTTTTCAGTGGCTTGATTCAAATCCACCAGGATCGAGCGCGACGGCAAGCGTTGAGTCCAGACCACGAACATACGACGTGGCAGCGAAACGTCAGGCTGAAGGCTGCCCGGGAGTGGAGAGCGCCTTAATACGCTTGGTCAAGCGGGACACCTTGCGCGCGGCCGTGCGCTTGTGGACGATGCCCTTCTGAGATGAGCGCATGAGAATGGGCTCGGCAGCCTTCAGTGCTGCTGCAGCGGCCTCAGAGTTACCCTCGGCAAGCGCAAGCTCCACGTTGCGCACCACCGTCTTCATTCGCGACCGGCGGGCCTTGTTGATGTCGGTGCGGCGGATAGAGACGCGCTCAGCGCGTTTCGCCGATTTGGTATTGGGCATTCCTGGCTCCGTTGCTGGTACGAACCTTGCGTTGCAGGGGGTGCGCCCGCGGGTCGTCCCGGAAAATTCCATCCCCTGGGACAAAGACCGCTCAAACGCACTTGCCGCCCGTGGGTCCTTGCCCAGGGCGGCCTGTCTTCTGGATGGTCCTATAGCCTGTGCCTCCACCGCTGGTCAACGGCGGTCGCGGCCTCAACGGAGTGAGCGAGCCATGAAGCCCAATTTCCACGAGACGCTCGACGGGTCGCCGGTCGCGCTGCCTTCCGATCGATCGACCGGCCTGGTTCTCGCAGCGGCGGCCCTCGTCGCTGCTGCAATTTGGCGAGACGAGGCCTCGATGCTGGTGGGCGGCATTGTGCTCGGGGGGCTGCTGGCAGGCTTCAGCATTGCGGCGCCGGCGACTCTCAACCCGCTCAATCGAGCTTGGATGGCGCTCGGACAGTTGCTTGGCAAATTGGTAAGCCCGGTAGTGATGCTGGTTCTCTTTTGTATGACCATCGTGCCATTCGGGCTCGCGATGCAGCTGAAGCGAGACCCACTCCGGCGCCGCCCCAGCGAGGCCGACGAAACATTCTGGATCGTTCCAGAGATCAAGTTCGGCCCTGGCGACATGAATCGCCAGTTTTGAACCCAAGAACTGGCACCGTTCTTGCCTCGCTAACCACCCACATTCAGCCCCAGCCAGTCGGAAGATCCAGATGCTCTCGCTCGTCAAAGAGCTCGCTCTTTACATGTCCGCCCGCCGGAAGTGGTGGCTAGCCCCCGTAATCGGCACGCTGGTCTTGGTCGGCGGTCTACTGACGCTGGCGCAGGGGTCGGCGTTGGCGCCGTTCATCTACACAGTGTTCTAGAGCGACTTCGGCCATCCGACGGCAGTCGTCCGTCCTCCTCGCACTACGAGCGAAACCATGCGCATCCTCGGCATTTCAGCTTTCTATCACGACAGCGCCGCAGCGCTTCTCGTCGACGGCAGGCCGGTCGCTGCGGCGCAGGAGGAGCGCTTCACGCGCCGCAAGCACGATCAGCGCTTCCCCGAGAGCGCCGTTCGGTATTGCCTTGCGGAAGGAGGCGTCGGGCTCGACGATGTCGATCACGTCGTCTTCTTCGAGAAGCCGCTATTGAAATTCGAGCGGCTGCTCGAGACCTACCTCGCCAATGCGCCGCGCGGATTCGGTCAATTCAAAACAGCGATGCCAGTATGGCTCAAGGATAAACTCTTCCAGAAGGCGGCCATCGCCAAAGCGCTCCTGCCGATGTCTGTATCGGGCGACGTCGAGCGCAAGCTGCTTTTTGCCGAGCATCACCAGAGCCATGCCGCGTCGGCGTTCTTCGCGTCGCCGTTCGAGGAGGCGGTCGTGCTGACGATGGACGGGGTCGGCGAGTGGGCTACGACGTCGGTCGCGATCGGCCACGGCAACACTCTCGAGACGGTACGCGAGATCCGGTGGCCGCATTCCCTCGGCCTACTCTACTCGGCGTTCACATACTACACGGGCTTCAAGGTCAACTCGGGTGAGTACAAAGTGATGGGGCTCGCACCCTACGGCGTGCCGCGCTTCAAGGATTTGATCCTCGAGAAGGTCGTGAAGCTCAAGCCTGATGGCAGCTTCTGGCTTGATCAGAGCTATTTCGATTACACGACTGGCCTGACAATGACGTCGCGGAAATTCCACGACCTTTTCGGCGGTCCACCGCGCGACTCGACGCAGCCGCTGGGGCAGCGCGAGATGGACCTTGCGGCGTCCGTACAGGCCGTCACCGAGGAGATCGTGCTGCGGATTACGCGTGAATTGGCGCGCGCCTACGGTATCCCCAATCTCTGCCTCTCGGGCGGCGTGGCACTCAACTGTGTCGCCAATGGCAAGGTGCTGCGGGATCGCGCTTTCGAGCGCGTGTGGGTGCAGCCGGCGGCTGGCGATGCGGGCGGCGCGCTCGGCGCAGCCTATGCGGCGCACTACCTCCACCTCAACCGTCCTCGTGTGGTCTGGAATGCGCTGGACGGAATGGACGGGGCCTATCTCGGCCCTGCCTTCGCTCAGAGCGACATCGAGGACAGGTTGATGCGAGCTGGAGCCCGCTTCGCGGTGCACGGCGAGATCGATACGTTGGAGCGTTCCGTCGACGCGCTGGAGCGCGGCGATGCGGTCGGCTGGTTCCAGGGGCGCATGGAGTTCGGACCGCGTGCACTTGGAGCCCGTTCGATTCTCGGCGATCCGCGCAACCCTGAGATGCAAAAGACGCTCAATCTCAAGATCAAGTACCGCGAGAGCTTCCGCCCGTTCGCGCCGTCGGTCCTGGCCGAGCACGTGGCCGACTGGTTCGAAATCGGGGAGCCGTCGCCCTACATGCTGATGGTCGCCGACCTGCGACCGGAGCACCGTCGGGCGATGAGCGAGACTGAGGAAAAACTGTTTGGCATCGAAAAGCTGAACGTACCTCGGTCCTCGGTGCCGGCCATCACTCACGTCGATTATTCGGCGCGCATCCAGACGGTGCACAAGGAGACCAACCCCCGGTACCACGCACTTATCGATGCATTTCGCGCGCGGACGGGCTGCCCAATGCTGGTCAACACCAGCTTCAATGTGCGCGGGGAGCCGATCGTCGGCACGCCCGAGGACGCGTTCCGGTGCTTCATGGGGACCGAGATGGAGACGCTCGTGGTCGGCAACTGTGTGCTGTCGAAGAGTGAGCAGAACCAGGCTTTTGCAGAAGACTACAAGGCCAAGTTCGAGCTGGACTGAAGGTCGATCGGTCGAAGGTTTCAGTCGTCCCCCGTGCGTCGCGTCTCAGTAGGGGAGCGGGCAACCGGCAGTAGAATGCCGAGGTTTCCGGGTCTGCGGCTCTCAAGGCTCCAACTCGGTATCCCAGTAGAGATGGTCGAGCCAGCTCTCATGAAGGTAATTGGGGGGAAACAGACGGCCGTTGCGGTGCAACTCGAACACCGTCGGCCGATAGGGCCACTGCATCGGCCGCATGCCGGCGTGCTCGGGCATCAGCCCGCCCTTGGCGAGATTGCAGGGGGCGCAGGCCGTAACGACGTTATCCCAGCGGGTTTGTCCGCCACGTGAGCGCGGGATCAAGTGGTCGAACGTTAGATCGCTCTTGCACCCGCAATACTGGCAAGAGAACTTGTCACGCAGAAAGACATTGAACCGGGTGAAAGCTGGATAGAGCGCCGGCTTCACGTATGTCTTGAGAGAGACGACGCTTGGCAGCCGCATCTCGAAGTTGGGGCTGCGCACGCATCTATCGTACTCCGATACGATGTTCACCCGGTCCAGGAACACGGCCTTCACCGTCTCCTGCCAGTTCCACAACGAGAGCGGATAGTAGCTGAGCGGCCGAAAGTCGGCGTTCAGCACCAGAGCCGGAAAGTTCTTTGCCGATGCGTGCATGCTCACGAGGAAGCAGTCCTGACAGTTTCCTGTCCGAATCGCACTCGGATAGCTTCGAGTCTCACGTCAGATACTAGACGTATGTGCCAGTCGTGTGAAGCCCACCAGCACTGGTATCCCGAACCCGTTTGGAAAGAGCCGGTTCCGGGGGCGCGATGCCCTTTACAGGCTGCCGCAGCTGCCGTTGACTGGACTCAAGGCCAGCCTGTCGGCCAAACCGCGCACAAGGGCACATCCATGCAGACGTCGAGTGGCGCCCGGCCCAACATGCCGCTGGCAGGGATCACCGTGATTGATCTCGGCCAGATCTATCAAGGGCCCTACGCTACGCTGCTGATGGCCAAGGCAGGCGCGAGGATCATCAAGGTGGAGCCACCCAAGGGTGAGCCGGCGCGGCTTCGAGCCACGGTCGGCATGAGCGCCACCTTCCCTTTCGCGATGCTCAACTCGAACAAGCAGGGCGTCTCGATTAATCTCAAGCATCCGCAGGGAAAGGCCCTGCTCAAGCGGATGGTGGCCAAGGCCGACGTGCTGCTCGAAAATTTTGCGCCGGGCGTCATGGACAAGCTCGGTGTCGGCTGGCCGGTGCTGCGGGATATCAATTCCCGGCTGGTCTATGCGTCGGGCACAGGCTATGGCCTCGATGGACCAGACCGCGACAACCTCGCCATGGATCTTACTGTTCAGGCGGCGTCTGGGATTATGAGTATCACGGGCTTTCCGGACGGTCCGCCGGTAAAGGCGGGGCCCGCGATTGTCGATTTCATGAGCGGCATCCACCTCTACGCCGCTGTCGTCACAGCCCTTTTCGAGCGCCAGATCACAGGGCAGGGCCGTCTGGTCGAGGTTGCCATGCAGGAGAGTGTCTACCCTTCGCTCGCCTCGAATCTGTCGTTTCTCTACAATCGCAAGGGCGAAGTTCCGCCGCGCACCGGCAATCGACATGGCGGACTATCGATCGCACCCTACAACGTCTATGCGACCTCCGACGGGTACATCGCCATCATCACGGTGACCGAGGACCACTGGCACGGGATCACCGAAGCGATCGGGCGCCCTGAGCTCAAGGCGGACTCGCGCTTCATCTCCAATCCAGAGCGCGTCAAGCACATGCCGGAGGTGGACGCGATGGTCGAGGGCTGGACGCGCACCAAGCCGCGCGACGAGGCCATCGCCATTCTGCGCGGTTGCCGGGTTCCGTGTGCGCCGGTTCGTGACCTGAAAGAGGTCATCAACGACCGCCACATGCACGAGAGGGGCATGCTCGAGGAGATCGACCACCCCGAGTTCGGCCGTATTACCGTGCCGACGAGCCCGCTGCGCTTTCACGGCGCCGACAAGGTCGCGACGACGCCAAGCCCGAAAGTCGGGCAGCACAATGACGAGGTCTACGGCGGTTGGCTGGGCTTGACCGAGGCGGAGATCGCAGGGCTGAAGTCTGACGGCGCGATTTAGCACCCGCCGCTGCATTGTCGCTACCTTCTACTGATCGCCTCCAGGAAGGCTGTCCGAGAGGCATCAGAGACAGACCGCCCCGACGTGGGACTGGGTCACACCGGTAAGCCTTAGACTCGACGCACTACGTCGCCGCGCCGAGGAGCCTTCGAAGCTCGGCTACACGCTGTTGGTCGACCGCGAATGCCAACCGAAGACGCTGCCCGTCCTTAAGAGTGAGCACGACTGTATCGCTGGCATAGCCGTCGTGATCATAGCTCTGCTCGAGCGCAATTCGCGCGACGTCCTCGAAAGGAACGCCACTACGGCGCGTCGCGAACGCGTTTGACTGCAAAAGCTCAAGCGTGCGGTTGGCGCGATCGACGACAAGGCCAGTGATGTCGCCCGGGTTGATCACGCTCCATGCGTAAATGGCGACTGAGATGAAAAGCATTGGGAGCAGGATACCGGCCACGATGACCGGCCAATTTCGCGCGACGCCAGGCACGATCAGCGCCATTCCGAATACAGCGGCGACGAAGCCGATGATGATCGGCGACGCGGCGTGCAGG
Source organism: Rhizobiales bacterium Ga0077524 (assembly GCA_001464755.1). Taxonomy (GTDB): domain Bacteria; phylum Pseudomonadota; class Alphaproteobacteria; order Rhizobiales; family Hyphomicrobiaceae. The sequence continues at coordinate 10,291 of LNDR01000296.1, forward strand.
ACGCCAACCTCGGGATCAGAGCTGCCGTCCGACAGAACGACACGAGGTGCGATCATGGCTTCGGACATGAGACAAATCCCGCTTCAATCAATCCAACCTTGCATAAATTTATAGCATGCGCGGCTTGACGATCCGTGTTGGTATCAATCGACTGTAGCCCCCCTCTATTCACTCTCGGCTAACCATGAGATCTGGACGGCCGGTGGCGCTCATGCGCCAATGAAGCGGGTGCAACTGGCAGATGAGAGACAAGAAATGGATGAGCACGATACGGGCCGTGTCGCTCGGGCGGCTGGGCTAACGCTGTATCTCGAGCAACACCCGACGGAGCTTCGCGCGGCACTCGCATCGGCGGCGGCGCTCGCCGGACGGCTGCCTCGCGATCTCTACCCGGTCGAGGAACCCGCGCATGTTCTCGATCTTGCCCGAAAGCCGGAGGCAAGCCGATGACGACCCTCGCCTGGCAGTCCATCACAGAACTCGCGCGACAAATCGCGGGCAAGAAGCTCTCACCATTGGAGCTGGTCGACGCACAGTTGGCGCGTATCGAGCGGTTGGACCCGAAATGGCATGCCTTCATTCGCGTTCTTCCAGACAGGGCGAGAGCGCAGGCGCGAGCGGCAGAGGCCGAGATCGCGGCAGGTCGCCATCGCGGGCCATTGCATGGCATCCCTGTGGGCCTCAAGGACATCATCGACGTGGCCGGCGTCGCCACCACGTGCCATTCGAAGATCTATGCCGACCATGTCGCGACCTCTAGCGCCGTCGTCACCGACAAGCTAGAGGCTGAAGGCGCGGTCGTGATGGGTAAGATGTCCACACACGAGTTCGCCATAGGCGGGCCTTCTTTCGACCTGCCGTGGCCGCCGGCCATCAATCCTTGGGGCGGCGCCAATTTTCCCGGCGGTTCGTCATCCGGGTCCGGCGTCGCGCTAGCAACCGGCATGTTGCCCGCCGCGCTCGGGACTGACACGGGCGGATCGGTGCGCAATCCAGCGTCGATGTGCGGGATCGTCGGCCTCAAGCCAACGTATGGTCGCGTCTCGCGACGCGGGGTCTATCCACTCGCGTTCTCACTCGACCACGTCGGGCCAATGACGCGTGACGTTGCCGACAACGCGCTCGTTCTGCAGGCTCTTGCAGGACACGATCCGCTCGACCCCGGCAGCGCGAATGTCGCCGTTCCGGATTTCTCGACCGAGATCGGTAGAGGCGTCAAAGGCCTGAGGATCGGTCTCGTGCGCCATTTCTACGACGGCGACGAGACGGCCCATCCCGAGCAGATCAAGGCCGTCGACGAGGCTGCAGAGATCCTGCGGAGGCTCGGCGCGGACGTGCGCGAGATCCAGTTGGCACCGCTCGCAGAGTACACGCTGTGCAACCGGGTGATTCTGGCATCGGAAGCGTTTGCGATCCATCGGCGCCATCTCTCTGAGCGGCCGGGCGACTATGGTGCGCTCGCGCGGCAGCGGCTCGCCGTCGGCGCAGGTCTTGCGGCGGCCGATTATGTTGATGCATTGCGCTTGCGGGCCCGTCTCATCGCGCAAACCAACGCCGCGATGGAAGGTCTCGACGGATTGCTTACGGTGTCGAGCATGGACCCTCCGCCACCGATCGCCGACGCAGCGGAATGCGCGCGGGTCTATCCGCGGCAGGCGCGGCAACCGTTCAACGTAACGGGCCAGCCGGCGATCGCAATTCCGGCGGGCTTTACGCCGGACGGACTGCCGCTCTCGATCCAAATCGTCGGGCACAACTGGCAGGAGGCGCGAGTCTACCGGATCGCGCATGCCTACGAGGATGCCACGGGGTGGGGCAAGCGGCATCCGCCAGGGTTGGACTGAGGGCTTCATTGCGCCCCCTGGGCAAGCAACACGGGGTCAAGGAGGCACGGGATCAGTGCCTCTTTCGTCAGGCTGCGTTCGATGGCAAGCTTGTCTGGACAATTGGGCCGACTAAGCCCGATAAGCCGAGGAGACGCCATGAAGTTCGGGATTTTCTACGAGTTGCAGATTCCCCGTCCGTGGGAGCGGCACAGCGAGCATAAGCTGTTCCACGAGGCTTTGGATCAGGTCGAGTTGGCGGACCGTCTTGGCTACGACCATGCCTGGGAGGTGGAGCACCACTATCTCGAGGAGTACTCGCACTCCTCGGCACCGAGCGTGTTTCTCGGCGCAGCGAGCCAACGGACAAAGAAGATCCGCCTCTCTCACGGCATCTTTCACCTGACGACCAATCACCCGTCGAAAGTGGCGGCGCAGGCGGCGACGCTCGACCTGTTGAGCAACGGACGATGCGAGTTGGGGCTCGGCGAAAGCGCCTCGTCCACCGAGCTCGAGCCGTTCGGCGTTACGATGGAAAACAAGCGCGACATCTGGGAAGATGCCGTGCGCTGCATGATGCCGATGTTCAAGGACGAGCCGTCCGAATACGAGGGGCCGCACTTCAAGTTCCCGTATCGAAACGTGGTGCCAAAGCCGCTGCAGAGGCCGCATCCGCCACTCTGGGTAGCGTGCTCACAGCTGCCGACGATCGAGTATGCCGGCCGGCGCGGAATGGGCGCGCTCGGCTTCCAATTCGTTTCGGCAGATGCTGCGCACGCGTGGGTGCATGCCTACTACAACGCAATCACGAAGCG
>LNDR01000297.1 GCA_001464755.1 Rhizobiales bacterium Ga0077524
AAGACGGACGAGGAAGCGAGGAAGCGCGCCGAGGGGCTGACGTTCTTCCAGTTCGCGCTGAACTTCTACGGCCGCAATCCTAACCGAGAGCGACCGAAAGCCGGCACAGTCAACGTCTGGGCCGAGTTCGAGAAATGGAAAGCGGCAAACCCGGAGGCGGTGCAGAAGTCCGTTCGCAGCGGGCTGGTGGGCTCACCGGACACCATCCGGAGCAAGCTGAGGAAATTCCAGTCGTCCAACGTCGACCAGATCATTTTCCTCAATCAGGCCGGCAAGAACCCGCACGAGCATATCTGCGAGGGGCTGCAGCTGTTCGCCAAGGAGGTGATGCCTGAATTTCATGCGGCCGAACCGGCGCATCAGGAATGGAAGCGCGGTGTTCTGGCAGGCCACATCCAGCTCGAGGAGATTGACACGCAGCCCTTCCGCGACCGCTTCGGGCACCTCAAGGAGGTTGCGCCGAAAACCATCGCAGCGGAGTGATTGCTGGTCCGATAGTGCTGCAACCGGCGACCCTCTGGGCCGCCGGTTGCAGAAGACGTCATCTGCTGACGTCGGTTTGGCCCTGATCGCCTTTCAAGCGCAGCCGATCACCGACTACTCAACGCTCGACAGTCGGAAACTTTACTCGGCCGCCTGGGCTGTCTGCATCGGCTCCCACTTCTTGACCACCGGCAGAACCTCTTTCGCAAACAGCTCGATGCCGCGCTTCGAGACCTCGAACGGCGTGCCGCCGAACCGGAAGGCGACGTTCATCTCGAAGTCGCCGAGCAGCTTGCGCCGATCCTCGATCCCTCGCAGCACCTTGTCCGGTGTGCCCCAGCTCGCGGCCTTCATGAAGCCTTCGGTCGCCGCGGCCAGACCGCCGCCCTTCCGCGCTATCTCGGCCTTCTGCTGATAGCTGTCGTAGCCCTTCACCTTGGCGAAATGCTCGCCGAGGAACTCGTAGTGATGGAAGTTCGATTCGACGAACTTGCCCTGATACTTGCGCGCCTCTTCCTCGCACTCCGCAAGGTTTGTGCTCATCACCGCGAACTCGGTCAGCATCGGCACCGGCGGCTTGGTGCCATGGTACTTGGTATGCAGCTCCCGCCCCTTATCGATCATGGGCTTGCGCATCTCCCACGGCCGATCAGCGAACATCACCATGTGGGCGCCCAGTTTAGCTGCAGAATCGATCGAATCCTCGCTCGACGCCACAGCGTAGATGCGCCCGTCCATGTTGTGCTGAGGGCGCGGCCGGATCTCTATGCGCGGCTGCTTGTAGAACGGCCCACTCCCCTCGATGAAGCCGGTCTTGAGCGCCTTGACGATCATATCGGCCGCCTCGTCGAAGCGCCCGCGCGACTCGCCCATGTCGAGCCGGAACGCCTCGAACTCGCGCCGAGCGAGCCCGCGCCCCATACCGAACCTGAGCCGCCCGCCCGACAGCATGTCGAGCACGGCCGCATTCTCGGCGACTCGCAGCGGATCGTGCCAGGGTAGAATGACGGCCGCCGTGCCGACATCAATGTTCGGGCACTTGGCGGTGAGGTACGTCATCAACTGGATATTGTCGGGGACGAACGAGTAGTCATTGAAGTGATGCTCGGCCGACCAGAGGCAATCGAAACCGAGGTCGGCGGCCATGCGCGCCAGTCGGATCTCCTCGTCCCACACCTGCTTGTCGGGGCAGTTCTCCCAGCCATAGCTGGCGAACACCATCATCATGCCGACGTCCATGCGCGCTTCCTCCGGGTCGTTCATTTATGTTCGGACAGCATGGTCACACGCATGGCTGTGAGGAGCAAGACCACAAGGTGCAGACTTGCTGATCACCGCGACCACAGGCCCGATTTCATCGATTGCTCGCCCCTTCTTCCTGCCGCTACCCTCGTGCAGTTCCGACCTAGTGAGGCGTCGCGCCTTAGTTGACCGATGGTGCGGCGAGGTTTGAGTCAACTAAGGCGCGAGCCCTGATGTCGCGCAAAAATCGGACGAAGTTGCAGCTATGTTGCGATTTTGGCGCGACGGGCCACTAGCCCCGGGAGGTATCACCATGCGTCTGAGCAAACTCACCTACGACCAGCTGTCGACCGAGCAAATGCAGATCTGGGACGAGGTCGTCGCCGGCCCCCGCAAGAAGATGCACGGACCGTTCTTCATATGGCTGCACAGCCCCGAGCTGCTGAGCCGCGGCGAGAAGCTCGGCCTCTACGCACGCTTCCATTCGAGCCTGCCGCCCCGGCTCTCGGAACTTTGCATCCTGATCATGGCCGCCCACTGGAAATGCGCCGGCGAATGGGTGGACCACGAGCCGATCGCAAGAAGCCACGGAGTCGATGCCGACGCTCTGGAGGCCCTTCGCACGGGCGCGCCTGCACACTTCGGCAAGCCTGACGAGGTTGCCGTCTACGAGCTTGCCCAAGAGTTGCTGGCGACCCGCGAGGTCTCCGACGCGACATATGCCAAGGCCAAGGCGGCGCTCAGTGAGCGCGGCGTGCTCGATGTGGTAGTCGTGCTCGGCTACTACAGCCTCATCGCCATGAGCATGAAGACGTTCGCCATGGTCCCGGAGGGGGCTGCAAATCCGTTCGAGGAGCGGTGATCCAGCGTCAACCCTGACTAACCGCCCTTGCCCTCGAACAGCTCGCGAATGCGTGAAAAGAAGCCGCTGGACGCTGGGCTTGTCTCCTTGTGGCTCTCCTTCTCGAACTCTTGCAGGAGTTCCTTTTGGCGCCGCGTCAGGCTCTTCGGCGTCTCCACCTCGACCTGAATATACATGTCGCCCTTCACGTTCGAGCGCAACACGGGCATGCCCTTGCCCTTGATGCGGAACTGCTTGCCCGTCTCCGTGCCAGCGGGCACCGTGACCGCCACACGCGAGTTGTCGAGCAGCGGCACGTCGATCGACCCGCCCAGCGCTGCCGTCGTCATGGCGATTGGAACGCGACAGAAGACATCCGCGCCGTCGCGCTGGAACAGCTCGTGCGGTTTGACCGACAGGAAGATGTAGAGGTCACCGGTCGGGCCGCCTCGCTCCCCGGCCTCCCCCTCGCCTGCGAGCCGGATGCGCGTGCCGTCCTCGACGCCGGACGGGATCGAGACCTGCAGCGTTCGCTCCTTGGTGACACGCCCGGCGCCTTGGCACGCGGTGCAAGGATCCTCGATAAACTCGCCGCGCCCGTGGCACGAGGGGCACAAGCGCTCGATCGTGAAGAAGCCCTGGCTCGCGCGTACCTTGCCTTGCCCCTGACACGTCGGGCACTGCGAAGGCTTGGTGCCGGGCTTCGCACCAGATCCCGAGCAGGTCTCGCAATTCACGGTAGTTGGCACACGGATTGTCGCCTGCTTCCCGGCGAACGCCTCGGCGAGCGTGATCTCCATGTTGTAGCGGATGTCGGCGCCGCGCTCGCGGCCGCCACGGCCGCGCCCACCACCGCCACGGCGCCCGCCCATGAACTCGCCGAAGAGGTCGTCGAAGATGTCGGACATCGAGGATGCGAAATCGGGACCGAACCCGCCAGCACCACCTTGGCCGCGCCCGCCCTCGAACGCAGCATGGCCGAACTGATCGTAGGCCGCACGCTTCTGTGGGTCCTTGAGGGCCTCGTAGGCCTCGTTCAGCTCCTTGAACTTCTGCTCGGCCCCCTTGTCTTCGGGGTTCCGGTCCGGGTGATGCTCCTTGGCTAGCTTCCTGAAAGCGCTCTTGAGCTCCTGCTCGGACGCGCTTCGAGACACGCCCAGGATCTCGTAGTAGTCGCGTTTGGCCATCTGGCGAATTCCTAGAGGCTGCCCCGAAGTTGCCGGTCATGTTGCGCCGGAACGTCTTGCATTGCACATGCCCGATCACAAAAGCGGGGCCCGTCCTCCGCGGGGAGGACAGGCCCTTACTCGTCAGCGCTGGCGAGGACCGTCATCTCGGCACCCCTCACCGCGCGCTCAGGCGGACTTCTTCTTGTCGTCCCGAACCTCTTCGAAATCGGCGTCGACGACGTTGTCGTCGCCTTTGCCTCTTGGGCCGGACCCGCCACCAGGACCACCGCTGCCACCGGGACCGCCCTCGTCGCCGTCACCGCCCTTGTCGCCGCCGTAGATCGCCTCGCCAAGTTTCATAGAGGCTTGCATGAGAACGTTGCTTGCCTCCTTGATCTGCTCCGCGTCGTCGGCGGTCATGGCCTCCTTGAGCTTGGCAAGCGCGGCCTCGATGGCCGCCTTGTCCGCTGGGGGAACCTTTTCGCCATGCTCTTTCAGGTCTTTCTCGACCTGCGCCGTGAAGTGATCAGCATGGTTGCGGGCCTCGACCAAGTCGCGCTTCTTCTTGTCCTCATCCTTGAATAGCTCGGCTTCCTCAGCCATCCGCTTGATGTCGGCGTCGGACAGACCGCCGGAGGCCTGGATGCGGATCGACTGCTCCTTGTTGGTCTTCTTGTCCTTGGCCGAGACGTGCACAATGCCGTTGGCGTCGATGTCGAAGGTGACCTCGATCTGCGGCATGCCGCGTGGCGCCGGTGCAATGCCATCAAGGTCGAAGCGCCCCAGGTGCTTGTTGTCGGCCGCCATCTCGCGCTCGCCCTGGTAGACGTTGATCGTCACCGCGCGTTGCGAATCCTCGGCCGTCGAGAAGACTTGGCTCTTCTTTGTCGGGATGGTGGTGTTGCGTTCGATCAGCCTGGTGAACACGCCGC
>LNDR01000298.1 GCA_001464755.1 Rhizobiales bacterium Ga0077524
CTTGTAGTATGTGGCGTTCGCGGATATGTGGCGCAGAGGCAGATCGGGCTTGGTGCCCGGTCATAGGCCGGTTTTCTGCGCCACATTTTTGAATGCCTATAGGGTGCGGAGGAATGCCATGACGTCCGGCCGTCCCGACCATCCGCCGGCCTTGCGGCCTGATTTGCCGCGATCGAGCGTGGCAAGTGCCCGCGCCTTGGTAGCGAGGTCGGTCTCGGCGTAGATGCTGGTGGTGTCGACGGACACGTGTCCGAGCCAAGCGCGGATCGTGTTGATATCCACGCCTGCCTGCAGAAGGTGCGTCGCCGTCGTGTGCCGGATGATGTGAGGGCTGATGCGCTTGGTCCCCAGAGACGGCATCGACTGCGCGATCCTGGCAACGTACCGCTCGACGAGCGTGTGCACGCCGTAGCGCGTCAGCGGCTCACCTCGCCGGTTGAGGAACAATCGCGCATCGGTGGGGCGGTCCGCCCCGAGGCGGCGCAGTTGCTCGATGGTCTCGGCCCATAGCGGGCAGCGGCGCTCTTTGTTGCCTTTGCCGATGATCCTCGCGGACCTATTGTGCCAGTCGACATCGCCGATACGCAGCGACACGGCCTCGCTCACGCGGGCGCCAGCATTGTAGAGGAACAGCAGCAAGGCATGGTCACGGGCTCCCTGGATCGTGGATTGATCGGGAGCTGCCAGCAGCGCGTCGATCTCTGACCTCTCGAGATAGGTGAGGCCGGCAGCGAGGCCCTTCTTGACCGGCACCATCCGAATTTGAGCGCACCACGCCACATGCTCGGGACTGTGGGCGGCGATGAACCGCCCCAGCGCCCGCACCGAGGCGAGACGTTGGTTCCGTGTGGCGGTGCCGCACTTGCGATCGCGCTCGAGGTGATCGAGGAAGTTTCGCACGGTCTCGGCGGACAGGTCTGTCACGGACAGCTTGTCCACGGGAACACGCTTGGCAGCAGCCGCGAAGGGCAGCAGAAGAACGAGCATGTCGCGATAGCTGGCGCACGTGTTGGGCGAGAGGTTCCGCTCAGACGCGGCATACTCCAACAGGAACCGTCGGACCCAATAGCCAAGCGACGACTGATCAGCCATGACATGCCCCCCGAGCGAAGGCCTCGAAGCGGCGGCTTGCCTCGGCGAGCAACTCCTCCGTCATAGGCAGATAGTGCTGCGTCCCCGACAGATTCTTGTGCCCAAGGTAGGTCGCAAGCTTCGGCAATAAATCGTTGATGTCGGCTCCGGAGCGATACCAGGCAATGAGGCGGTGGACGGCCGCAGTGTGCCTCAAGTCATGCAGGCGCGGCTGATTGCGCGCGTCGCCCTCCCGCCGGATGCCTGCAATCCCACGCAGGCGCCTGAACGCGTTGGCTGCTGCTGAATCCGACAGCGCAGTGCCGTCGCGCTTGACCAGCAGAGCACTGCCTCCATCGGCGATCTGCCTGCGCTTTGCCACGTAGGCGGCGATCGTCGTGCTCAAGTCGGTACCCAAGGGCACAATGCGCGACTTGAAGAACTTCGTCTCCCGGACACGCAGAAGCGATTGCACGATATCGACATCGTCGACCGTGAGGCGGCGAGCCTCGCTGCGGCGCAGTCCTGCGCCGTACAAGAGAAGCAGATAGGTCCGCAGCGTCTCGGCATCGATATGCGACCGTGCGGGCGTCGCTTCCGGCACGGCTGCGAGCAGCCGCCGCAACTCGTCCTCGGAATAAATGTAGGGCGTGCGCGATGGCGACGAGCGCCTCCATTTGATGATGGCAACCGGCGACGCCTTGAGGTGCCCGTGCGCGACCGCAAAGCGAAAAAAGCGTGCCAAAATGCGATGCTTTCTACGCTTGGTGAGATCTCGATTGCCTTGGTGGTCGATGAACCGCGAGATCATCGCAGGTTCGATCTCAGGAAGCAGGATATCGCCGACGGAGCGGGCGAACGCCTGCAGGATGTAGGCCTCGTTCCTGAAGCGCTTACCGAGGCCGCGGTTGTGCTCGATGTAGCTGGTGATGATCGTGGCCGTGGTCATAGCAGGGCTCCAAGATCGAGTTCCGCTACTTGGCGCAGACCGATGAGATCGATCTTGGTATAGATCCGAGTGCTGTCCATGCTGCGATGGCCGAGATGGTCGGCGATCTGCTTCATGGTGAAGCCAGCCTCCAGCAACTGGCCGGCACAGGCGTGCCGCAGGCAGTGTGCGCCGAGGCGGTCGAGCTTGATGCCTTGCCCGACGAGCCGACGGTGAACCATTATGCTGAAGCCATCGGCGGACAGCGGACGATATGGTGGCCTCAGCGTGAGGAACACGGCTCGGTGCGAAGACCGTGGCCGAGCTTCGCGCAGGTAGCGCAGAATGGCCTCGCCGACCGCGGCTGAAAGAGGATAGGTCGGCACCTGCCGGCTCTTGCGCCGATCAATGCGGATCGTCTCCCCCTGCCAATCGAGATCGTCGAGCGTCAACCGCTCGACCTCGCCGCGGCGCAATCCATAGTGGACGAACAGGAGCAAGATGGCATGGTCCCGGATCGCAGGGTGGTCGCGGCCTGCCGCCGTGCTCGCCAGAAGCCGGTCTACCTCGTCAATCGAAGGCGCTTGGGGCACGTCCTCAAGATCATAGATCCGCGGCAGCTCGAGACCAGATGCGAGAGCCGGGCTGCACCACCCCCGACTGGCGGCAAACCGGAAAAAGCTGCGCAGGCTACTGCCCAGCTGACGTAAAGATCGGCGGCTCCATCCCCGCTTGGATTCTCCCAGCAAGAAGACCTCGATCTGATCGAGACTGATCGTGCCGATCGAGCCCACGTGTGTCGGCAACGATGCGAAGAAGCCCTCCGTCAGATGCATCCGGTTCGCGATCGTCGCCGACGAAAGCCCCCGCTCGGTTCGCATATGCTCGACGAACGCGCGAAGCTCGCGGCTGAAACGATGCGGCACCTTCTCCGCCGTCGTCAACGCGCCAATGCTGCGCAGCCATGCCCGGCTCCAGCCGAGGAGCAGCCTCAACGTGTGAGCGGATGGCGGACGGCCGAGTCGAAGTTCCATCTGACTGATGAGCGCCACCTTCAACTGCTCGCTGTTGAGGTGACCACCATCGCGATGGGCCGCTTGCGCGGCAACCAGGAGCACGGGGGCCATGCGCTCCAAAGTCGACCGCGAATAGCCCTTGGTATGAGCCTGCATCAAGAAGCGCTCGCGCTCCTCGGCATACGGTCCGGCGAGATAGCGAGCGATGACTGCGGGGTGGCGGAAAAGCTGGTCGTGCATGAGTGATCCTCCGTCGGTGTCGACGGCGAGCAATCACTGGCAAGGAAATATGTGGCGAAAGCCACCCGGATGGCCGCTCCACAGCGCCGTTGACGCAGCCTGCGCCACATATCCGCGAACGCCACATACTACAAGGAGTTCGACGTCGATCCCGATCCGGAGAGCGCCGACGATGACGGCAAGCGCCGTGTCGCCAAGGCGTCGCGCGTCTTCAACATCGCCGAGGTCGAAGGCTTCGACGATCCGGGTCGCCCGGAGCGCCTCGGTCCGATCGAGCGCATCGAGGCCGCCGATCGCTTCATCGCGGCCTGCAACGCCGACATCCGACACGGTGGTGAGCGCGCCTTCTATTGCCCGTCGAGCGATCACATCCAGATGCCGGACGAGGGGCTCTTCTGTGGCACCGACACGATGACCCGCGACGAGGGCTACTACGCCGTGCTGCTCCACGAATTGACGCACTTTTCAGGTCATCCGAGCCGCTGCAATCGCGATCTCTCCAAGCGCTTCAATAAGGCCGAGGTTGCGGCCGAGGAACTCGTCGCGGAAATTGGCGCCGCGATGCTGTGCGCCGAGACCGGCGTCACGCAGGATACGCGTGCCGACCACGGCCAGTACCTTGCCAACTGGCTGCAGCTCCTCAAGGACGATCCGAAGGCGATCTTCACCGCCGCCGCTAAAGCCAGCCAGGCGGTGACCTGGCTGAAGGGCAGACAAGCGGGCGCCACTTAGGCGCCCTTCCCCTTCTGTCAGTTTCCGTAAAATAAATTGCCCCACTGGCCGGTGCAGCTACGCGGCGGCTGCACATCGATCGCTGCCGTGCGAGCGTCCCCCCTCGCGCAAGGCTTCGACCTTGCCGCGCGATCCAATATTCGCCCGCACAGCTGCACCGAAAGCGCAAGAGACGTGGTGATTGGGACTGCCTGGCGCCGTCAAGGGTACGGAGAAATCCGCACCATTGCCCCGCATTTTGGTACCTCCGCGGTACCTTATAAATCTTACATTCAGCTCACGATATGTCTAACTAGTTGATTTAATTGGTCGGAGCGAGAGGATTTGAACCTCCGACCCCCAGTCCCCCAGTCCGGATTTTAGCTGTTTCGGGGTGTTCCATGCTGTAACCTGCCATGGCTGTTTACGCATAAATATCCGCAGGATGGTTGAACATGGTGTAACGCAGCCCCACATGCAAGCCCAGCCAAACTGTTGCCTAGGTGTTGCCTAGAACCATGACCGACAAAATCCAGCTCACCGATGTTTACATCCGTAAAATGGCGGCTCCCGAGCGCGGGCAGGTCGATATTTGGGATGCCAAGATTTCCGGCTTCGGAATCCGGTGCAGCGCCAGCGGCACCAAGACCTTCGTCATGGTCTATCGCTTTCGCGGCGACTGGCGGCGCGACGGCCTCGGGCAGTATCCAGCCACCAGCCTACAGGAAGCCCGCAGGAAGGCGGAGACAGCGCGGGCGGAGCTGAGTGAGGGTAAGGACCCCCGCGACCGTCGTACGAGCTCTAGGCCCGCTCCAAGGGCCGATGGCTTCGGGGCAACCGTCGAAGCCTTCATCACCGGATACGTGAAGCGGAACAACAGGGCCAGCACGGCGGAGGAAACCGAACGGCTGTTGCGCTCCGTGTTCGTGCCGGTTTGGGACCGCTACGCGCTCACCGACATCCGAAAACCGGACGTGCTGGCCGTAATCGACAGCATCATGGAGCGCGGCAAGCCATCCTCTGCCCGCCATGCCTTCGCAGCCATCCGCAAGTTTTTCAACTGGTGCACCGAACGCGGTTTGCTGGATGACAGCCCGTGCCGGACCATCAAGCCGCCGGTAAAGGCCAACAGTCGCGAGCGCGTGTTGACGGACCCCGAACTTGCCATCATCTGGCAGGCCGCCGAGGGGCAGGGCTACCCGTTTGGTCGCATCGTGCAGCTTCTCATGTTGACGGCGCAACGGCGCGGCGAAGTGGTCGGCATGCGATGGGACGAGTTGGACCTCGACGGCGGCCTCTGGACCATTCCAAGCAGCCGGACCAAGAACCACAAACCGCACATGGTGCCGCTGACGGCTGGCGCGGTCGCCGTGTTGCGGCAGGTGCCGCGCTCTGAAACGTCCCCGCTGGTGTTTCCGGCGCGGGGCATGCCGGAGCAAGCCTACTCTGGATACTCGAAGGGCAAGCGGACGCTCGACGCGAGCGCCAAGCTGCACGACTGGACGTTGCACGATTTGCGGCGGACGGCAGCAACCGGCATGGCGCGGGCGGGTGTGCCGCCGCATGTGGTCGAGCGCATCCTGAACCATGTCACTGGCACCTTCGGCGGTGTGGCCGGTGTCTACAATCGGTTCCAGTACCTCGACGAGATGCGCGGGGCCTTGGAGTTATGGGCGCGGCATATCGGGCGGTTGCAGGGCGCACACGGCGAAGCTGGAAAATCAACGCCGATTGGGGTATCCTGAAGGGAAGGAGCAGCAGACGCCATGGGCCGAGCGGATATCATTGCACGCATACGCGAACGAGCCGAGGCCGTCAGGGCCTTGGGCGCGACGGCGCTGTATATCTATGGCTCACGCGCTCGCGGCGAGGAACGGGCCGACAGCGACCTCGACGTGTTCGTGGACTTCGACCCAGAGAAATTCGGGTTCGTGGAACTTGTCGCGCTTGAGGACATGCTATCGCGCGAGTTGGGCCTCAAGGTTCAGCTTGGCACCCACGATGCCTTGCACCCTTTGATGAAACCGGCCATCGAGCGCGACGCCGTGCGCGTGTTGTAAATGCCATGAAAGACGACCTCATTCCGCTGCGCGACATCCTCAAGGAAATTGAATTCCTCCACTCGGTCCGTGACCGCACGACCTTCGAAAGTTTCAAGGCCAGCTCATCCGACGTGCGAGCAGCTTCCTATTCCATCATGGTAATCTCTGAAGCGGTGCGCCGCATTCCGGCGGAATGGCTCGACGAGCATCCGGCGACGCCGTGGCATGCCATCAGAACCATCGGCAACAAACTCCGCCATGAATATCAGCGCATCAGTGAAATCATCCTCTGGGGCGTCATCACGATCCATTCAGCCACGCTGAAGGCGACCGTCGAGGACATGCTCGCCAAACACACCAACCAAAACCCTTAAATCTCTCGCCCTTGTCCAAATATCCCACGGGGTGCGGGGTGTGAAACCCCGCCAGACGCCAGAGCGAAGCGAAGGCGGCAAGAAAGATGCGCGTCAGCGCTCCATAGCTTGCAGTGCGGCCCACTCGCTCAGGACCCACCAAGGGGATGGGACCGCCACCCCTCTCCGCCTTGTCGCTCGCCCTCTTGGGGAGGGCAAGCGAGCGACGGCGGCTCCGAGGGGATGGACGGTCGAGACCAGCCCCGAAGAAGGAAGAAAAACACACCCACCCGCCCCGATTTTTGCGGGGGGATTTAGGGGGGAGAGAAAAGCCTCTTTCCGTTTAGCTCTTGCGGCTACTACAAGAGGCTTTTCTCCTTCTTATATTCTTTATCCCCGCAAGGCGGCATAAAACTGCGGAATGATGTTTCAATAATTGAGAAGAAAGTTGCAGAAATGGAGAATTATTTCTCATTTTAAGGGTTGATTTCTGAGGATTAATTCACCAGACTGTGTAACTAAATTCTTATTATAGAGGTATCAAATGGAGAATATTTTTGCAGTTTCATCGGTGCAAGGTGAGAAACGGGGCATCCCTGTTTATACTTCAAATCCCAGTATCCCGAACGTGGCAGAGTTCAGAAAACCGCGTCGCGTTCGTATCGGTGACGACAAGCGCGGGTTCGAAGTCGGCAGCAGCCTCGATGGCGAAGCCGCAATCGCTTACCAGTGGGAGGAAGTGGACAAGGAGCGGTTCGTCAAGCTTTACCTCGACGGCCTCAAACAGGCGTCGGGCCTCAGCAAGGCTGGCCTTTCCGTGTTCGAGGTCGTTTATCGGACGCTCAGGGAATCGCACGGCAAGGACACGATTGTCCTGTCGTGCATGACATCGAGCCTGAAACGCTCAGTTTATTATCGCGGCTTGCGCGAACTTCTGGAGAAGGAGTTTCTCTATCGGTCCCCCCTCAACGAGACATTCTTCGTCAACATCCGCTTCATGTTCAACGGCGACCGGCTGGCCTTCGTGAAAGGCTACAAGCTGCGCGGAGCAGCACCGGAACAGGCGTCTTTGCCGCTGCTCGACGGTGGCACGGCCAACTTTTAGCGACGAGCGAACATGCGAGATTTCCGTGAACCTGTTTTAGCCGGATGGCTCCGTTTACAAGCACTTCTGATAGTTTGTTCACTTCTGTTGTACGAAAAGTTGAACAGAAATGTTACTGCGTAACGTTCTTGCGCCCCAGCATCCAGTCCCAGAAACCGCGAGGGCGCGGTGTCGTCTCCAAGGCTTCCAATCGTTCGAGCATCTTGTTCAACACTTCCTCGATGCGCGGCGCAGGAACTTGCCTTGTGCTGTTTTGCGTTACGACGGCCTCGTTGACAACCTTTGCCAACCATTCGCCGAGCGTCATGTCAGCACGTCGCGCCGTCGACATTGCAGCCGAGCGCGTCTCCATCGGAATCACAGACCCCGCCTTGTTTCGAGAGGTGCGTCGGACAGGCCTCAACATGAACCAGATTGCCCACGGCCAGAATGCCGGATGGACAATCGGCAATCGTCGCTTCGAGGATGCGCTTATCCTGTTTACAGCAGTGTACCGCCGCATTCAGCGGGAGTTCGATTGATTTACGCCGGGGACCACGCCAGAGCCGACTCCCATCCAAAGCATAGCGCCGTGAGCAAGTGTCGATGTGACATGACCGCCACCGATTGCGCCGAAGCATCCACCGGTTGCAGCTGCAATTTTATCGAAGTAGGTACTCAATGTGCCCATCGTTCAATTATGGCATATAATCAGCCTACGTGCAAATTTGAGGACGGCTCCCTCCCAAGTGGTCGGGCCACGCCCTTGTCGCCGGAGAAGGACCGGCGACCGGAGCCGAGCGAAGAGGCTCGTCTCCGCCCATGCGGGATACGGTCGTTGCCGCGCAACATGGCGAGCGCGACGATTGCTGAGGCGGCAGGAATGAGCAGCCTCAGGACCTTGCAATCTGCCACACAGCCAGATGGGCAGTTGTCAACACAACTGCCTCAGCCCGACCCCACGCGGGGAAGCCTCGTGGCGAGCGTTCAGAACGAAGGGCGCATCCACCCAGCCGACCACACACGAACACGCACCACGGACACGTTGAGAGACTTGGACGGATGATTGGGTGCGGTGGAGAGAGCGGAGATGATGAGCAACGGTAAACAGGGGGATGGAGGGTGGAAGTTGAGGGATAGCGAGATGTGTTTTTGTAAACGTTTACACGTTTTCAGAAAACCAACTCGACGGGGGAGCCGCTCCGCGCTCGCCCCTGCACCCCTTGCCGAGCGGCGGTGTTTACACCCGCCCGAACCCGCCAGCCCGAGGCTGTAAACAGCGCCGGACGTGCCACCCGTTGCCGCTGCATCGAGAAGGACAGCCCGCAACCTCGGCCAAACTGTTGCCTACGTGTTGCCTTGGCGGTTTTTGTTGCCTTCGGGAAGTGGTCTAAGTCCTTGATTTAATTGGTCGGAGCGAGAGGATTTGAACCTCCGACCCCCAGTCCCCCAGATCGGCAGAAGGGTCTTTCCTCTTCCGTGCGCGTCCTGCGCTGTCTCAAGTTAAAGCTCGTTAATACAATATATTGCGCGATTTTCCTAGAGACCGTGGGAGACTTCGGCGGACCGGGGTTGGCGCGATTCGTGAGGCACTTGTGAGGCACTGGACTCGGATGTGAGGCACTGATATCGATCATCAACGGTTGGTGACTCGCGAGTTGATCCGATGTCTGCAATCAAGGCGAACGCTCTCGTCATCAAGTCAAAGCTCAAGGAGCGCGGCGTCTATACGGTCGACAAGCATCCCGGACTGCACCTCGCCTCGCGCGGCGACGGCACGGGCTCGTGGCGCGTCAAGTACCGGCCGCCCGGCTCCAAGGTACAGCGGTGGTACACCGTCACCAACGACGCAAAAAACGCGTCGTTCGACTCGGTGCTCGAGGCCAAGGACAAATTCCTGGCCGATCTCAAGCATCAGAAGGTCGATCCTAAGGCCGTTCTCGAGGAGAAGGCCAAGGCAGAGGCCGTCGCCGGCATCACATACGATGCCGCCTTCACCGAATGGCTCGACCACCCCGGGCGCAAGCGCGCGCTGTCCAAGCGGACACGCGAGGAATACGAAGGCGTTTATGCGCGTCATGTGAAGCCCCGGGTCGGCGCCACGCCGCTCACGAAGCTGACGCGCCAAAGCCTCGAGAAATCGCTGCGGGCGATCTACGACGCTACGAACGATCCGAAGAGCGGGCAGCGCGGGCTGCAGGCGACCAAGGCCTACCAGAATATCCGCAGCGTTCTGGAATGGGCCGTTGATCGCGAATACATCCCGGCCAATCCCTTGCGAAGGGTCGCTTGGCTTCCCGCCAAGTTCAATCCGGCGGGCAAGCAATCCCGGGCCATGACGGACGCCGAGCTTCGCCAGCTCTGGCTGGGCGCGCCTGCTGTCATGTCCGCAGCGGAATGGCGGGTCCTGCGGCTCGCGATCCTGATCGGGCGCAGGGTGTCGGAAATTGCCGGTGCGAAGCGCGCTGACGCTCACCTCGACGCCGATCCGCCGTATCTCTTCATTCCCGCCAGTCGCGAGGGTAACAAGGCCAAGCAGGATGACGCCGTGCCGTTGCCGCGCCTCGCCCGCGACATCATTCGCGAAGCCCTTGCGGCCGGCGAGGAGGGGCAGCCGCTGTTCGTCGGCGCAGCCACACGCTGGACGGCTTCGGCGGCGTTGCGCGACTTTCGACGCGACCACGGCTGGCCCGGCCAGGTCCGCATGCACGACTCGCGAACCCTGATCAACGACCACATGGCGCGACTTGGCGTGCCGACCGAGCTGCGCAGCCGCACGCTGCACCACACCGGCGATCTGCGGCAGCTCGCGAACACGGTCTACAGCTCGTTCGATCACATGCCCGAGCGCTACCGCGCGCTCCGTCTTTGGCAGGCGCGCCTCATCAATATCGTCACCGGCAGCCGGTTCCGCGCACTGCGTTGGTACCGGTGAGGAGCCAGCGCGGACAATGAGTGGAGCTACTCCGAGCGACTACGCTCCGGACGAGCGAAACATCCCTATCCCTCGCGGTATCTGAGATGAGTCCGTCAGTGCATATCGAACCGCGTCCACCAGCGCGACCAAGGCTGACCGCGGGCCGCGTCAGGCTGAGATAGGACCGGCCGAATTGCTTGGGAGAATTGGCGACGGGCAGGACTGACCGCGACTGGCCCGATCATAGCACACTGGAATTGCATGTATTTATTGGTCGAAGGAATTGACGCGATGGTCCGCTTCCAGCCGCGTCCGCAGCCATCCATCGCTCAATCAAGCGAAAGCGATGTTTCGCCCACAAACGCGGCCGAAGAACGCGCAGACGACGCATGCGCGACGCATGTCTTGCGAGCAGACCTCATTCCTCTCCCGCGCGCCGAGCACTGAACGGTGTCACGGAACCGGCCGGATCGGCACTGCCGTTCGGACAACCGGCTTTTCTTGGACGCGTGTCTCCACCTGCTCGTAGATCGGCAGTGCAGTATCCTTGGCCTCGAGCGTGGCGACGACCGCGAAGTCGGTGGTAGCGGGGAGATCGTCGAGTGTATCTGGCTTGCGCGCGACTCGGAGCACGAAGTCAGTGCCCTCGACGAACTGGCGGGCTCCCTTACCCTCCCACGAACGGGAGAAGACGGTGCCGCGCGAGGCGCGCGTCGCCTCGGCCTGATACTTGGTGGGGCCGGTGACGAGTACGCGCAGTTCGCCAGTGTCGGGTTCCTCGACGATCAGCCGCTCCGAGCGATAGGCGCGCCGTCCGGGCGTGACGGCAGTGAACCAGACGAGCGTCACCGAGACGCGCCGTAGGCCCTTGTGGCCAATCAGACAAGCCGGCAGGGGCAAGCGGTACTCGAGACCGCCATCAGCGACCAGCTCCCCGGTGCGCCAAAGCGTGGCACGGCTATCCAGACAAGCGAGGACTTCGTCGATGCGGGGCACGCCGTAGCCAAACAGGCGGAAGACGTTGTCGGCACGCTTGCTCGACTTGCGTGGCTCGGGGGGCCCGAACACCTCGTGCACGAGTGAGCGGGCGTCTTCGGCGATTACGCAGCGGTGCAGCAACAGCGCCTTCAAGAGCAGGGCCTTGCTGCGGTCCTGCAAAGTGCCGAAGTGAACGGGATAGGCATCGACTAGTGCGTCATGAATGAAATGCACGGCGCGGGTGGCGAGCGCGGTAGCTCCACTACTGGCTCCGGACCAAGCGTTCGGTATACCGCTGGCGTCGGGGACAGCGCCAGCTACCTGAAGGCCGCCGAAGCGGCCTGCGCCCGCGACGCGGACGGAAAACGGCGAGCATGCAAGAACAGGCGTTACCCTCATGCGTCCGCCCGGCATCAAGATGTCCGGCTTGATGCCGTCAGCGATGCCCGGTCCAAGCCGGCTGACGTGGGATGGCAACCCCGAGACCGGCAGAGGATCGTGACTGCTGCCAAGTGTCGAAGCGGCGCCCAGGGGATCGTCGTGGAGCGCACCTACGGTGACGGCGTTGACGGCCTCTGCCGGCGCCAGCAGGCGGCGGTGAGGAATAGCGGCACGGATCCCGCGCAAGGTGGCGCGAGCACGATCGGGGCCCTGGAGGGCAGGGTAATCTGTCTCCGAACTATCGGCAACAACGATGATGTCGGTAGCGTTGCCTGCGCTGACGATAAAGAGGATCCCATGGGTGTGGGCGAGCCAGTCGAGAGCACGCGCCCAGGCCGAGGTGCGTCCCATGAACGGGCGGTTGCGGTCGCCGAGCGAGACGCTGACGACCAGTACGCCGGCGGTCGGGGCGTGAGACTTCAGGTCGAGAACAGCGCGCACGAACTCATCGACCAGCAGGCGGTCGTGGTCGAAGACTTCGTTCGGTTCCCCTGGAAGCACAGACTGCTCGGCGTACATCACCGGCCGGAAGCCGACCCTGCGCAACAGAGCTGGCTCGTCGGCGGAGAGATCACCGTGCACTACGAGCGAGGCCATGGCCGTGCCGTGGGCGCGGATGCCGACCGATCGGCGTTGCAAGTCGTCAGGATCGACAACCTCGATGTGAGCAGCGAGCAAAGGATGGTTCTGCACCGGCATCGCATCGATGATGGCGGCGATCGCAGGTGCCGTCGGCTGCTCGGCCGTCGCGGGGCCGGCGCCAGCCGACTCCAACGGCTCGCGGATGTCGATGATACTCTGCGGCCGGATGGCATAGATGTCGGGCACGCCGGCAATCGAGGCTGCGTCGCGGGCCAGCAGTGCCTGTGCCGCCGCAGCCTGAAGATCGACCAAGAGGGCATCATACCCGATCTCGATGCGCCGCGCCCGGCGGACAATCGCTCCGCCTCTGGCCAGAATGTCAGCCTCGACCGCAGTCCGGACGATATCAGCTTTTGTGTCTGTGCGAGCGAAAACGATCTCGACCTCGACGCGGACGCGCGCGGACGGATCAGTAGGATCGGCCTGGTTTGCGATGGTTTCCGCGTCGATCTCGCTGATGCGGTCCTTTGGCCCCCAACGGCGAAGCTCATGCAGACATTGGAACACGAGGTCCCATTGCTTGTCGGCATCCGCCAAGGTCTGGCCGCTCGACCAAAGCTTCCACAACGACAACAGCCGGCGAATGGCGGCCTGAGTCGGCACCATCATGTAGAGGAAGGACTTCTCGTCGCCGTCGGCGCCGGCCTCCTCGCCGGCGAGTGACAGCCCGTCGATGGCCTCGATTGCCTTGATGAAGTTCGCCAATGCATGCTCGCGAAGCTCGAATACCAGCAGGCATTCAGGAGCGAGCGCCTCGGGATCATTCCGCAGCGTCAGCGGATCGGCGCCGCTTGCCAGTGCCCGTTCGAGGGCGTCGAGCTTGGGGCCGAGCACCCTTAGCTGCCGATCGTGAGGGTACCGGCGTGGGTACGGCAGCGTTTGCTTCGGACCCTTGGTGCGCCGGATCGGCCTCGGCTGGTCGAAGCGCAACAGGGGTTTTGTCGGATCGCTCGCCATGACTGTCGACCTGAGCGCGGGCCGACCACAGCGCAAGCTGCTCTGTCACGAACTCCGCGAATCGTTTCTCGCCCAACGAAAGCACGTGCCGGCGGCGGACGTCGATCAGAAACTCCGCCGCTTCCGCATAACTCACAGGCCAGAGACTATCCGCGATCTCTCGCGTGTCGCGGAGGCGAGCCTCACCTGATGTCGAGAATGCCTTGGCAAGAAAGCGGACGAGGTCGCCTCGGCTCGGGGCCGGCATGGCGAGCCGCACCTGGAATCGCCGCCAGACGGCACGATCGAGCAGCTCGGAATGATTGGTTGCCGCCATGACCACGACTGTCGAGGGCAGCGAGTCGATCTGCAGCAGCAGGCTCGACACCACGCGCTTGATCTCGCCGGTCTCGTGCACGTCGCCGCGTTCCTTGGCGATGGCGTCGAACTCGTCGAACAACAGCACGCAAGGAACTGTGCGCACATAGTCGAATAGCTTGCGCAGCCGCTGCGTGGTCTCGCCCAGATAGCTGCCGATGAGCGCATCGTAGCGCACCGACAGGAACGGTAGCGCAAGCGCCTCGGCGACGGCCTCGGCCAACACAGTCTTACCGTTTCCGGGCGGCCCCGACAGCAGCACGCGATGGCGCGGCTGCAGCCCGTGCGAGCGCAGCAGGTCGGCGCGGCGCTGTTCCTCGATCAGATCGGATGCCTGTCGCTGGGCAACGGCGGTCAGCATGAGATCTTCGAGCTTGCGCTGGGGAGCCGCCTCGGCAACGAACTCGCGTCCTGGGTAAACACCATTTGCGACGACATGCGCCGCGCTTCCATTGACGCTAAGCGCCTGCGCCAGTCGGTCGGCCAGGGTCGTGTGCTTAGCCGCGCGCTCTTCGGCAGCGAGGGCCTCGACCGTGGCGCGCAGCAGGGCACGATCGCCGGCCATGCCGGCGCGCACAAGGGTCAGAATTAGGTCGCTGCGGGCCATGTCCGTCTCGAAGCGGATCGCGCCTCGTTGAAGATGCACCGATCCCGTTGATGGAGCCCTAACTTACCCGGCAACGGCCGACTTGGTTAGTACATTATGTCCCAGCCAAGCCACAGAAGGGGAACGCGTTTTTCGAACATGCCTCCCCAACCAGGGCCGGTCCTCGGTTGCCCATTGTATCGCGGCGCAACGGTACATCCCCGTCTACGAGGGCGGGGATGAGGGCGGCTCGACCACAAGGTCAGCCTCGACAAGGCACAGTCGGCGTGCGGGCGTTCGGCACCGGTCGAACTGCGGCGCTTGTCGTGCGTCGTGCCTGGGCCAGCGGTCGCCAAGCCTGACGAGCGGACGACCAGGGCCGTTCCGCTCCGCGCCGACTGCTTCATCGAGAAGCTCAACGTCGACCAGGCCGGCTAGCACGCCAAGGCCGTCACGGACAGGCCGGCGAGCCGCTGTTTCAGTCTACAGTCGGGAGCTGGTCAAGCTGCAGAGCGACTACCGAGCAGCACTCGGCGCCAGTGGCGCGCGCGACGAGAAGCGCCCCTGCAGCAGCTGCGCAACCTCGGCCCTGCCCGAGAACTTGCTCGACGATATCAGGCGCAGGCGCGTGCCGTTCGTGTCCATCGACTGGCCAGCTCCTTGTCGGGCATCGTGATGCGTAAGCCTGTCATGGACGGCATGATGATGCAGGCAGCGACGAGACCTTCCGCTTCGCCAACTTCTTAACCATCTGGGTGATCGCCGACGTCACCGAGCAGGACGTGGCGCCAATGCGCACCTAGGTGAAGAATCCCGATCATCGCCTGAAGCACCAGGAGTCCGCAAACGTGGAGATCAGCCCCGAACCGGTGAGCCCGAGCGTCTCGTGGTGCCGGTCTCGGCCGTAGGCGACAGCGCCGTACGGCAGGTTCGTCACTTCAGTCGCGGTGAAGGCGGTTCGAGGTGCGCACCGTAAAACTCGGGGCGCGCGGTGAGGGCTTCATCAAAGGTCGTGACGGCATGCAGGCGGGCGCGGCGGTCGTAGTCACCGCCAGCTTCTTGCTCGACGCCGAGAGCAACCTCAACGCCAAGCTACAGGGCTTCACCGCCGATGCGCCGGTCCAACCAAGGCTAGGGTTTCGCCAATGATCACACGGCTGGTCGGCCGCCAACCTGATGCTGATCGTGATCGGCAGCGTGTTGCCGACGGGCGTCGGCGTCTTCACCAGTCCGTCACGGGCCGTTCGACGCCATCCCCGATCTCTCCGACACGCAGGTCATCATCTACACCGAGTTCTCGGGCCAATCGCCGCTGGTGATCGAGGATCAGGTCACCTACCCGCTGACGACCGTCATGCTGTCCGTGCCGCGCTCGAAGGTGGTGCGCGGCTTCTTGTTCATCGGCGTCTCGTTCGTCTACGTGGACTTCGAGGAGGAGACCGACATCTACTGGGCTCAGTCGCGTCCTCGAATACCTCTCGGCTGCGGGCCGCGACCTGCCGCGCGGTGTGTCTACCAGTACGAGGTGACGGCCAAGAAGCGCTGGCTTGCCGAGCTACCCGTACGACACAGGACTGGCAAGTGCACTTCGCGGTCGCCAAGGCCGAGTGCGTCGCCGAAGTCGCGAGCGTCGGCGGTCTTGTAGACAGTACAGCGTCGTCGTCGAGCCGCTGCGGCTGAGAGCCTTCGACTTACCGCTCGCCAAGATGCGTGAGGCGATCCGCGACAGGTCGCGATCCTTTATCCCAATCTGATCAGCGAAGGACGAACCTGAATTCGATCCATTGGTGCGGATTAGGCACGCCTCAAGGCGATCCGACGCTCGAAACAATTTGTAACAGTCCTGAAATCTGATTGTAAGGCGACTCCCCCATCCGTGGTGGGCTGGAGCGTCGCACGCACACGCATGCACGCACGCACGACCATCGTCGGCCGTTTCGCGCTCTATCGTCTTGATGGAGCCGACACGGCTAATCGCCGGGAGCCCTCGCGCCAATGATACGGACGCTCATCCTACTCACTCTTCTTGCACCGAATACGGCGCTTGCCTTTGATCGGCATCAACGTCCAGCCGACTTGCCGAGGGTCTTCGGCGACCGCGATCCGAGTGACGCGGGCTCACGCGTGCCACGTATCACCTACCAGTCCGTGACCTCCGCCACCAAAACCTATCGGCCGGTTGATCCACTCCCGTGGGATGAGCGCAATCGACGCGTTGCACCCCGGCCCAAACAGGACCCGGCCGCGGTGCCAAAGCGCAACTGACAGCTCAGCCTTGCCACTCACACGTCAAGCAGACACAGGAATTTCAGATCCGGGGGGATCGACTGATGAAGCGACATGGGGAGCGACATGGGGGACGTGTCCTCGCCTGCGGGCGAGCAAAAGCCACCAGCCGAGCCGTGCTGGCAACGACAGGTATGATGTTGATGCTCAGTGGATGCGCAAACTTCACGCCCGATGGCGGGATGAGCAAGGTCGAGACGGCAACCGCCGAGGCGCTTGGCAAGGACGTTCGCCGCATCCGCAGCGATGTTGACGCCGCAGACATCGAGGCGCGCGTGCGCGCGATCATCGCCAGCGGGCTCAATGCCGACAAGGCCGTGCAGGTTGCGTTGCTCAACAACCGTGGCCTGCAGGCCGCCTTCGCCGAACTCGCCACCACGGAGGCCGAAAGCGTCGAAGCGGGCTTGCCACCGAGCCCAATCTTCTCGCTTGCGCGGCTCACAGCATCGATCGCCTCAGGTCCGGCTTACGGCAGCGTGCTCGAGATCGAGCGCCAGGTGCTGGTCAATGTCCTGTCGTTGCTGACCCTGCCGCGACGCCGTGACATCGCCGAGCACCGCTTCAAGCAGGCCCAGCTGAGAGCCATCGAAAGTGTCCTCAAGACGGCGGCCGACACCCGCCGCGCGTATTTTCGGGCCGTAGCATCGGCACAGGCCGTCACCTTCCTGGAGGAAGCCAAGGTCGCGGCCGAAGCGGCCTCCGAGATCGCAAAGCGCCTTGGTGAAACCGGCGCTCTCAACAAGCTCGACCAAGCGCGCGAGCATGCGTTCTATGCCGAGCTCGGCGCTCAGCTCGCCGCCGCCAAACTGAAGCGCGGCGCAGACCGGGAACGGCT
The DNA here is from genome assembly GCA_001464755.1 of Rhizobiales bacterium Ga0077524. Classification (GTDB taxonomy): domain Bacteria; phylum Pseudomonadota; class Alphaproteobacteria; order Rhizobiales; family Hyphomicrobiaceae. Next base: position 17,445 of record LNDR01000298.1, read on the forward strand.
CGTGCGCCTGCTCGGGCTCTGGGGCAAAGATGCCGCCCTCAAAGTCCCGTCCAAGCTCCCCACCCTGCCAGGCAAGATCAAAGCGCTCCCCGACATCGAGGCCGAAGCCATCGACAAGCGGATCGACCTCGCCATCGCCCGCATGGAGCTCGACATACTTGCCAAGAGCTACGGTCTCACACGTGGCACGCGCTTCATCAACGTGCTCGAGGTCGCCGGCATGCGGAGCTTCGAGAAAGAAACCGTCGTGACGCCGCATCCGCC